>DXCW01000101.1 GCA_019115805.1 Candidatus Sphingobacterium stercorigallinarum
CTAATATCCCTCGTGTTGTGTCAAATTCGGATTAACGGCAATTTGTTGGCTTGGTATCGGAAAAACCAGAACCTTCGGATCTCCAGTAAGTTGCTTCTCCTGCCATGGTTCTAAAAACTTGCCGAATCGAATTAAATCTTGTCGTCTCCAACCTTCCCAGTATAACTCTCTCGCTCGTTCATCTAATAGATTGTCCAAATCCAACGTGGGAAATGCCGAGACACCTCTCTTTTCGCGTAGTCCATTTACCAATTTCAACGCTTCCGGAGCACCGCCGTTTCCACCCCGAAGCATCGCTTCGGCTTGCATCAAAATTACGTCGGCGTATCGGAAAACAACCCAGTCATTGTTGCGTTGTCCCGTCACTGCGAAATCAAAAGCATATTTCATCGGTCGAATTCCCGCCGTCTCAAGAGTTGCCCCCGAGGTACGAATCGTTACTTCCGGAGTGAACGATAATCTTGCAGATGCGGGGTTTCGGGCCATCAAGGGTTGATTGGTACTCCAGTTGTATTGTTGGCCGGCAAAGAAGCCCACGTTTTGCCGATGGTAATTGCGTTTCCTGTTGGATGTCGTGTCGGCAGGATACTCGTAATAAATTCCGCGACGTTCATCATTGCTTTCGAACTTGTCGTAATAGTCTGACAGGGTGCACCATCCATTCCAACCTCCCGGATTCATGTTGTAATGCGCAATCGTGTTCCAGGTGCGGTCTACATTTCCGCCTCGCTCACCGTTCTTGTTGTATAAGGTGTAAATGTTTTCGGTGGACTTTACGTCGTTATCAGGCGCAAAATTATCGAAATACTTGCCTTCGGCTGAAATTGAATAGTGTCCAGTTTCCGTGATGTCTTGTGCTAGGGAAACGACGCGATTCATATCCTCCACAGCAAAGGTAGGAGATTGGCGATTGATAAATGTACCCTTATTGAGGAGGACTTTCATCAGTAGGGTTGTAGCAGCACTTTGATTGGCTACGTACGCCGCACTGGGCCCGTTTTGCGGTAGGTTATTGGTGATTTCCTCCAACTCGCTGACGATAAAATTTATAGCGGCTTCCGGACTCAGTACCTCGGGCGGGATTCTAAAATCATCGAATGAATCTCCTTGACGAACGGACACCACGCCAAACAAGTCGAGCATATCGAACATGGCGAGTGCCCGGATAAATCGAGCCTCCGCGGCTTGCTGCTGGCTTGGATTGTATTGCAAGACGTTTGTGGCATTGTAGATGACCGTTCCTAAATTGACGAAGGTATTATTCATGTAGCCGTTGTCGGCATTCCAGGTGTGAAGATGAATGGCTCTGTGCATGCCGTTATCATCCCAGTCTCCACCCCGGGTTGGCGCCATGGCCGCATCCGTTGATACCTCTTGCATTACCCAGCGCTGATCTTGTTGGTAAGGCGTGTTTAATGAATTGTAAGCTGTAATGAGTAAACCTGCTGGGTCTACATTTGTTCCTTCTCCTTCCTCTAGTTCACTTTTAAACTCTTCGTCTAATTTCGTGCAAGAGACCGCGCCAAAAAATAACAGGCTGGTTAATGCGATATGGGTTACTATTCTTAGTTTCATGTGTTTCGTGTTTTGTTTTTTCAAATAAGTAAAATGCCCTAAAACGATTAAAGAGTAAAGTTTACGCCAAGTAGAATATTTCTAGCGGGTGGATAGGGAAGATACTCTATCCCTAAAGAGGGAATGCCATTTGTGGCCCCGTCTGTATTTACTTCCGGATCGAACCCACTATATTTGGTGATGATGAATAGGTTTTGGCCGGTGAGTGAGACGTTGACGTTTTTTAATGTATTCCCAATATCACCTACACGATAGCTCAGCGTCAAGTTTGCTAATTTTAAATAGTCCCCTTTTTCCAAGTATCGGGTAGAAGGCGCTGAGGAATTTGAAGTGGACTCTTTCACAGAGGTGTCAAAGAACCTTGCTCCGATGTTCCTAGCAGAAAGGTTGCTCAACCCCAGAACGGTTGCTGCTGTGTTATTGAAAAGATAATGTCCCATCGCACCGTTCATGTTGGCCGATAACGAGAATTGCTTATAATTTAGATTTGTTGACAATCCAATTAATGTGGTTGGATTTGGGCTGTTCGCATAGAACTTGTGAATGGCAGGATCGTTTTCTGTGCTGACGCTGCCATCCAGACCGCGGTATTGACTCATTCCTGTCTCGGGATCAATTCCCGCGAAATCGGCGAGGTACCAAACGTTTAAGGGTTGACCATTGACCATGCGCTGGCCCAATACCCCGGAGAATCCTTGACCTCTTAGCGCACCCGTTTCATAATACCCCACTAGGCCACTTACACTATTTTTTAAAAATGTCGCATTACCTGTCAAATCCCAAGTCCAGTCGCTGCTGTTTACGATGGTCCCTGTCAAGGCCAATTCTACACCTTTGTTTACGATTTCACCATCTAAGTTAACCCAAATGCGGCCAGATGGTGCTGGCTGAGCTAAGGTCTGTTCGAACAATGCATCGGTTGTTCGTTTATTGAAGTAGTCTATTGAACCGTACAATCTTCCTTTTAAGATGGCAAAATCGATTCCCGCATTGATGGTCGCTGAGGTTTCCCATCTCAGGTCATCGTTTCCATAATTCGCTTGGCTGATACTTTGGTTGCCGAAAACCAACCGGTTCAATGAAGCACCAGAAGGAAATTCTTGATTTCCCGTTTGTCCCCATCCGACTCTTATCTTTAGTTGATCAAATAACTCGTTGTCGGACATGAATTCTTCCTGGGCAACATTCCAAGCGACTGCTACCGACGGGAACATGGCGTATTTGTTGTTTTTGCCGAATTTGGTAGATCCATCTCGGCGAACTGTAGCCGTCATTAAGTAGCGGTCCTGGTAATTAAAACCCGTTCTCAAGAAAAGAGACTGCAGTTGATTTGTGGGGCTCCTATACGAGGAGATATCGCGCGTGGAAACTTGTGAATATTGCAAATAGTCGAAATAATCTAAGCCCATATATTTAAATCCACCGCCAAAGGTCATATTGTTGCCGTAATTGTAATCGAGGTACTCGTAGCCAAGTAGGGCGTTGATATTCCAATCTTCATTGAGTTGTTTGTTATAAGAAAGAGTATGGGTCATTTGCAAATTGGTTTCTGCATTGTTTGAAATGAAAGCCTGCTCGTTTTCAGATGCCGACGGATCAATCAATCCGGCTCGGTATACGCCCTCTCGACTACCAACCTGACGCATCGCACTGTAAACGAATCGATACTCCAAATCATCTGTGATTTTATAGTAAGGGGCTATATTTACCACAAAGGTATTGGTCGTGGCGAGGTCTTTATACGCATCAATGCTCGTCAATGGATTTCGTGTCGTTGTACTCACAAAGGTGTGTTTCCCTTGGTCATCTATCAGCATACGGGTGGGGTTCCATTGCAAGGCTTGCGAGATGACATTCCCTTCCGAACCGACCATGGCGTTAATGGGGGCGTATTGATTATTTAATTGTGTGAAAAACATAGCCACATCAAGCCCTAATTTTTTGCTTTCCAGAAACTTGAAGTTTCCGGTGAAATTCCCTGTATATTTTTTCAAACGAGATCCTTTGATGATTCCGTTTTGGTCTAGATAGCCACCAGAAAAGCGATATTTACCGTGCTCTGTTCCGCCCGACACATCGCCGTAGTAGTTTTGTGTAACCGCTTGACGTGTGATGGCTTTGAACGCGTCTTCGTTTCCTCCAAAATCAGAATCAGTTGCTTCCGATGGCGTGTAGTAATTTAGCGCTTCGCGAAATTGTTGCGCACCTAAAACATCTGGATATTCGCGCATCCCGGATAATCCAGTAGAAGCACCAATATTGACAATAGGTGAGCCCGCTACTCCTTTTTTTGTCGTAATGATCACCACGCCGTTTGCACCTCTTGACCCGTATATAGCCGTTGCGGAGGCATCTTTTAAAATGTCCATACTGGCAATGTCGCTGGGGTTTAAATAACTAAGCGGGTTCCCGCGATCGGAGGAGAACCCACCACGCCCCTCGGGAAGGGGAGAATTCCCTGACATAGGAACGCCGTCTAGAACGAACAGCGGATTGTTACTCGCACGTATGGACGAATTCCCACGAATTCGGACTGTGGTGGCACCACCGGGTTGTCCCGTGTTGTTGATAACCATGACTCCTGGTGTTTTACCTTGTATCAATTGATCAGGAGCCGTCATGATGCCTTTGTTAAAATTTCTAGCTTGAATGGTCACCATCGAGCCCGTCAAATCTTTTTTACGAGCGGTCCCGTATCCGATGACAACAACTTCATCTAAACCTTGATCGTTCGACTGCTGGAGTGTAATCTGGAGGGGGTTATCATCTGCTGGTATAGGAAACGACGTGGTTTGATAACCAATAAAGGAAATTTCCAATTGGGTAGCTGACTGGGGCACCTGGAAGCGGAATGAACCGTCGTTTTCGGTGACGGTGGCCGCGGACCCATCTGTTATTTTTACGGTGGCACCCATCAAGGGGTTGCCGAGCTCGTCATTAACCAGGCCGCTCACCGTTTTTTGCTGGGCAAACACCATGCTCGAGAAGACTAAAGTCATCATCGTCAGAGTGTAGCGAATGAAGGAGAAGTGTTTCATAGAATTTGGATTATGTTGGTTTTAAATAAATAAGTGATCAGTGTTGATCTCGGTTCATCTTATCCGCAAATTTTCGGTACCAATAGGTGCTCGTTATTTACCGTGCTATCGGTGCCTACCGGTTCGAAATTTTAGCGTTGATAACCGTAACTTGATTTTATGTGTTTATGAATTGGTTATAATTCCTCCTATAAAAATCAATAAAAATGTTACAACATAGGTGTCAGAACGTATCAATAATAGATCAATATGTCTCATTTTTTCTGATAGGCGCAGTTCCATAACCGGAAGCCGAAGATCCTGAGTTTGAATACGGTTAATTTCTGGAATGTTTCTTAACTTATACCTACTTCGACCTCCAGCGGATTCCGGGAAGATCAGGAGGGAAACGGAGAAAATGACCAGTTTACATTATGAATCCTAAATCAGTAGCGATCGGAAAATTTAAGGTGCTGTGGGTGGATCAGAGGGATAGAAAGCTGAGACACCATAGTCAATTGACATCGTTTTATTCCATTCATATCGTCCGAGATTTTGCGGAGGTGTATCCGGCGATTCTTAGGACTGGTGTTCATCTGATCGTGATCTGTTTGACTACCCCAAAGAAAAAAACCATACAGCTATGTCGCGAAATTAAATCTTGCAGTGATCATAAACACATTCCCATTATATTGATGGATGACGGACCAATTGACGAGGAGACAGAATGTGTAGCTCTGCTGAACGGCGCGGATCTGGTGATCACCAGTAGCGTTTCTTTCTTATTATTCAAGGCGAAATTAGATAGTCTCCTTTCCAATCGATGCCGTATCCATGATTATTATCTGCACGCTTTACAAATCGATGCGCAACCGCTAAGCGTGCCGCTGTTCATGAAACGTTTGACAGCGGCTATCGATAGCAACGTAACCGACATGGAACTTACTGTAGAAGGATTGGCGAAATTGATGAATGTGAGTCGAGCCACCTTATACCGAAAATTGGACGCTTTGACTGGCTTAACCCCATCAACCCTAATCAAAAGAGCAAAATTAAAAAGGGCAGCCTTGATGTTGAGCCAGGGCGATTATACCGTTAAACAGATCTCAACAATTATTGGTTACTCTGTTTCGGGGAATTTTTCCCGTGATTTCAAATCCCATTACGGAGTTCGTCCAAGTGCCTATATGAAAAACAGCCGCCGAATTCCCGTCGATGAAATGTGCTAGAACCAGCTGGTTCTAGAAGTTGATGCCGGCTCCGGATTTGAAAAATAAAATGCGTAACTTCAATAATCGTTGTTCAATAAAAATACACGACCATGTTAGATATTGTGATAGAAGCTCGGCAAGCGGTATTAAGCCCGTCGATGAAGGTGAAACGGATTCTTCCATTTCGATTAAAAAGAATGATTGGCCCTTTTATCTTTATGGACCATGCGGGACCTATTTCCAGCGTACCTACCGAAATCGATGCGATGGACGTCATCCCGCATCCGCATATTGGTCTCTCGACGGTGAGTTACCTCTTCGACGGTGCGATGACGCACAGAGATAGTTTAGGGGTGGAACAAATCATTAAACCGGGGGAAGTGAATTGGATGACAGCGGGAAAGGGTATTTCGCATTCTGAACGATTTGAAGATCCAGCTGCACTTGCTGGCGGCTTAGAAATGATTCAAACCTGGGTGGCGCTCCCCGAGAAGGACGAAGAGAACGACCCCTCATTTGCCAATTACACGCCCGAGCAGTTGCCGATCTTTACCGATAAAGGTGTTTGGATGCGATTGATTGCCGGAGATGCTTTTGGTTTGAAAAGCGATGTTCAGACGGCTTCGCCCTTGTTCTACTTACATGTGGTTCTCCAAAAGGATGCGAGATTTGGATTGCCAAAAGAACATGCCGAACGTGGATTTTACGTGGTGCGAGGAAGCATTGAAATTTCCGGTGTCACTTATCCTGCAGGGCAAATGCTTGTTTTCACGAAGGGAGTAGATCCTGTAATTCTGGCGAAAGAAGAAACAACATTGATGTTGCTGGGGGGAGAGCCTTTAGGTGAGCGCTTCATTTGGTGGAATTTTGTTTCATCAAAAAGGGAACGAATAGAACAGGCGAAGGAAGATTGGAAGCAGGGGCGGTTTATATTGCCACCGACCGATGATCAGGTGTTTACGCCACTTCCGGAAGATAAATTGAAAATGAAGGGGGATGGCCCGGAACCCCAGCCACTTTCTTAACAAGAAATCAAACAAGATGAATCTGCTCATCCGACAAAGCGGGATGAACAGCACTGGTATAACAACGGTCATAAACGCGTTAATGGAAAGATATGAAATTTGGAAAAGTTGATGATCCCTCACAGGTCGATTTTACTATTCCCAGTACACCACAGGAAACTATTGATGTATTGAGCCGACATACGACAGATGATCCATTCGAAGTGTCAGTCGGATGTGCCAAATGGAATAGGAAAGATCTAAAAGGATTTTATCCACGTGGAACGAAGGACGAGCTGGCTTATTACTCTAGACAGTTTAACGCCATAGAACTAAATGCTACATTCTATAATTCACCTTCCAAGAATCAGGTAGAAATATGGAAAAATAAGACGCCTGAGGGGTTTAAGTTTTTCCCCAAAATACCACAGTCGATCAGTCACTATTCCAGGCTATTGAACACCGATGAGAAAGTTCGAGAGTTTGTAGATGCGACTGTCCTTTTTGAAGATAGGTTAGGGATGGGGTTTCTTCAATTGATCGATAATTTTAAGCCAAAGGATTTCGATCGCCTGGAATCTTTTTAGAGAAATTTCCAAAAGGTTACCCCTTAGCTGTTGAGGTGCGTAGTAAAGAATGGTTTTCTGCGGGTACCGCGGATCGGTTTTATGAACTTTTAGAAAGGACGGAAAAGACAAATATTTTAGTAGACACTGCTGGACGTAGGGACATGATGCATATGCGACTGACGACACCCACCGCATTTATTCGTTTTGTAGGTGCGAATCATCCGTCCGATTACACTCGGCTTGAACAGTGGGTAGACCGGATTGCCGAGTGGAAACAATCCGGCTTGCAGCAGCTGAATTTCTTTATTCATCAAAATGTAGAGGTGGAGTCGCCCTTACTGGCCACTCATTTTATCAAAAAACTAAATAAAACGATTGGTACGTCTTTGGCGTTACCCGATACGGGTTCAGCTAAGGACGACGGACAGTCCAGTCTTTTTTAAATGAGGACAAGAGCGGCGTGATGCATCGGATTTCGTCGAGCAGTTGTAGAAAGTGTTAATTTTTAGCTTTGAAAGTGATTTCAGGATGGTTCCCAGTGTTAGAGGAATCGCTAACAGACATCAGGATAAGCTCTTTGTCATGGATGTTTTTGATCTTATAACGCGCATGTACGACTTTTCGTTCAGTCGCTTGATGATTTGTTTCTGCAGGCGAGGTACTTACCGTATAATGTAGAGTAATGATGGAGTCTTTCGGGGCGTACTCGTAATCTCCCCAATATTCTACGGTCTTTTCTGCAGCTCCGCGCACCGTTTTATTTGACGCCCGATTGGTGATGGTGTGCGTGTACTGTGACGGTGTGAACGATAGTGTCGAATGTTTTATATATTTAACGGTGCGGTTATGATCAATAAACTGTTCATCGATTTTTATCTCGTTTTCCCATATATGCTTCTGCAACAATCGGAGTTCATCGCCTGCGGAGGCCGGTGATAAAAGGTCATCTTCACAGGCTACTATAAGAGTACTTATAGAGATTAAAAACAATAAGAATATTTTTAAGGGTCCCCGCATTATGGTTCGTTCAGTTCAATCGCTCTATTTTTCACGATTACAACCAGCGCAAAATTGTGGTTGATCTTTAAAAATAAACAATTTCATCTGGTTTTTGTTCGGAAATGTAAAAAAATGTTAAAAATCAAAGCGATTAAATGACAATACTTCGAAAAGTGAGATTAATTCGCGGGGATTGTATTCGTGTAGTGGGGGGAAGGCGGTGCAACCAATGATCCTGTGTCTCGTCGCGCATGATCAGCAGACTTCCTTCCTCTAACATTATATCAATGCGTTGTTTTGTGCTTTTATGTTTAAATGAAAACTTACGTTCTGCTCCAAAACTCAAGGACGCGATCGTACCGTGCTTTTTAAGATCTTTTTCCGCATCACTGTGCCATGCCATGCCTTCGTTACCGTTGTGATAGAGATTTAGTAAACAGGAATTGAAGGCTTCTCCGGTGAGATTAGTGACCAATTGTTTTAAAGAAAACAAGGTTTCCTCCCAGGGCTGGGCAATTTTTTCAATATTTGAATAGCGGTAACGATAGGGCTCATCCCCATACCAAGCTACCTTGCGTTTGGTGTACACGATTTTACCAAATAGCTTCGCTTGGTCGGGTTGCCAATTGATCCCATTTAGTAATTTGTCAAAATAGTATTCAGGACGATCCACGACAGCGGGTTGATAATATACGGTTCCGTCATAGGGAAGTAGATTATCAGTTGGGGTGAACCATTGGAGATGTGGCATATGCTTTAGATTTTAGTCTTGGTCTGTTCCCACCCTAATAGCGCTAATTTACGGGTTAAATCCCATCGATATCCCCCTAAAGCACCACTGGCTTGTATGACTCGGTGGCAGGGAATCAAATAGCCGACTAAATTTTGACCGATTGCGGTTCCGACAGCGCGGGAAGCGGAGGGTTGTCCGATGACGTCGGCGATTTGTCCATAACTACAGACGTTCCCTGCTGGGATTTTAAGTAAAGCCTCCCATACTTTCAACTGAAATGGTGAACCTTTTAGATGTAGTTTAATGGAGCGTATATTCCCGTCATCTAAAAAGGTGAATATGGATATTGCTTCGTCATGGGTCGATGGCTTGCCTGAGACAATAGTTGCGTACTTAAATTCTGCCCGAAGTTCCTCGACGGCTTGATTTGCGTTGTCGGAGAACGACATATAACAGATCCCTATTGGTGTGGATGCCACTATACACATTCCAAAAGGTGTGGGGTGAATGCTATAATGAATAGTCAGTCCTTTGCCCGCTTTCTTAAAGGCGGCTGGAGTCATGCCTTCGATTTGAATAAATAGACGATGGAGTGCACTGGTGCTGCTTACTCCGCTTTCTAAATAAGCGTCGTAGACGCTCAATTGATGTTCTTTGATTAATTCTTTGGCGAGCGTAAGGCGGACGAAATTGAGAAATCTTCTAGGTGTTGTGCCGGCCCACTCACTGAACATCCGGTGAAAATGAAACGGGCTCATATTTACGTGAGCAGCAATTTCACGCAAGTTAGTTGGCTTTTGGAACTGCTCACGAATGTATTCGATCGCCTTTGCAATACGTTGATAGTCGAGGGCTTGCTGCTGTTGGTCCATACACAAAGATCAACAAGTATTTTGAAATGAAAAATCCGTTTCTTGCTAAATAGAAAGAAAGCAGGACCTGGGAAACACTACGTCACTGCTTTCTACGGATTGTTAACGTGCCAGATAGCCACCGTCTACAGGATAGTAAGCGCCCGTGACGAATGAAGATTTATCTGAGGCCAGCCATAATGCTAATTCAGCGACTTCTTCGGGCTTCCCTAATCGTTGAAAGGCATGTTGTGTTTCCAGGTAATGTAACGTGTCTTTATCTAAAGATTGTTCGATCATGGGAGTGGAAATAAAGCCCGGCCCAATCGCATTGATACGCACGCCCTTGGCGGCGTACTCCCAACTCGCGGATTTGGTAAGCCCTACGACACCGTGTTTTGCAGCCACATAAGCTGATGATTGTGCAAAGCCCACAGCACCCAAAATAGATGCCATATTAATGATACTTCCGCCCACCTTTTGTATTTCCGGCAATTGGTAATGAAGGCCATAAAAGACGCCGTTCAGGTTGATGTCGATAACCTGCTTCCAGCCTTCTATACTCAGTTGATCAACTGGGTTTGATTCACCACCGATCCCAGCATTATTTACCGCGATGTGTAACGCACCGAAATTTTCAACGGCCGCTTCGACGATACGTTTATTGTCTTGTGGTAAGGAAGTGTCGGCTTTCATAAATACGACATTTCCATCTCCTAGGTTTTCGATGAGTAGATTTCCGGCTCGGTCATCCAGATCAGCAATGACGACCTGTGCGCCAGCTTTGACGAAGAGTTCAACAATCGCACGACCAATTCCGGAAGCTCCACCGGTTACCACAGCGACTTTGTTTTCTAATTG
>DXCW01000102.1 GCA_019115805.1 Candidatus Sphingobacterium stercorigallinarum
GGAATGATGTAGGAATTATGGATGCCGATAATATCCGATAGTTTACCCTGAATCGGAGGGATGATTCCACCGCCTAAAATCATCATGACTAAGAAGGCCGAGCCCTGTTCGGTGTATTTACCTAACCCGACAATGGATAGACTAAAAATAGACCCCCACATGATGGAACAAGCCAATCCTCCTGCTAAAAAGGAGTAAATAGCTACCGTGCCGGTGCTGGCTAGTCCGACCAGCATCGCTAGCAAACCAAACGTACCAAAAATAATCAGCGTCCGAGCCGGTTTTTCTTTAGAAATAAAGAAGGCTACTACCTGAAGGGCCACACAGATGATGAAATAGTAGAGTACCGACATGTCAAAACCAGCGAGTGAATTTACGCCGATGATAATGGAGAATGCGACGACCGGTACAAGAATCGTGAGCCATTGTTTCTTGGATTGAGTGAGGTTGAATGCCGTAATGGCTCCGGCCCAGCGGCCAATCATCATACCGCCCCAGTACATCGAGACGTACGGTGTAATCTGTGAAGACTGCAGACTTCCGAATTCTTCCAATGTGAGCAGCTCCCCGAGGTTACTCCCGATAGCGACCTCAATACCTACATATACAAATAGCGCCAACATACCCAATACCAATTGCGGGTACTTCATAGCTCCCCATCCTTCCGGTTCCTTTTTAGCACGGGTATAGGCGACTAACAGCCCGATAACCACTACAGCCAATGCGCCTAATAGCCACAACATACGGGTAATTTCTAATCGGTGACTGAGGTCTGATATTTGATTCGCAATAGCGGTGTCGCCTGCGCTTAACTGTGCTCTTAGCTGCTCGATTTGCAGCGCCGCCTCCGACTTGTAACTCATAAATACCGGAATAAATGCACAGAAAAGAAGTATCGTCATAACGATTAGCATGGTGCGTGCTTTATTCGCAGGTTCCATCTGCTCTAGGTTATACCCATCAGGTACCTTTTTAGAGAAGTGAAACAAACCTGCTGCCAATAGAAAAAGCAAACCCACGCCAACATATAAATAAATAACTTTATTCAGGGGCAAATTGGCGATTTCCGAATCGGATATAGTCTCAAATGTGCCAAATAGGGCAAATCCAATGATAAGTGGACCAATGGTGGTTCCAAATGAATTGATTCCACCACCCAGGTTTACGCGAGAAGCCCCGGTCTTGGGGTCACCCAAAATAACCGCGAAGGGGTTGGCGGCTGTTTGTTGTAGGGAAAAGCCAAGAGCAACAATAAACAAACCGATCAACATACCGATATATAGGTTCACTTCGACAGCGACGATCATTGCTCCAGCACCCAAAGCAGAAAACAACAGCCCATATACAATACTTCGCCTATATCCCCATTTGCCAACCAGGTCCTTTCCGGAGACGGTCCCAAATATAAATAGCAGTAAGGCTCCAATATAATAGGCCGAGTAAAACGCGAAATCGATTAACTGCGATTGAAACTGATCTAAATCAAAATAATTTTTACAAAAAGGAATAAAAACACTGTTCCCTGCAGCGATAAAGCCCCAGAAGAAAAACACGACGATGAGCGTGTAAAGGGCAGGATAGTTGGTTTTCGTTTGTTGGTTTTCCATATAGATTCTCTAATATGACTACAAGTAAGGAATTTTTTTTTAAAATTTACAGGGTTGCTAAAACAATTTACCTAGATGGTGGGTTTCTCAATTAAGGTCTTATCGAAAAAAACTATTGAAAATCTTTTGAAATTACAATAGTTATCTTTTTCTTTGTGGCGGTCTTAAATTGTCTTTCGGGAGATCCGAAGGGATCTCTAACAGATTGGTGTTTGCCCAAAAAGCATAAAAAGTAATGTGTTTCCACCGAAAGATGCAATTTCAAAAAAAGTAACAATCCTTAAATATCATATTTTAATTATTAATGGATATCAATGAATTGAATACGAAACTCGTGTCTGAATTGCGCGAGATTGCGAAAGTTCTAGGTATTGGTGATGTGGACAAGCTCAGAAAGCAAGAGTTGATTGATCAAATCTCTAAAGTCGCTCAACAAACTGACGCCACTGACACGGCTAGCCCTGCGGCAGCTGAAACTGAAAAACCGACCTCGGAACGTCCTAGAAAAAGAACTCGGACCGTTAAGGCCGCTGATCCAGTTTCGGTCGGACGGAACCGAAACGACGAGGAGCAAAGCAAAATCGAGTTTCCTAGCAAACCAACAGCAGCCAATGTCAATGCAAGTGATGCACCAGTGGCTCCTGTTGAACAACCTGTAAAATCGGCTTCTACACCTACCGACTTTGACAATGTCATTGTCAATGAGGGGGTTTTAGAGATTATGGCCGATGGCTACGGTTTTCTACGTTCTTCAGATTACAACTACCTGACTTCTCCTGACGATATATACGTTTCTCAGTCTCAGATTAAGCTGTTTGGATTGAAGACAGGCGATAATGTGAGGGGATGCATCCGCCCGCCTAAAGAAGGAGAAAAGTATTTCCCTTTAGTACGTGTGGAGTCCATCAACGGGCAGAACCCTGCGGAAGTACGTGATCGCGTACCGTTTGATTACTTAACGCCGCTATTTCCTGATGAAAAATTAAATCTAGATTTAGGTCCTAGTAATCATTCCACGCGAATTATGGATTTGTTTACGCCGATAGGCAAGGGACAGCGGGGACTGATCGTCGCACAACCGAAAACCGGTAAGACAAATTTACTGAAAGAGGTAGCCAATGCGATTGCAAAAAATCATCCGGAAGTATATTTAATTATTTTGCTGATTGATGAACGCCCGGAGGAAGTGACCGATATGGCGCGGAGCGTACGCGCAGAGGTGGTGTCGTCGACCTTCGATGAACCCGCAGACCGTCATGTCAAAATCGCAAATATTGTTTTAGAAAAAGCCAAACGGATGGTCGAATGTGGACACGATGTGGTTATTCTGCTTGATTCCATCACTCGATTGGCGCGTGCATACAATACCGTCGCTCCAGCATCGGGTAAAATTCTCTCGGGTGGGGTGGATGCCAATGCGTTGCATAAGCCGAAACGGTTTTTTGGAGCAGCCCGTAACATAGAAAACGGGGGGTCGCTTACGATTCTAGCGACTGCGCTAACGGAGACCGGTTCGAAAATGGATGAGGTTATTTTCGAGGAATTTAAAGGAACCGGTAACATGGAACTGCAGTTGGATCGGAAATTGGCGAATAAGCGAGTCTTCCCAGCTATCGATTTAACAGCCTCCAGTACACGTCGTGATGACTTGTTGGTAGACCGTGACGAACTGCAACGTTTGTGGGTGCTTCGCAACCATTTAGCAGATATGAATTCGCAGGAGGCCATGGAGTTTTTGCTTCAGCAAATGCGTGGAACCAAGTCTAATGCGGAATTTTTAATCAGTATGAATAGCTAATACCGAGTTAAATTGATATTTTTAAGCCACTCCTGAATACACAGAGGGTGGCTTTTACATTTTATGAAGAAACACATTCCCAATAGCATTACCGCATTAAATTTATTCAGTGGCTGTATAGGCGTAGTCATGGTCTTGCAGCAGGAATTCCAACTTGCTTTCTACTGCGTGTTGGCATCGGGTTTATTCGATTTTTGTGACGGAATGATGGCACGTGCACTGCGGGTCAAATCAAACATTGGGAAAGAGTTGGATTCTTTGGCCGATGTCGTGAGTTTTGGTTTGCTTCCCGGAGCCGTTCTTTTTATCATGTTGGGTGGAACCGCAGGATCCAACCCACTGGCCTATCTTGGTTTTTTGGTGACGATTTTCTCGGCATTTCGGCTTGCAAAATTTAATGTAGATACGCGTCAGGATACGGATTTTATAGGAGTGAATACGCCGATGAACACCTTCGTTATCATTGCGCTTCCATTTATCGCGGAACAGCATGAGTGGGTGGGGCATGTGGGGCTGCTTTTAGGCATTACATTGCTCTCGAGTTTGCTTTTAGTGTCGGAAATTCGATTGTTTTCGATGAAGCTTGATAATTTACGTTGGGCGGAAAATCGCTTCAAGTTTATCTTTTTGGGAATTAGCTTGATTTTAATAGTAACGTTGCGATTTATCGCATTGCCACTTATTTTGCTGGTTTATATTGGTTTGTCTCAATGGCACTTCGCACAGAACTCCTCAAAAAAAGCCGATTAAGCTAGGGCTTCTTTATAATGTGTTAATTCTAGAAGTGCGCGCTGGAAATCTTTCTTGATGGATGAGAACAATTGATCAATGGACTCATTAACTTGCTGTTTATTCGCCGGCTGGGCGTCACTGGCCAGATCTTCCAATTGTTGAAATTTGTTTTTCAAGTCATCTGCACCAATGTACTGCATGGTGGGTTTGATGTGGTGTGCCGCACGGTGTATCTCCGCGAAGTTGTGTTGGTCGATCGCTTGTTGTAGTGCCGCGAAATCCTGGCGTCCCTGATCCAGATACAGGTCGATCATTTGATGGATGATTTCTTTACTGTGCATCAGATTTGTACTGAATTGATCGGGTTGGATGATGGTATAGGGTAGCATAGTTAAAGTGGTTTGACTTGTAAAGTGTCCGAAGATTCTTCCAATAGAACTTGGTTCGTTTTCTTGAATACCGGGTGTATATACTCAGGGGCGATCTCATTTAAGGGGAGTAGTGTGAAGTTTCTTTCCTGTATATAGGGGTGTGGTATTTGTAAGTCGGGAAGGTGAATGATGTGATCATCATAATATAAGATATCAATATCGATGAGGCGCGCTCCCCACCGTTGACCACGAATACGACCCAAAACCGTTTCAATCTTGTGAATTTCCTGCAGCACCTGCGGCGCGCTTAAAGTCGTGGTTGATCGTACCACTTGATTTAAAAAATCAGGTTGGTCTTCCAAGCCCCATGCTTGGGAGTGGTAGATCTTAGATGCGCGGTGAATGGAGCCGATTCGAGCTTGGATTTCTGTCTTTGCATTTTCCAGTTGTCTCATCGGGTCACCGATATTTGCTCCTAATAATAAGTAGACTTTATGCATCATGTAATATATGAATTGTTCTGGATTATGTGAATAATACCTTAAATTTACTGTTTGTAAACTAAAATAGTTGTATGAAGTCTTTCTTTAAATATGTTTTAGCCACGATTACCGGGGTAGTCGTATCGGCGATTCTACTGTTCTTCATCTTGTTAGGCGTCATTGGAATGATGGTTAACTCGTTCGGGAAAGCCGAGACAGATACCCCTAAAAACGCAGTCTTACTGATCAATTTGGATCATATGATCACTGAAAAAACGGAGCCCAACCCGTTCGAGGGATTGGATATGCCGGGCTATGGAAGCAGTCGATCTATTGGGTTGAACGATCTGCTGTCTCGGATCAAGGCGGCAAAAACGGATAATAATATCAAAGGAATTTACTTGAATGTGCAGCAGGTGAACACGGGATTTGCCTCTATGCGTGCTATTCGGGAGGCGCTGGAGGATTTCAAATCCTCGGATAAGTTTATTCTAGCCTATGGGGATATCATGACGCAAAAGGCGTACTACCTAAATTCGGTTGCCGATGAGGTATTCCTTCATCCCGAAGGGATGTTGGATTTCCGTGGACTGGCCACGTCGGTCGTGTTTTTCAAAGATGCCCTTGATAAGTTGGGAATCGATATGCAGGTGCTCAAAGTGGGTACGTATAAAAGTGCTGTAGAGCCCTTTTTGTTCAACAGTATGAGCGAGGCAAATAAAGAACAAGTATCGTCCTATCTGGGAAGTATCTATCATCATTTTTTATCGGATATAGCAGAGTCGACGGATCTTTCGATCGATCAACTCCAAGAGATTGCCGATGGTTACCAAGTGCAGTTACCGGAAGACGCCAAAGAACTGGGCATGGTGGACGATTTGCTTTACAAAGATCAAGTCATCGCAAAAATCCGAACCGATTTAGGGTTGTCGGAGAAGAAAGAAATTCCAATAGTGTCGGTGCTAGATTATAAAAAGGAGGCGGACAAAGGTAAGGCTGGAGGAGATCGCGTTGCGGTGTTGTATGCTTATGGGAGCATTGTGGATGGCGAAGGGACAACGGGACAAATCGGAGGAGATGCCTTGTCGCGAGAAATACGGGAGCTGCGTGAGGATGACCGGGTGAAAGCTTTGGTGATGCGTGTGAACTCCCCGGGAGGATCGGCACTGGCGTCGGAGTCCATTTGGCGCGAAATCGAACTGACTAAGCAGGTGAAACCGGTGGTGGTATCGATGGGAGATTATGCGGCATCAGGTGGCTATTACATCGCAGCAGCAGCGGATTCTATATTCGCAGATCCTACAACCTTGACCGGATCAATTGGTGTGTTCGGAATGATCCCGAATTTTCAAAATATGTTTAATGATAAGTTAGGGATCCATTTCGATGCGGTGAAGACCTCAAAGTTCGCCGATATGGATGTGGATATGGACCGGCCGTTGTCTGAAGAGGAGAAATCTATTATTCAGAAAGGCGTCGATCGCATTTATCAAGTTTTTACCCAGCGAGTAGCAGCGGGGAGAAAGATGGACGTCTCTGATGTAGACAGCATCGGTCAGGGCCGGGTTTGGACGGGAGCTCAAGCGGTCGAGCTAAATCTAGTAGATCGGGTCGCTTCTTTAGATCAGGCCATCACGTCAGCGGCGAAGATGGCAAATTTAAAAGACTATAGAGTCTCCGAATACCCGCGGGAAAAAGATCCATTTACCGAGATGTTTTCGACTACCAAAGACAAAATTAAAACCTGGATGCTAAAGGATGAGCTTGGAGGGTATGCGAGTTATTTACTTGAAATAAGACGAGTAGTGGAACAGTCCGGGGTACAGGCGAGGATTCCCTATTTAATTGAGATTCATTAACGTTCAGTAAAATACTTGGATAAAAGGCGTCGGTAGAGTTTCTGAATCGACGCCTTTTTTCTATCTTAGCTTATCAAAAATCAACCGAAGAATATAGATATATGAAAACAATTGATGATTTAAATTTTAACGGAAAAAAGGCCTTGGTCAGAGTGGATTTTAACGTGCCGTTGGACGAGGACTTTCATATAACCGACGACAATAGAATAGTAGGTGCCTTACCGACCTTGAAAAAGATATTAAACGACGGCGGAGCTGTTGTTCTGATGTCCCATTTGGGCCGTCCGAAAGACGGGCCGACGGATAAATTTTCACTGAAGCATATCGTAACACATTTGAGCGAGGTGTTAGGGCGTCAAGTGTATTTTGCTGACGATTGTATCGGGGAAGAGGCAAAAAGCAAAGCGGAACGTCTACAATCCGGAGAAGTGTTGTTGTTGGAGAACCTTCGTTTTTATAAGGAAGAAGAACAAGGTGATCGTGGATTTGCAGAAAAATTAGCTTCCTTGGGCGATGTATATGTGAACGATGCCTTCGGCACCGCCCACCGCGCACATGCGTCAACCGCAGTGGTAGCCGACTTCTTTCCGGAAAATAAATATTTTGGATACCTCATGGCTAAAGAGATTGAGAACGCCGAGATGGTTTTGAATAATCCGGCACGACCATTCACTGCGATTATGGGGGGGGCGAAAGTTTCTGATAAATTAGAATTGATTGACGCGTTGTTGGAAAAAGTTGATAACCTTATTATTGGCGGAGGAATGGCGTATACCTTTGTGAAAGCAAAAGGTGGCGAAATCGGGCAGTCCTTAGTCGAATTGGATAAGTTAGATTTAGCAAACGAATTGGTGAAAAAAGCGGAAGAAAAGGGGGTGAATTTAGTGCTTCCAACCGATGCGCAGATCGCCGATAGATTTGCGAATGATGCAAATGTATACGACGGGCCTAATGATCAGATTCCGGCAGATCAACAGGGCTTAGATATAGGTAAGGACTCTGCTGAACATTTTAAAGATGTAATCATGGCGTCGAATACCTTATTATGGAATGGACCGATGGGTGTTTTTGAAATGGACACCTTTGCGAAAGGCACGCGCGCAGTGGCTAATGCTGTAGTTGCTGCTACTGAGCGGGGTGCGTTTTCACTGATCGGGGGAGGAGATTCCGCTGCTGCGGTTTCCAAATTCGGAATGACCGAGCATGTAAGTTATGTGAGTACCGGGGGAGGAGCACTGTTGGAGTATATGGAAGGGAAAACTTTGCCGGGAGTAAAAGCAATTTTGGACTAAAATCACCTGTTGTACTCCACCGAAAAGTGGGCAAATTTACGCGATAAATTTGCCCACTTTTATTTCCGGTATCGTGATCTTTGTCACGCTTTACTGTTAATAGCTGTAGCTTAAACTAAAGCTTGGGACGACCTTTCGGAAATTCGGTACGTTGACATAGCTTAGCTTACCGTTCAGGCTCAAAAGAGGTAGTACATAACGGAACATATGGAGGTCAACCGATAATCCTAGTCCAAAAGACGAGGGTGCTAATCCTCGATCTTGCAGATTCTGATAGTCCGCAAAAAGAAATCCATGTAAGCGTTTGACGTAGCTTAGAGAACCGATCGACCAGTCGGGATAGGCAATAGGGAAATGGTAATTCATAAGAAGTGTGTTGTTGACCTCAGGAGCATCGAAATGAGCGTAACCGCTTACCATTGGAATGTCTCGCGTTAGTTGATAACGCCCTTCGGCGCGTTGCCAAGAGAATCTCGCTCGCAAGCCATGATTTCTCACTAAACCTGGGAAATAGAAGTTTGTTCGGATCGCTAAAATATCGCCTTGTGGACCAGTGCGTAGCGGCATGTGGCGATAAATCAATTGGACGTTCTGACCCCACCTGGGGAGCAGATCCATTTGGCTTCTTCGCCTATTTCTTCCGAAATAAACCTGATAGTTGATCGGGAACGCGATTTCATCGTAAAAACCAGATAACGATCGGACGCTTAAGTTGTATCTGCGCTGATAGGAAGTGCCCACCTGAATTCCGAAGTTGTACAGATTCGGACCTCGGTAAATAACCAGAGGAACCTGTGCTGTGAATTGATAGAGATGTTCCCGGAAGTCATATTTTGAGTATTCATCCTGCGTACCTTGCTGACGAGCATAGCCAATTTGCCCCCTGTTCTGGTAGCTCAGATTGAATTTCGGGTAGAACCGCTCGTAGCTAAATGATGCGGAATAACTGCTTTTCTCCATGTCCGGGTCATATTGGTAGCCAATCTTTAGCTCTGTGGTGTTCAGCAGATCGTTAGCTATCCAAAATATACCTGGTCGGTAGTTGTCGAAATGCTGAAAATTATTGTCACTTAGGCTGAGGCTGTGGAAATTAAACAAGTGACTGAGCGGTCGATAGGGGGCGCTTTGGAAAATCGCCAGTGTATCGATTCCGGCATTAAAATGCAGTCCACCTAAGTGGCGATCTAGTTTTCCTTGTGCCCAAAAAACGGGTCGAATCTCGCGGCCGGCTTGGTCGTTCAGATTGGTTTTGACCGCCTTGTATCCTGAAGATTCATACGTGCTGAAATAGAGTAGCGAGTCTGCGACAATACTCGGATGATACGCACCCAGCCTAACGTCTGTTAATTGGGTGATGGCCTGTGAAGACCTGTGGTATCTAAAAATATCATCTTTTCCGTCTAAGTTTTCCTTAAAAACCAAATCATTATGAAGGTAACTAGGGCGTTGGAACTCTAAATTAGACCAAGGAAGAAGGGGAGTCCAATCACCCGAGCGGAGATCAATCTCCAAAATAGTCGTGCCTTTTGGGCTGATTAAAACGGCAGCAA
>DXCW01000103.1 GCA_019115805.1 Candidatus Sphingobacterium stercorigallinarum
TTTCGTTCCAATTTTCCGTCTGGCCTAAATAAGAGTGGATGCTTTGGGCAATGCGTTGGCCGACGTCGGGAACCGCTAATAATTCATCCAGGCTTGCTTGTTTGATGTGCAATATACTTCCGAAATGCTGAGCTAGCTTTTTGGCCACCGTCTCACCGATATGACGTATTCCTAAGGAAAAAAGTACTTTTTCAAAAGATTTGGCTTTTGACTTTTCAATACCTGCTAACATATTGTCAATGGACTTCTTACCGAACCGTTCGATGCCTTCGAGTTCTTCCCGACGATTGGACAAGGTATACAAATCAGAGATACTGCGGATTAAGCCCCTGTCGAAAAACGTGACAATGGTTTCATCTCCCAGCCCTTCAATATCCATCATTTTACGACCGATAAAGTGTTGCAACTTACCAATGATTTGTGGCCGGCACCCTTCTTCATTCGGACAGTAATGCACGGCTTCTCCTTCTTCACGAATCAACGGTGTACTACATTCCGGGCAGTTTTCAAGGTACTGAAACGCTAGAGCGTCTGGGCTCCTTTTGGCTAGATTGACTCCCGTAATTTTGGGGATGATCTCACCGCCTTTTTCTACAAATACGGTATCGCCTACATGCAGTCCAAGACGAGCGATTTCATTGGCATTATGCAACGAGGCGCGTTTAACCGTGGTACCTGCTAAGGTTACCGGGCGTAAATTTGCTACCGGTGTCACCGCTCCGGTACGGCCCACTTGGTATTGTATGCCTTCTAAAACTGTCTCTGCGCGTTCTGCTTGGAATTTATAGGAAATGGCCCAACGTGGTGATTTTGCCGTAAAGCCGAGTTCTTGCTGCTGTGCATAATCGTCTACCTTGATCACAATCCCATCGATCTCATAGGATAACTCATGCCGCGCTTGATCCCAATGTCGGATGAAGTGCAGGACTTCATCGATGCCTTTACAGCGTTGGGTGTGCTGGCAGACAGGGAATCCCCACGACTCTACCGCTTGGATACTTTCCCAGTGATTGGGGAATAATTTATCGCGATCCTCACAGTATAAAAAATATAGAAAACAATCCAACGGACGTTTGGCTACCTCGGCGGAGTCTTGTAATTTAATGGTTCCTGCTGCAAAATTTCGCGGATTGGCGTAGGGTTGATCTCCATTTTGTAAGCGATCGTTATTGAGTCTTAAGAAGGCTGATTTGTGCATGAAAATCTCACCTCTAATTTCAAAAATGTCCGGATAGTCCTGGCCTGCAACTTGATGCGGAATACTGCGAATCGTTTTCACGTTATTCGTTACATCATCTCCAACAGTTCCATCTCCACGAGTCACCGCACGCGTTAATTTTCCGTTTTCAAAGGTGATCGAAATAGACAGTCCGTCAAACTTCAGTTCCGCCACATAATGGACTTCCGGACCGACCACCTTTCGAACTCGTTGGTCAAAGTCACGCATTTCTTGCTCATTGTAGGTGTTTCCAAGCGACATCATTGGCCAACGATGCGTGACGGTTTGAAACCGTTGTGTAATATCACCGCCCACTTTTAACGTGGGAGAGTTGGGATCCTGAAATTCGGGGTGCGCTGCCTCCAATTGCTCAAGCTCTTTCAGCTTCATATCAAAGTCGTAATCCGAAATGGTCGGATCGGCCAATACGTAATACTGATAATTGTAGCGATTGAGCTCGTCGGTCAGCTCCTGAATTTTCGTGCGAATGGCAGTGGACATAGGTCACGAAAATACAAAATATTATACGGCTTGAATAATTTTATAAATCGAAATCCAACTGGTGAAAACGGGGGTATCCGGTTAAGGAGGAGGAGGTCGAAAGAATATTCATCTATTTTTCTAATGCCGGAAATTTTGATCTTTCAGTTGCGAAAACCGATGAATTTTATTCACATAGAAATCCCACAGAATGGAGCGTTTGTACGTGCCAATCCGATTCGCTTTGGTTGCGAAATGCTGTCTCTTCTTTCGGTTTTTAAAAAAGTGTAAAAAGAAATATTGGTGTGCCCTGCTGACGGCCCATGCATCTGCCCCTTTCCGATCGACTAAAAACTTAATGATGGCAAACAGGTCAATCCAAAGGCGTGCACATATAATGATAATGGCGCTCCACGTGGGTAGATTTTTTTGGAGCATCACCATGTTGTTGCGGAAGTTGAGATAGGTTTTTTGCGGGTTACTTGTTTTAAGCGTGCCGCCCCCCACGTGGAATACCTGTGAGGAGGGGCAATAGCCGATTTTGTAGCCCATGCGCTTTAAACGCCAACACAGGTCAATTTCCTCAAAATGCGCAAAAAAATCGGCGTCAAAGCCATTTGCTTCTTTCCAACTATCGGCCTTGATAAATAAGGCCGCACCGGTAGCCCAAAATATTTCCCTTGCATCATCATATTGTCCCAGATCCTGTTCCAGGTGAGTGAGAATGCGTCCTCTGCAAAAAGGAAATCCAAAACAATCGATATAGCCACCGGCTCCTCCGGCATGCTCAAATTCACCTTTATAATGATAGGATAATATTTTCGGTTGACAAGCAACCAATAAAGGATCCGCCTGCAACTGCTCAATGACGGGCTCGATCCAACCCGGAGTCACCTCCACATCTGAGTTCAAAAGCACATAATAATCGGCATCTACCTGCTCCAGTACGCGGTTGTATCCGCCCGCAAAACCTAGGTTTTCGCCATTCTCAATAATGCGGAAAACCGGGAAGTTCTTTTTCACATAGGCGACCGAGTCATCGGAAGAACCGTTATCACCAATCACAAACTCAATGTTCGGATAGGTGCTGTTGAATACGGAGGGTAAGAATTTCTCCAGGAAATATTTACCGTTCCAATTCAATATGACGACTGCAACTTTTGGGGACTTATCCATTTAAATTTCTTCTTTTTCGCTTCCAACGACGATGTGACCACAACCAATATTCAGGTTCCTCACGAATAATACGTTCGGTGAATCTATTGTGAATATGTGTAATCTCATGCTGGGGAAACTCTTCCGGGCGCTCCACCAGGGTCGTGAAGGTACAGGTGTAAAAACCTCTTTTTTTCTTTCGACGGATCTCGCAAAACACCACTGGGAATTTGGTCAATCTGGCAATTCGCTCGGTTCCGGTATATACCAGTGTGTCTTGATGGAGAAAATCCATAAAATAGTCGGAATCCTGATAAGTAGGCGTTTGATCCGCTACAAACATACTGATGTGTGGATCATTTTTCATCCGGATAATGTGGCGTAGAATCTGTTTCATCGGGATGAGTTGCGCGCCAAACCGGGAGCGTATTTTATTGTGAACCTGATTGAATACCTTGTTATTTAAAGGTTTGTAAATGATCAGCTGAGGAATGTCTTGCATCATTTGTGACAAGCGGTGAATGGCCAGCTCCCAGTTGCCATAGTGTGCCGTCACACCAATGACCGGAATCCCCCGATCTGTATATTGGAAAACCGCATCGGTATTGATGAGCTCCATTCGTTTGATCACTTGTTGCGGTGAAATGCTTGCGAGTTTGATTGATTCAACTAATAAATCCGGAAAATAGCGATAGAATCGGAATGCAATCTGCTGGATCTCCGATTCAGACTTCTCCGGGAATGCATTTTTTAGATTGGTAATGACGACTTTCCTTCGGTATCGAAATACATAATAAATAAGTAAGAAAAGTACATCAGATAGTAGGTACAGGCACCAGAAGGGCAGTAGCGACAGCAGATAAAGTGCACCGTAAACCAATTTTTCTTTCATGGCCTGTGTAAGTATTTACAATATTCGTCAAATAAAGTTATTTTTGCCGACAATTTGAAGTGAATAATTGACTTATGGCTAAAGGATTATTATTACCGGCGTTTTATTTACCAAATATCAGCTATTTTCAGGCAATAAAGCAAGCTACGGGCCCCATCGAATTGGAGAAGTTCGAGCATTTTCCCAAGCAAACTTTTCGGAACCGTACGCAGATTGCTACCTCCAGCGGTGTGTTGAGCTTGACCGTCCCGATTGTTCATGGACGCAAAGATCATTTAGCGATGAAGGATATTCAAATCAGTTACGACCATCCGTGGCAGCGTTTGCACTGGCTCAGCTTGCAAACGGCATATAGAAGCGCAGCATATTTTGAATTTTATGAAGATGAGTTTCGTCCGTTTTACCACGGATCCTACAAATGGCTTTTCGATTTTCACTACCAGCAACTCCAGTTACTATTAAAGTTATTGCGAATGGATCGAGAAATTGTGTTCACAGAAGCCTATACCGCTCCGTCGGGGCAAGGGGTCGATTATCGCGTGGACCTTCACCCCAAAAAACCTTCGTTATTAGAAAACTCACGTCCCTATTTTCAATTGTTCCAAGAAAAACAGGGTTTTTTGAGCGATTTATCCATTGTCGATTTGTTATTTAATCAGGGACCGGACGCCAAAAACTATTTCTAAAGAAATTTTCTTGCCTCTCGAAACAAAAAGAGTTTCTTTGCTGTTTAATGTGTAGTGTTTTTTCGTTATGAAGCAAATTTTTACTCTTGTCGCTATTTTGCTGGCGACCCTAGCCGCTGCGCAGACGGCAAGCGACACCCTGCATTATCAAAAAGTCTACTATTTTGGGGGGACCGGTATTTCAATGCCTTTGGGTAAAACCAAAAATGTGCTGAGTACCAAGTTGTTCACCGGTAGTATAGGATTGGATATTTCACTGGCCAACCCGCGCTATTATCTACAACCCACACTGTATATGATGAGTTTCGGCTATGAACAGTTGGAGGAAGACACTGATTACAATCGCGTTTTGAAAAATGCCCGATCTACGATGTACGTCTTGAGCTTAGCTGGTGGGATACGGCAACAATGGGAGCGTCTGAATACCTACGTCTATGCTGGGCCGGCAGGTGCGCTAAATATGGAGCCGCGGGCACAGGATCTAGCGGAGCAGAGCCAAGTGGAATTGGATTATCAATATTCCCTGTCACCTGCCGTCAAAGTAGGGGTAGGGTCCGACTATAAGTTTAAGGGGTTTTTTCTGGGGGTGGAGCTAGGGTATATGCATAATTTTCGATCCATGCAGGGGCAACCTATACACGTGTTAAGCCTGATGGTCGGATTGAAATCGGATATTACGACGCTGAGCGATCGCGTCATCGAAGTCATCAATAGATAATGGAAATTGCGGCGTTGTCGGTCGCACATTTCCCGGAGGGAATATTTTCGTCTGGTATACTAAATATAAAACGCGGGCGTTATAAACACATCTAGATAAAACTATTTAGGTTAATAATTGGTTTGGTAAAATACCTGGAGCTCTCCGCTTCGGGTATTTGTTTTTCTAGATGGGTGTGGTGTGGGGAATCAGCAGCTTTACCGGGGCAGAAGACGAATTCGATTGAAAAGAATATCACGCCGATCAGTATCCAATGCATCAAAATTGCTATCTTTCCGTTTTGTGAAGAGTGGGTGCTGGCGTCCACTCTTCGGGTCGTCATTTAAACATACAGATTGAGAAATTTAGTCGCGTTTAGGAAAACCAATCGCCCCTGGCATTTGCCGGTTGTAGCCGGCTTTTGTGTAGGTGTGCCGTTGCTTCTTGGGTTGTATTTCGATGATATGGAGGCCGGGAAGCTGGCTTCGGTCGGGGCTTTGCTGATCTTGTATATACAATCGGATGATTTAGTGAACCGCTTGATTTCGCTCATGATCTGCGGTTTCGGATTTATTTTATCGTATACCGTGGGCAGCGTTTTTTCATTTGGCTCGGTATTGCCGCCGGTGGCGCTGGGTGTGTATACCTTTGGTGTGCATTATGCGTTGTTCCGGCTTAATCTTACCAAACCACCGGGCAATTTCTTTTTCATCATGATCGCGGCGATGGCGATCGCCAGCCCTAAAGCGATGGATACCCTGTCCAGCGGTATTGGGAATGTCGCATTAGGAGTCATTATCGCCTGTTCGATCGGTCTAATCTACAGTTTGATTACCCTGAGATCAAAGAGCAATCCAAAACAAAAGGTGGTTTTCCAATCCAATCCGTATACGAATATTACCGAGTCTATCATCTTTGGCGCTACGGTGGGATTCTCACTGTTAATCGCAAAATTATTGGAGATGGATAATCCCTATTGGGTGCCGATTTCCTGTATGGCAGTGATGCAAGGAATTTCAACCTCACAAGTATGGGAGCGTGCGTTACATCGTGTACTGGGCACTGTAATCGGACTCGGACTAACCTGGTTGGTTCTATTGTTTCCACTGAGTGTGTGGCAAGTTTGCTTGTGTATCATCGTTTTACAAACGATTATCGAATTTTTGGTTGTACGTAATTACGGCCTAGCCGCAGTGTTCATTACGATGTTAACTGTTTTTCTAGCCGAGCCGAATATTTCGCTCACCGGCGATTCGGGCACATTGATCCAAGCGCGACTCATAGATACGTTGATTGGTAGCGTGATCGGTGCGGTAGGCGGTTGGTTGGCGTATCATCAACGGGTTCACTTTTACACGCGGCTTCAGTTACGCCGGACCCGGACAATCGTCAAGCGCATTAAACGACACGCGGAGAAACAGGGACCGAGGATTTAGGGTATTGTTCAAGAAGATACAAAACCAGCGCCCGTATTGATTTTATTGATGGCAGGTAATAATTTTGAAAACGCAGACGTTCTATAGTTAATTCATAATTTCATAATTAGGTTAATAATTGGTTTGGTAAAGCATCTGGGACTCCCCGTTCCAGATGCTTTTTTTTATGCATTTCTGCGGCCTAGGCCTGCTGGCAATCGCATGCGCTTAGCTCCCCGGGTACCGTAAATTGTCGGCATAAAATTCACGATCTCGATCGTTGATCTCGCGCAAAACTCGACAAGGATTGCCAGCTGCAACGACATTATCGGGTATGTCACGGGTGACCACTGCGCCGGATCCGATGACGGTATTCTGCCCGATACTAACGCCAGGATTGATCACTGTATGCCCACCAATCCAGGCCCGATCGCCGATGCGGACGGGCAGGGCAAACTCCCAACCTTCAACGCGAAGCTGCGGATCGATTGGGTGGCCAGCGGTAAAGATGCTGACGTGCGGACCGATGAGCACATCGTCACCAATTTCCACAGGGGCGCTATCTAAGATCGTCAGGTGATAGTTGGCGTAGACGTTATCCCCCAACTGAATGTTGTAACCGTAGTCGCAAAAAAAAGGAGGTTCAATGAGAAATCGACCACCTTTAACGCGAAGCAGCTGCTTTAATAAGCCTTTACGCTCTCGGATTTTTTCCGGATGCAGCTGATTGAATCGCTGTAAGATTGTTTTGGCTCGTTGCCGCTCCTTAAAGAGCAACTCCCCATTCGCTTGATAGGGTAAACCGGCTATCATTTTTTCTTTGTCCGTCATGTCGTTGATGGAATGTGTATGCATACGAAAGTAATGAAAAATAAAACTTTCGGGTTGATCGCCGGTCCGATTTCGCAATCCGAGACCTTAGTTTAGCAACAACATGAGATTTTCAAACGGATGATAATACCGTTCTTTCCCTTGGGGGCAAACACGATAGAAGCCCTGCAATTGCAGAGCTTCGAACAGAAAACGTTGATGGAATGTAAGCGCTTAATTTTTGCTGATAACGAAATCAGACTTGGGGATTCTTACTTTTTTGAGGTTGACCAGCCAATCGTTATCCGCGTCACGATATCCTAGTGCCAAGATGGTCACCGAGCGCAGCCCCAATTCATTCAAGCCTAAAAGCTGATCGAGTTCGGCGTTGTTAAACCCTTCCATTGGCGTGGCATCCACGCGCAGTTCAGCTGCGGCCGCAATCGCCAGACCAAAAGCGATGTAGGATTGGCGTGCTGCATGATCGAATTGCTGTTCTTTAGACTGGGATTGGAACTGCGCCAGCAAGTTATTTTTGTAATCATTAGCAAAGCCCTTCGGCAAATTACGCTCGACCTCTTGTTGAGCGAATACCGCGTCCACCCGTTCTGTAGTATATTCGTCATAAGCAGCGAAAATCAACAAATGGGAGGCATCGGTGATTTGGGATTGACCAAAAGCGATGGGCTGAATTAGTTTTTTAAGTTCCGGATTACTGACTTCAATGATTTTGAACGGGTGCAATCCTGATGAGGTAGGAGCGAGTCGTGCGGCCTCAACAATTTGGTCGACTTTCGACTGTTCTACGGGTGTGCCGTTCATTTTCTTGGTGGCGTATCGCCAATTCAAATTTTCTATTAAATTCATTTTTATTGATTGTTTAAAGTTGAAGATGTTATTGTATTAAATCGTAAACGAACGCACATAGCCATCGATCGCATCCTCTAGAACCACCGAAGGACAGATGTCGGAGCGCTGCTCTAGGGACAGTAAGTCGATGGCGACAATGCCGTGCAATATGGACCACAATGTTCGTAACTTCAAATGCCCATCGTTTTCCGTATTCTTGCTTTTATCAATGACGGCGTTCACCAGTTCCTCCATCTTTTGGGAAACGCACTGTACATGCTGACTGCTGCGGATGGATTCACAGGTGGGAATGCCCAGACCGAACATGATCTCATACAGTTTGGGGTTTCGAGCCGCAAAAACCCAGTACGCGCGAGCGAGCTGTTTAATTTGTTTCTCCGGTGCTTCCTCTGGATGGATTGCCTCATAAATTTCGTTTTTCAGCTGATAAAATCCGTCTTCCACGAAGTGTGCAATGATCGCTTCCTTGTTTTCAAAATGCTTGTACACGACTGGGACCGAATACTCAATAGCGTCAGCTATTTTCCGAATGGATAAATTAGCCCAGCCCTGCTCTTCCACAATCTCCCAGCTGCAGCGAATAATCTCCAGTTTAACTTCCTCTTGTTGTCTTTGCTTTCTTTCACTAATTCCCATGACGCTAGTTAACGGTGTTAGAAAAAATAACATCGCTATTTATATTCTCAAAATGGAATGAAATTTCCGACGCAAAAATGACATTAGCTTTTCTAGAAATAAATAGTAATTTTAGTGATGGGTTTTCTAAAAAGTAAGCGAAAAGTTTCTTTGGTTTTAGGAGGGGGCGGGGCTCGAGGGCTTGCGCATATTGGGGTGATCAAAGCGTTGAATCAACATGGATATCGTATCGAGGAAATTGTAGGGTGTTCAATCGGTTCACTCGTGGGAGCAGCCTATCTACAAGGAAATTTAAGCGGTCTGGAAGACTGGATGTTACATATTACGAAGCGTAAAATTTTTCGTTTGATGGACTTTAATAATCCGCGTTTTGGTTTATTAAAAGGAGAGCGTATTTTCGATGCCCTGAAAGATATCATAGAGGAAACGAATATCGAAGATATGGATATTCCATTCCGAGTGCTGGCCACCGATATGCTGCACGAGCAAGAAGTGGTATTCAGTACGGGCAGCCTGCATCAAGCTATTCGGGCATCGATCGCCATTCCCGGCGTTTTTACGAGCGTGGAGAACGAGCAATGGAACCTGGTTGACGGTGGTGTGTTGAATCCACTTCCGATTAATCACGTCAAGAAAAGGCGTAGAAATATCGTTGTCGCGGTGAATTTGGATGGACGGCCGGATGCGAAGTTTGGCCAGTTGAAAGAAGCCAGAAATCTGGACTCCATTTCACTTCTGCAGGAATCTTATTACATGATGCGTAGAAAAATTGCTGAGATGAGTATTTCGCTCTATAAACCGGATTATGTCATCCATGTCCCGCATAATATTGCCGGTTTATGGGATTACAACGAGGCGGAAATGTTAATTGAAAAAGGAGCTGAGCTGGCGCGCCTGATCATGCCGGCGTTATCGGGGAGAGGGGGCAGAAAATTCACTCAGACTTCATCCAACACGGGCCTTAAGGAACCTGTCGGATCAGTTGATTGATATGGCTATTAAATACCGAAGGATCTTCCAGATTGGGGAGATGACCGCAGTGTTCCATTTCCACGTATCGCGCACCCTGAATCTCGTTCGCCATTTTTCGCATGGGTTCGGCAGGCGTAATTTTATCCTCTTTACCTCTAATTAATAAGGTGGGGACGTCAATGCTCGGCAAAACCGAACTGGTGTCCGTTCTTGCAGCCAACGCGAGCAATGTAGCGCAAATCGATCCGACATTGTTTCGCCGAATGGAGCTTTTGATAAGTTCTACCGCTTCAGGTCGATCCGCAATGGCCTTGGGTGAGAAGACGTTGGCGATAAAACCAATCGCGTAGGGCCGGCGACCATGCTGTAGGACGGCTTGAATGGCGTCGAAGCGTTTTTGCTTCGCTGCATCCTCGTCGGCTAAACTGTGCGTGTCGGATAAGATCAGACCACTGATTTTTTCTGGAAATAACTGATACGCACGTAACGCAATATAACCGCCCATAGAAAGACCGCATAAAATCACCTTCTTAAGATCCAGTTTCTCGATGAATACGCCAAGGTCTTTCGCAAATACGTCGATCGAAAAAAATCCATGACCTTTCGTACTGTTGCCATGACCCCGTATATCTATAGCAATCCCCGTGACTTCTTCATCTAGATTCTCCAATTGCTCACGCCACATATTTTTGTTAAAAGGGAAACTGTGTAAAAAAATGATGTGTTTTTCAGGATGTCGAGTCGCTCGTTTGGTGTAATACGAGATGCTTAGGTCACCAATTCGGATTTTATTGCTCTTGATAATGCGTTCAGCCATAATTTAAATATATTAATATCAACACGATATGCGAAATATAGTTTTTAAATGTACAAAAAAGCCGCAAAACGTTTGCAAAAACAAAAAAAACAGCGATATTTGCCAGCAGTTACGGGATCAACAAGTCCTAAAAAATTGCGCTCATAGCTTAACTGGATAGAGCATCTGACTACGAATCAGAAGGTTAGGGGTTCGACTCCCTTTGAGCGCACTTTTTCTCTTCACCACCAGTACCTGCCCATCAATTTTATCGATATATCCAACAGCCTCATCCAAAGGATATTGGCGTGAAAATGAAAAAAAAATTTTGCCAAGCACATTATTTCTTTATATTTGCAACACCAAAACAGAAAGGGCGAAAGTCGTGACGTATTGGTTGCCGCGCTCATAGCTTAACTGGATAGAGCATCTGACTACGAATCAGAAGGTTAGGGGTTCGACTCCCTTTGAGCGCACACAGTAAGAGCCTAATTCATAACCCGGATTAGGCTTTTGTTTTTTACGCAAAAATAATTAACAACATATTATGCTAAACCTAGTATTATTTGGACCTCCGGGGGCAGGTAAAGGTACCCAATCTGCCAAATTGTTAGAAAAATACGGATTGCATCATATTTCCACCGGTGATATGTTCCGTGGACATATCAAGCAGCAAACTGAACTTGGTCAGCAAGTCAGTCAAATCATTGCGGACGGGAAATTAGTACCCGATTCGATCACCATCGCGATGTTGGAGGAGGAGATAAAAAATAATCCCCAAGCCAAAGGATTTATTTTTGATGGATTCCCTCGTACAGTCGCGCAGGCAGAGGCGTTGGATGACTCGCTGAAATCCATTGGAAGTGAGATTACAGGTGTGATTGCCCTGGATGTAGACGAAGCGGAGCTGACACAACGTATCGCTAAACGTCAGGAAATCTCAGGACGTGCCGATGACGCGGCGGATAAACTCACTAAGCGCATTGAGGAATATTTTAATAAAACCATTAAGGTATTGCCTTTTTACGAAAAACAAGGTAAGTTAACCAAAGTTAGTGGAGTAGGGAGTATCGATGGGATATTCAACGAGCTTACTCAGGTGATTGATAATTATTAATTTAGTTTACGGTAGGAGTCATGGCGCAGGGATCGAATTTTGTAGATTATGTAAAAGTATGTTGTCG
>DXCW01000104.1 GCA_019115805.1 Candidatus Sphingobacterium stercorigallinarum
TCTAGCCTTACTGGGGCTAGATTTAAAAAGGCTTACAAAAATAAGAAAAAATGATGACATTTTGGGGTAAATGTTGCTTTTAGACAATCTGGTGATGGTTCGAAATCAAATGTTTGTAAACGTATTCTTCCCGCGGCACGCCGCTATGGCCCGGGACGGCTCAAGTCAGCAGCTGTGGCTAAAAATAAAGCGTGTTCAGCAAAGGAACCGCCCACGATTAATGTTGGGCGGTAGCTAATGGAATTGTCTGATCTTTATGTCCGAAAAGTGCAGAATTATTGCCCTTTTAGAACAAGCTCGTATATCAGATAGACAATTGCCAATATGATGATAGCAACGATAATGGTCTTTTGGACGTTTCGGCCAGCAGGCTCATCGTCTTTTTCTTCAATGACCGTTTCCGGGACCTTCGTCGGGTCCACATCCTCAGCGGCATTGATTTTTTTATCTTCTTCTTTCTCTTCCATCGTTTTTTAAATTGCTGTTTAATTCTAAACGCTAGGGCTGCCTAAAGGTTTGAATAAATTGAGAAAACGCGTGAACCGCAGCATTCTTTCCTTAAAAGACCTTCGTGGTATTGTTACGTTATCCGAAACTGAATTGTAACAGTTTTGCGGATATTGACCCTAATTAGCTTATGTATCTTATTTCAAAACATTATAGGTCAATTCGTTAGTGTGGTGCGTCGGTTTCTTAACATAAACTTAATATGCAGTTTCCATGCGTAAATGATAGATTCGCTCGAGCTTCAAGGGGCAATGAAGCTTTAACTACAACTTATTTTAATCAGTTTACCCCTATGGGTTTGGGGACGAAACAAAAAATCATGAAGAAAAATTACACTTTTCTGTCCATTCTATTGGGATTGTCAGTGTGTTCGCCAGTTTATGGTAAACCTGATCTCGATAAGCTAACGGCGCACTCCCGCGTTTTTAGCCGGGCGCAGGTTCAGGTGAACGGACAGGTACTTTCGCAAGACGGCCAAGCCATTGCTGGCGCGTCGGTGACGCACGTGTCCTCCGGACGCGTTGTACAAACCGATCAGGATGGGCGATTTCAACTTGAGGGTCAACTAGGAGACCAGATCCGAATCACTATGGTCGGATATGAAACAAGGGTTATCCCTATCGACGATCGGTCGGCTATGGAAATTCGATTGCATGCAGCGACTGAGTTTTTAGATGAAGTGGTGGTGGTGGGCTATGGAACACAGAAAAAGGTGAATTTGACTGGTGCTGTGGCCACGCTGCAAGGAGATGAATTGGAAAGCCGTCCCATTGCCAATGTGGGGAAGGGGTTGCAAGGGCAGCTCCCTGGTTTAACTATACGTAGTCAGAATACGGCACCGGGTGCATCTGCTCCAGAAATGCGGATTCGTGGCGTAGGTACTTGGGGCGATGCGGCACCGTTGGTGGTTATTGACGGTATTCCAGGTGGCGATATCAATATTTTGAACCCAGGAGATATCGAGAGTGTTTCGGTATTGAAAGACGCCGCCTCTTCATCGATATATGGTGTGCGTGGCGCAAACGGCGTGATCTTAGTCACTACCAAGACCGGTAAGGCCGGGGCGCCTACATTAAACTTTAACAGCTATTACGGTTGGCAGACTCCAACCGCTTTACCTAACTTTTTGGGATCGGTGGATTATATGACCTTGCAGAACGAAGCAAATCGAAATGCGGGTCAAGGGCCAACCTACTCCGACGAGCAAATTGAAATTGCTAAAAACGGTTCCGATCCAAATTATTTTGCGAATACAGATTGGATCGATGAGGTGTATCGCAAGAGCGCTCCTCAACAGAATTACAATTTGAGCTTGCAGGGGGGGAATGACCAATCTAGCTATTATGCCTCTTACGGCTACTTGGGAGAGGGCGGACTGGTGGTAGGCGATAACTTTCATTCGGGAAGACATAACGCCAGATTGCGCATGACGACTCAGGTGATGGACCGCATCACCATCGATGGTAATTTAGGTTATGTGGACCGGGCTTATTCCGGTTCTGCCTCGGGTACAGGAGCATTATCGGCGGCGACCTCTATTCGCCCTTTGGTACCCGTGCATTTTACGAACGGCAGTTGGGGCTACCACGGCGGACAATCCAATCCGGTAGCCGTCGCAACGGACGGAGGAACCAATACATTCACCTCACAGGAAATCACCGCGAACCTTTCTGCTACGGTAAACTTGATGCCGGGGTTGGATTTAAGAGGACAATACGGCTTGGTGAAGTATAACTCCAAACGGAACACCTTACTACGAACCATCGATTATTATTCGCCGGATGATAACAGCCTGATTTATCAGACGAATAATCCAAATAGTATTCGCATGGACCATTATGCGCAGAGCTATCAAACATTCGTCGGAACGGCAACCTATGAAACGCGCATTGCAGAAAATCATAATTTGACTGGGCTTTTGGGATATTCTTTGGAAGAGACGGTGGGTAATGATTTCTATGCGTCACGACAAAATTTGCCCGTGCAAGAGCTGGAGTCCTTGGCTATCGGTACCGAAAATCAATTGAATGGAAGTGGAAGCCGCCAAAATGCATTGATGTCGTTTTTTGGTCGAGTGAATTACGACTATAAAAGCCGCTACTTACTAGAAGGTAACTTTCGTTACGACGGTTCCTCTCGGTTTCATCCTGACGTTCGCTGGAATATGTTCGGATCGTTTTCTGCGGGCTGGGTCTTCTCGGAAGAAGCTTTTTTTGAGAACATGAAAGGTTTTTGGGATTTTGCGAAAATCCGGGTATCATACGGTACGCAGGGTAACGATAAGGTAGGAAACGATTTTCCGTATCGTGCGACACTTTCATCGGTTCAAGTGACCAGTAATAATCCTATAGGTGATCAAGGGCAGGTCGGCTTTCGCCAAGTGCGCATTCCCAATCAATATGTGACTTGGGAGTCTTCAGAAAAATCAAACGTGGGACTAGATATGACATTCTTGAATAACCGTTTGAGTGTTACCGGAGAGTACTTCATTAACAACACCAAGGACATCATCCTGAATCCACCACTACCCGATGTTATTGGCGTAGGTACGGGTTATCCTGCACAAAATTCGGGTGAGGTACAAAATAAAGGTTGGGAGTTGGTCTTAGGTTGGCGTGATCAAGCCGGTGATTTCA
>DXCW01000105.1 GCA_019115805.1 Candidatus Sphingobacterium stercorigallinarum
GCGATTAAAGATGTGGCGGCCAGCGAACAGTTGGATTTCATTATGGATAGACGAACAGAAGCTACCCTCTTATATGCCAATCCAGCGTTGGATAAGAGTAATGAAGTGATTAGCAAATTAGGTTTGAAACCGAATCCATCTTTAGCAAACTAATTTTTTTTATTATAATTGCGCAATTAATCAAATTTTAAAACAATAAAGAACTCAAAAAACTTATAGCAGAATTATAAGACTAACAACAAAAGCATGAAAAATTTATTGAAGAGTGTCGTATTAGCATCAGGAATCTTATTGGCGAGTAACGCTGTAAACGCACAACAGAAAATAGGTCATATTAATACTGCAGAGATCGTTCAGTCTACCAACGAATTTAAAGCGGCAGAACAGGAAATGCAGGCGTTGAGTGAAACGAAACAGAAGGAAATCCAAGATATGATCAGCAAATACCAAGAACAGCAAAACGCGGCGAATGAAAAATTACGCAATCGCAGCGAAGCCAATAAAGAGGAGGTAGATGCTGAAGTACAAACCATCGCCAATACGATGCGTGAGATGGAAACAAGAATCCAGACGCAACAGCAAGCGGCACAAGAAGCTATCGGCCAAAAACAACAAGAACTGTATGGCCCTATCGAGCAAAAAGTGATGACTGCTATCACCACTGTGGCCAAGGAAAAAGGTTATGCTTATGTATTGGATATTTCATCAGGAGGTGTTCCTTACTTTCAAGGTGGCGATGATTTGACAGAAGAGATCAAAGCTAAGTTAGGCGTTAGTGCCACAAACTAATTTTCCAACCGGGAAACGAATACGGTAAACCGATTCGGTCTGCCGCAGGGATAAAAAACGATTAAGTACATCATACCGTACTTAATCGTTTTTTTTTCGGCAGTGCACACCGGCTCTCCACGGAATAAACAAGACACGCTTCAATAAAAAGGAATACTTATATTTGTTCATACCTAAAATGATAAATGATGGTGGCACAGCTTATATTTGCTTTTTTATTGGTTATCGCCATAGGCTTGTTTTATCGAAATGCCCGACGCATTTACCGAAACATCCGGTTAGGCAAAGCCGTTGACCGGAGTGATCAGTGGAAAACAAGGCTTCGCACCATGCTATTGGTCGCATTTGGGCAAAAGAAAATGTTCAAAAAGCCGATTCCTGCCCTCCTTCATCTATTCGTTTATGTAGGGTTTTGTATCATTAATATCGAAATGCTTGAAATCATCATCGATGGGCTTTTTGGAAGCCATCGGGTGTTCTCCTTCCTAGGTAATCTTTACGACGGCTTGATTTATGCCTTCGAGATATTGGCGGGACTGGTGATCTTCGGCTGCGTGTTATTTTTGATCCGGCGGAATGTACTACCGATAACCCGTTTGCGTCAGGCTGAACTTCAAAAATGGCCTAAAACTGATGCCAACCTTATCTTAATCGCAGAAATTCTACTCATGTCCGCTTTTTTATTGATGAATGCTGCGGATCTGAAATTACAGGGTTTAAATATATCGCCATATATACAGGCAGGAAGTTTTCCTGTGAGCTCATTATTGACGGGCCTATTACCTGACGACGCAGCGTCTTTGGTTATCGTTGAACGAAGCTGTTGGTGGTTCCATATTATCGGCGTTTTGCTATTTTTAAACTATTTACCGATTTCCAAACATCTTCATATCATTTTAGCGTTCCCAAACACTTATTTCAGCTCGCTAAGCCCCTTAGGACGTTTCACCAATCTTAGTTCGGTCACTAACGAGGTCAAACTGATGATGGATCCGAGCAGCACAGCGGTCCCTGATGAGAATCCCGGACGCTTCGGAGTCAAAGACGTCTATGATTTGACTTGGAAAAATTTGCTGGATGCCTATTCGTGTACAGAATGTGGACGTTGCACCGCAGCGTGCCCAGCCAATATAACCGGCAAATTGCTTTCCCCGAGAAAGATCATGATGGATACCCGCGATCGTGTCGAGGAAATTCGCCGGACTCTTCAGGCGAACACAGCGCCGGCAGATGACGGGAAATCACTTCTGGACAACTACATCACTCGGGAAGAGATATGGGCTTGTACAAGCTGTAATGCCTGCGTAGAGCAATGTCCAGTAAACATCAACCCTTTAGAGATTATCATGGGCCTTCGGCAATACGCAGTAATGGAAGAATCTCAGGCACCAGCTAGCCTTCAAGCCATGTTTGGTAATATTGAAAATAACGGTGCGCCTTGGAAATATGCCCAAGCCGACCGAGCGAATTGGAGTAAATTTTAAAGAATTATGGAGAAAGAGTTTCACGTACCCACGGTGAGCGAGATGATCGCTAGTGGAAAACAACCTGAATTGCTATTTTGGGTAGGTTGTGCAGGAAGTTTTGATGAGCGTGCACAGCGAATCACTAGGGACGTTGCCAAGATTTTGCAACATGTGGGAATCCAATACGCTATATTGGGCGCCGAGGAAGGCTGCACCGGAGATCCGGCGAAACGTGCGGGCAACGAGTTCCTCTTCCAGATGCAAGCCATGATGAACATCCAGGTCCTTGATGGCTATGAAATTAAGAAAATCGTTACGGCCTGTCCACATTGTTTCAACACCATAAAAAATGAGTATCCGGAATTGGGCGGAGACTATCAAGTCATCCATCATACTGAGCTGATACAAGGACTCATTGATGAGGGAAAATTAAAGCCAGCGGATGGTCAGCCGTTTAACGGGAAGAAAATCACCTATCATGATCCTTGCTATTTAGGCCGTGCCAATCAGGTATATGAGGCACCCCGCAAAGCATTAGTGTCCCTAGACGCCGATTTAGTCGAATTAAAACGCTGCCGCTCAAATGGGCTATGCTGTGGGGCAGGTGGTGCACAAATGTTTAAAGAGCCAGAACGCGGCACAAAAGAAATCAATGTCGAGCGAATCGACGAGGTGATCGAAAGCGGAGCAGAAATCGTCGCGGCGGCCTGCCCTTTCTGTATGACTATGTTACGGGACGGGGTTAAAGCGCGGCAAAAAGAAAAAGATGTGGAAGTGTTGGATATTGCTGAAATCACCGCCAGAGCCAACAATCTTTAAGGCATCGGTCTCCCCGACTGAAGTTTCGTCAGCGCACGCAAAAAAAAAATGGATAAAACAGAAACATCTTCCATTTTATCCATCAGTGCCCAGGAGCAGATTCGAACTGCCATGCCCTTGCAGGCGCCACCCCCTCAAGATGGTGCGTCTACCAATTTCGCCACCTGGGCTTAATGCTTGGCAAAAATAACGTTTATTTTGATTTCTACAATGTTTTTTATGCTTTTTTAAGCGAGTAGTTTTGATTGATAATACTTTGAATAATGCCGTCTCCCAGTCCGATTCGTGGAGCGGTAATATTTTTAAGGTGACCGACTTTCATAATGGTTAAAAAGATCTCAGCGGCAGGTATGATCACATCGGCCCGATCCTGCTTCAAATCCAGTAGGTTAATTCTATCTTTCAGTGAATAGGCATTCAAATGCAAATACAGTGCTCGCAATTTGGCGTACGAAATAGGTTTATCTCCTTTATCATTTGCCAGACGGGATAGTTTATTGATGTTGCCGCCACTTCCAATCCCGTAAATGTGTTTATACCCCTTCGTAATCTGTCTGACCCAAAGTCGAAGATCATCCCAAGTTTCAGGGCGGTCTTGATTATCGAGAATACGGATCGTTCCTAAATCGAAAGACCGTGACTCCTGAATTTCACCATTTGCGAATAGTGAAATCTCTGTACTCCCCCCTCCTACATCTATATACAGGTACACTTTATTTGGGTCCATTGTGGTGAAATTATGCACATTATAAATGATCTGGGCTTCGACTGAACCGTCAATGATTTCGATATCCACTCCAACCTGCCGACAGGCCTCTACGATAGCTGTTCCATTGTCCGCTTCACGCATAGCTGATGTCGCGCATGCGCGATAAGCGGAAACCTTATACACGTCCATCAGGTTTTTAAACGCAGACATCGTTTTCACCATACTCTCAAATTTCCCTTCCGAAATATGCCGTTGTATAAAGGCATCATCCCCCAAACGAAGGGGAACGCGCAATAACGTATTCTTATTGAAGGTAATGGTATTTTCTTTTTCAATGATATCGGCAATCAGTAAACGGACCGCATTGGAACCGATATCTATAGCAGCGTATCTCACATTCATAGATTTAAAAGGTGCAGCAATTATACATACTTCGTATTAAGTTGATGTAAACATCAGGTTAAATCGCAAATTACTTGACCGTCTCCAGAATTTCTAGTTGCCACATAATTTGTTCTTCACTCACGAAGTAAGGGTGACCCTGACGAATTGCAGAGAAAATGGATTGAAACACCTCCATATAGTTCCCTCTTTCCGCCGGTACAAGACGAGAAATCATCTGGCCGTGTTCGTCGGGTACAGTAAGAATTCCTTCCCGGTCTTCTGCCTCTATCCCAAATTCGGGATGATCCGGCATCATGCCGCCAATGAGCTGAGCTTCCTGGAGATCCGTCCGGTACTTAATAAAGCTCCCATCAGTTCCGTGAAGTACAAAGCTGGCTTGTGGATTGGCAACCAATAAGCTGGTGGTAATAAATACATTTAAGCCCCCTTCGTAATTGAGTAATATACAGGCATAATCATCGACTTGAGAGTCTTTCCGATACGCTCCTCGTATCTTAGTCATCGCTTTTGGCCGTCCCCATAGGGACAGTACTTGATCAATTAAATGAGATCCAAGATCGTATAATACTCCGGAAGCGGGTTGTGCCTTTTCTTTGAAGCCCTTGGGACCAATCTCCGATTTAAAGCGGTCGAATCGAATGTGAAGTTCAATAGGCCGCCCCACATCACCGGCATCCAAAACAGACTTCAGTGACTGGAAATCAGAATCAAAACGACGATTATGAAACGGGAAAATTTGCTTACCCTGCTGCCGTGCAACACGAAACAAAAAAGCTGCTTCGCCAGCCGTCGGCGCAAACGGTTTCTCCAAGACGACATGCTTACCGGCACGTAGTGCTCGAACCGCATAATCTACATGGGTGTCGTTGGGTGTGTTGACGATTATCAGCTCAATCTCGCTGTCCTCAAAAAGCTGATCGACTGTATCATAACTTATAATCTGGGGGTAATCTGCCTGCGCGCGTTTGGTGTGTCGTTCGACAATTGCTCTCAATTGGAATTGAGGATGTGTCTCTATAAAAGGCGCATGGAATACCCTTCCGGACATTCCATACGACAATATACCTGTAACAACCTTGCTTTGTGGCATTTACCTTGCTTTAGTGATGCGCATGCGCGTCTGCTTGACCGCCTACCGCTACATACAACTCTGCAACCGCGTCATTTTTTGATACGGCAAAATCTCTTACTTCACGATTGGTATTTCTGGACAATCTACGGAACTGCTCTTTCACGATGCCAATTTGCTCTTGTACATGCGCCAAATATTCTTCATCGCTGTACGCTGGAGCTTCTTCAGTTAGCGCTGTTACTGGCGCAGTGTCAAGAGAATCCGATTCCAAAGAAGGGGCTTCTATTTCCGTTTGCGGTGCAGCTTCATAAAGCTGAGTACCTAAAATAGGGAAATCCATTTGGTTCTTCGTTGCCAGAACTTCCATCTCTGGAAGAATTTCGTTGAAAAACGAAGTAATCTTAGCGGCAGCATCTTTTGCCTGTGCGTTTCCGACCTTGGACACATGCTCTGCATAAGACAGTTCGTATGGCGCAATCGACCCCACTTGTCTAAAGAAAGCGTATGCATCCCCGTCTAGTAACGTAGTATGCGTATACTTTAACTGCCGTTCTTTCGCTGTATTGAACACGCAGGAAGATAATGATGTGCTTGCTAAAACTGCAATTGCCAATAATGTATTTAATTTCATCGCCTTATGTTTAAAAACACAAAAATATAAAAATATCCCTAATTCCCCCTATTTCTGATCAATTCAAATTGAATCTAAGCAAGATTACGTCCGGCATTCACCACACCGTAGATCGTTCTTCCGATCAACTTCCGATAGGTATCGGCTTTAGCATCATCAATCTGCTCATTTTCTAATAAACGGATGGCGTAATGCTGAATAATGAGCAAGGGTAGAATAATCTTTTCGCGCTCCAGTATCGACGCTTTTTCCACCGGATAGTTTTCCATCAATTCACTCATACCTGTTAACTTCAACAAATATTTCTTTGTCCGATCGTACTCGTCTTTCAATGTCGTCCAGAATTCACCAAACTGTTCGTCATCTTTCATATACGCGGTGATATCGAAATTAGACTTGGTCATGGACATCATGCAGTTGTCAATCAGCGTATTAAACATGCCGGAGGTTTCATAAAGATTTTTCACATACGACCAAAGATTATTGTCTTCTGCCCATTGTAATGCCGTTCCTACCCCGAAAAAACCGGGAATATTTTGTTTTAATTGACTCCACGAAGTCACAAAGCTAATCGCTCTCAAATCTTCTAAACGCAGTTCCCGTTGCGAATTCCGTTTCACCGGTCGGCTAGAAATATTTATGGACGACAGGGCCTTAAGGGGACTCAACGTCTCCAAATACTTCAAAAATAACGGATTGTGGCGGAGACTCATAAATTTACGATGGCTTTCACCTGCCAAACGATCCAACACGTCCTTCTGTTTCGCCGTCAACGTATCCCCTTCGCGCTTTTGCAATTCCGAGGCCATGCCGGCGTGGAGTAATTGCTCGATGTTGTAACGCGCGGAGTCTTTTGAACCGTACTGGCTACTAATGGTCTGTCCCTGAATGGTTAATTGAATATGATTGTTTTCAATTTCCTGCCCCATGGACGAATAAAAGCGTTGGGTTTTCCCACCGCCACGAGCAGGTGGGCCACCTCTCCCATCGAAGAAGATCAAGTCCACATCATATGCTCTGGCCATCTCGGTCAATTCTACTTTCGCTTTATAAATTGACCAGTTGGCCATCATATATCCTCCATCTTTCGTGCTATCGGAGAATCCCAACATGATCGTTTGCTTATTTCCTCGTTTGGCAAGATGCGCTGCGTATTGGGGGTGGGTATACAAGGTACGCATGACATCTGCGGCGCGTTTTAAATCGTCGACGGTCTCGAAAAGAGGTACAAAATCGATGGTGAGCTCGCTTTTTTTCCAGCCTGTCCATAAAAACAACTGCATCAACCCGAGTATATCCGAAGCCTCCTGACAATTGGAAATGATAAAGCGTTGCACCGCACGCTCGCTGTTCGAACGTTGTATTTCCTCAATCAATCGGATCACTTGTACCGTATCCTCTATCAAGGGGTCCACCTCTGCGCTGGTTTCTAAGTTTGCTTCCGTAAACCGGATATACTGTTCTTTTTTCTCTTCCGAGCCTTCTATTTCATCTAATTTGATGCCCGTTTCTTCCGGATAATGTTCAACCAGCCAATCAAAGGTTTGGCGCAGTACACTGCTATCCTGGCGGATATCAAGCGTGGTAAAATGACTTCCAAAAATTTGCACCTTACGTCTCAAGTCCTCCACGATCTCTACGAACAATCCATCATGTTGCTCATTAAGCACGTCGATGATTTGACTTAAACTGGTTAAAATGCGATCCGTTTCGTCGATGGGCTGATCTATCGGATGAAAGGCGTTCTCGTAAAACAATTCTTGTAATTCATCCATATAACTTTCAATACCGCGAAAAGTAATGCGCCGCTTGACTTCTCTGAAATCTCGGTAGTAACACCGAAACAGGATCGTACGTAACATACCGGCGACTTGCTTGGTGCCTTCCCAATTGACATTGGGATTCCCGTCCCGATCCCCTCCCGGCCAGAATCCGAGTTCGATTAGATGCTCGCCAGGTGAGAGACAGATGCCCAGCTCATCTTCAATTTTCGCTTGGATATCCGATGCAACATTGTAAAATACATTTTCTAAATACCACGCCAAACTCACCGCTTCATCAACCGGAGTCGGGCGTCGCTTATTGATGAATGGCGTTTTTCCCAATTGTTGTAGAAGTAAATGTATTTTCGGAATATCATTCTCCTTCAGCTCATCAATCAAATCATTAATAATGGACAATACCGGCCCAGGGTAGAACTGCGTGGGATGCGCCGTGAGCACTAAGCGTACTGACATCTCCTTTAAACGCTCCACAATCTTTTCTTTCAGTTGCCCGTTGGTCTGCGTCAACATCATCAGCGATTCAAATTCTGCCGCCTCATCACTTTTACCAACAACTTTGAACGCGGAGTCCTCGACCGCATCAAACAATACAACTTGGCGCTCAATATATTGCACGATTCGAAATAGCAAGTCTATCTGCTCATCTTCATTTTTATACTGGGCATATTGATCAAAAAAGCCTTTAATAATGGCCTCTGGCGTCAAATGCTGCTCCACCCCGCTTTCACAATGTGTGGTAAAAAAGGGCAAGATAGTACCCGTATGCTTTACACGGCGAAAGGGCAAAGTAAGAAACAAACTTTTGAACAGATCGAATCTCGTCAGAACCTCATTTTGAAAAGCTGCTTTTTTCTGGCTTAATCTCATAGTATTTGAAGGGTATCTTATTACGTTTTCTAAAATAGTCGTGTTTACAAATATATCATTTTAACACAAAAAACCATGACTAATTGTAAATATTACACCATTAACTTATTCTTATTGTTATTTTAACAAACAAAACAACCGTAGGCATTGGGCAGCGCCAAAACCGTTCAAAAAAATGGAGAACAGGTATTGTTCAAGACACGCACTTGAATTAAGCGCCACTTCCGTATCTTTGTTTTACAATAATGAAGAAAACCCAAAAGATCAGTAATTTCCTCCACAGTCAATATTTTGCGAATGGACTTCGCATCACTCTGGGCTGTATCATCCCGATCTTGGTCTGCGCTGCACTAGACAAGATGTTATTGGGGACTTACATCTCTTTTGGCGCACTTTTAATCGGATTATCAGATACCCCCGGCGCGCCGAGCCATCGACGCACAGGCATGGTAGCCTGTTTGGTCCTGTGTGTTTGTACGCAGCTACTCACCGTATTGGTGCACGAATACACCTGGTTGATGACCATCGTTATCGCCCTGGTTTGTTTTATTTTATCCATGTTTGCGGTATTCAATGACCGCGCGGCTACGGTGGGCTCGATGGGGATTCTGATTATGCTCCTTCATGTCGATAACGACTATGGATTAAACGAGGGGTTAATGTCTTCATTCTATTTTGTAATCGGTGCGCTTTGGTATATGCTGATTAGCTTCTCCATGACACAAGCACGTCCTTACCGCTTGGCTCAACAGGAATTGTCCGAGGCGGTACATCATGTCGGCGAATTCATCCGTCTACGAGGCAATCTGTATCGCAACCGAGTCGATATTGATAAAACGTACACCCAACTTATCGACAAACAGATCGAAGTCCACCAACATCAGGAACAGGTGCGCGACCTGTTGTTCCAAAGTAAACGCAATATTAAAGATACAACAACTATAGGGCGGTACCTCACGCTCATGTTTAACGATATCGTGGATTTATATGAAGAGTCACTAGCGACGCATTACGATCATGAGCTCATAAGAAAGGAATTTGGTGACACCGGAATTCTACTCGATTTCCGTCTCTTATTAGTTAAAATCGCTAGCGAGTTGGACCACCTAGCCGTTCAGCTTAACGCGAATCGCTTACCTCGACCCTTGTACAACTTCACCAATGATTTTGAAAAAACACTGGCTAAAATCGAAGAGCTACCCGCGGATAAAAAGAATAAATTCACTCTTAAAAAGATCCTAATCAGTATTCGAAAAATAACGGATTTACTGTACAAGATCTACAACTACAGCCCGATTCAATCCAACAATATCGATAAACAGGAGATTGAGAACGCGAGAAAATTTATCCAGACCGAGCATATCGATCTACGAAAGCTAAAAGACAACCTGTCGTTAAACTCCTCTGTTTTCCGACATGCGCTTCGTGTAGCTATCGTGATTTCCGCGACTTTTCTGATCTTGAACCTGGGCTTTGTTGATGTAGGAAATATGGGCAGCTACTGGATACTCCTTACCATCATGGTAATTTTAAAACCAGGTTTCGCACTCACAAAAGAACGGAACTTCCAACGCTTATTGGGTACGGTTATCGGTGGAATTATTGGCGCCATCATATTAATTACTATTCAATCAGAGATTATTCGCTTCGGTTTACTGGTATTCTTTTTTTTAATCGCTTACAGTCTGTTCCGAGTAAATTACATTATGGCCGTCATGTTTATGACCCCCTATGTGTTAATTATGTTAAGCTTTTCGGGCGTAAACACATTTGAGGTGGCAAAAGAACGTATTTTCGACACCCTACTCGGCGGAATGATTGCGTTTCTTTCCAGCTACATCATCTTCCCGAATTGGGAAAGTTTTCAAATACGGAATACCATGCGCAAGCTATTGATCGCCGATTACAACTACCTCACACAAGCGGTACGCCTGTTGGCTGGTGAACCGATATCAGTAACCGATTATAAACTGACACGGAAAGAGGTTTACATTGCATCGGCGAACATGGGATCCACTTTCCAGCGGCTGCTATCGGAACCGAAATGGCGTCAAAAGAGCAGCAAGGAGGTGAACCGTTTTGTCATTCTAAATTACATTTTAACTTCTTACGGCGCTACCTTATTGATTCGCTTGCACGAGGCCGCGAACCCCAACTACATCAAAGAGCATTTGACCCTTTTAAAGAGCATTTTGAACAATATAAACAACGCTATTCAGGCGATTCCTAAAGACGACGTAGAGGAACCGGAATGCGTACAAATCAAACAGTTCCCGGAGCTCACATCAGACACCCTGGATCCAGAGGAAACTGATTTAATTACAGAACAATTGCAATTCTTGAAAAAGATTTCATCAGATTTGCAAAAAGCAACCGTGGATGTTGTAGAGAAGGAATCTGCACTACTTCCACAAAAATTAGAAACTGCAGATGGATAATATTTTCGACCTATTGATCGTGGGCGGTGGCCCGATTGGAATGGCTTGTGGAATCGAGGCACAGAAAGCCGGACTAAGCCATATTATCATTGAAAAGGGGTGCCTCACCAACTCCCTTTATAATTACCCGGTCAACATGACCTTCTTTTCCACCTCGGATCGACTAGAAATTGGCGACACCCCCTTTGTCACCACCCTGCCAAAACCCAAGCGCGCAGAAGCGTTGGAGTATTATAGACGCATAGATCAAAAGTTTGAGCTCAACACGCATTTATTTGAAGAAGTGATTCATGTGAAGCGAATCAATCATACTGAATTTCTCGTTAAAACAACGAAAGACACCTATCAAGCGCGTCATGTGGTTATAGCCACCGGGTTTTACGATATTCCCATGAACTTAAATGTACCGGGTGAAAATTTGGCCAAAGTGCGCCATTATTACGACGATCCGCATTATTATGCAAAACAAAAGGTAATCGTGGTTGGGGCAAGCAACTCATCAATCGATGCCGCATTGGAAACCTACCGTAAAGGTGCTGAAGTGACTTTAGTGGTCCGAGGGGCAGAAATCAGTCCCAGAGTCAAATACTGGGTGCGACCCGACATCGAGAATCGGATCTATGCCGGAGAGATACAAGCGTTGTTCCAGTCCAATATTACGCGAATTACAGAGAACGAAGTGGAAATCGCTACACCGAACGGCCTTGTACATCTGGAGAACGACTTCGTTTTAGCCCTAACAGGATACCGCCCGAATTTTGATTTTTTGAGAGACATAGGGGTTGAGGTCCCTGAGACGGCTCCCTGTATTCCGGTTCACAACCCACAAACGATGGAAACAAACATCCCCGGGCTGTACCTCGCCGGAGTGGTCTGCGGCGGGCTCAACACGCACCTCTGGTTCATCGAGAATTCGAGAGTTCATGCGCACATGATTGTAGCGGACATCTGTTCGAAAAATTTAGCGTCTTAAACCGTCTAGAAATATTGTGGCTAGTTTTCGCTGCAATTGAAGAATGTATTCATACTCTTCTTTACTAGGGGGCAGGAACATGTTTTTAATTTCCTGTAGAATCCCAACTCTCATTCCCAATAAAGAAATTAGCAGAATTTTAGCCGTTAATTGGAGATCATCGACTTGGAGTTCGCCCAGTTCGACGCCTTTATTCAATATCGTTTGGATCTGTGCACATTCTTTTTCAAACATACTGGACAGTACACTTTCCAGGTCCGATGGCAGATCGTTCCGCAAGCTGTAAGTAAATTCAAATATATTGTAGTTGTCTTTGATCGTACTCAGCCGCGCTTCTAAAAAACTATTCATCGCTTCTTGCACGTTCGTCGCTGCATCGATCTTTTTGCTACTATCCGTCAACAACTGGTCAATAGTCATCTCAAAAACAGCAGCATATAATCTATTTTTGTCTGGAAAGTAGTAATAAAGTAGCGCTTTGGAGAACGACAGGTCATTGGCAATCTCCGCCATCGTCGTTTTCGCTAAACCATAATGTGCGAATCGCCGTTTTGCCCCCTCGAGAATCTTCAATCGTTTCGCATCCGCATTTTTTGCCATTGATTTTTAATTAGTTTATAAAATCGCGTTTAAGTATATTTACAGCCTTAATTAAAGATAGGTCTATTTTTCGAACTTTTAAAAGATTCGGTCAAAAAATGAGAAACTGCATTCAGGAGAGCGTATCACTCCAAAAATTAAACACATTTGGTGTTCAAGCTACAGCAAAGTCATACGTATCGATCACTAAAGAATCGACTCTGCCTGATCTGTATCAACAGCGTTTTTTTTCTCAGCCGTTTTTCGTATTAGGAGGCGGTAGTAATGTCCTATTCACCCAAGATTATCCTGGATTGATTATCCACATTAACAATCGAGGCATCCAGCATTTCATCGAAGGAAATGTCGCTTACGTAACTGCGGCCGGTGGTGAGGTTTGGAATGACTTGGTGTGGTATTGTGTCGATCACAATTTTCCCGGATTAGAGAACATGGCCCTTATTCCTGGCACCGTTGGCGCTTCTCCTATACAAAACATAGGTGCTTACGGACAAGAACTGATGCACATCTTTCATTCTTGTCGCGCTTTCGACACCCAAACTGGACAGTTCACGACCTTTAACAACGCGGACTGTGAGTTCTCCTATAGAGATAGCGTCTTTAAACGCACGCTTAGAGGGCGCTACATCATTACGAGTGTCACTTATCGCTTGCCGCTGCAAGCCGCGATCAATACATCGTACGGTGCAATCGAGACCGAACTCCATCGCAGAGGAATTGCTACCCCCAATTTGCGCGATATTGCTCAGGTTGTTTCCGCAATTCGCGTGGAAAAATTACCCGATCCTACTACGGTAGGGAATGCAGGGAGTTTCTTTAAAAACCCGATAATTCCAAAAAGTCAATTTCAAAATCTCTTGATCGCATCTCCCCAAATCGTCCATTATCCAGCCGGCGATCATCATGAAAAAATTGCTGCTGGTTGGTTAATTGAACAGTGTGGTTGGAAGGGAAAATCAGTCGGCCAGGTAGCAGTTTGGAAAAACCAAGCCTTGGTGCTAACCAACTTGGGCGAAGCCAGCGGAGCGGAAATTTATCGAATTTCGTCTAGAATTATGGACGATGTAGCACACACTTTCGGAATTACATTGGAACGTGAGGTGAACATATTATAGAAGTTTTCCACACTTTCGTAAACGGGCGCGTTTTTTTATTATAAAACAATAACCCTCCTTCATCACTGCAAAAACAAGCCATCACCCCGGCTATATTTTTTCCTATAACGAAAGAACCCCTCCGCAATATCGGCGCCATCCACAGTTTTATTAATTTTCTGCACAGGAATTGCAGGGACTATAGTGAATTTGACTAAATGTATTTCGTAACGTTTAATCAAATTTAATTTAAAATCTAACGATCCCGCTGAAATACAGAATCGAATTAAAACAGTTTTAAACTATAAACACTAATTGTATGAACAAGCTCGAATTCAACACATTAGTCGTCAAGCATTCGGAATCTCTCCGCAGTTATGCTAGAAATTTCACTCGTGATCACGATGACGCAAATGACTTAGTACAAGATACACTGCTTAAAGCAGTTACCTATTTCAAAAACTTCAGAGAAGGCACGAACCTCAAAGGATGGTTGTATACCATCATGAAAAACACTTTTATCAACAATTACCGTCGTGTCGTGAAAACGAATTCGTTTATCACCAAAGAAGAAGAAATTTCTCAAAGTAACTTGGTGGTATCGGCGACGAAAAATAAAGGTGAAAATAAATTCATCATGGAGGACATTAATCATGCGCTCTCTAAATTATCTGACGAATACTACATCCCATTTACAATGTATTTCGAAGGTTACAAATACCACGAAATTTCCGATCATTTACAAATTCCGATTGGCACGGTAAAAACGCGTATTCATGTAGCAAGAAAGTCGATGAAAAAAACGCTTGCGGCTTACAAACGTCAAGAAATCTAACTCACTAAGCGTGAGCATAGCGCTAAATCATTAGGATCGACAGTCCCAACAAACGATTCGTATAAAAAAAGCCAGGCTCTTACGAGTACCTAGCTATCTATAACTGTTAGTTCGAGGTAGGCCATCATTCGCCTATCTCGAATTTTGAGAGCTTCACGAACTCATTTAACCGCTCAGCAATATCCGCTTGGGTAAGCTGCTGTAAACGTTCGGTACCGAATTTTTCCACACAAAAAGACGCCAAAGCGGAAGCGAATATGAGTGCACTTTTCATCGCTTCGAAACTCACCGAATTTAACTTGGATAAATACCCGATAAAACCGCCAGCAAAAGAATCGCCTGCACCAGTGGGGTCGAACACGTCGGCTAGAGGAAGTGCGGGCGCAGAGAATACCTGTCCCTCTCCAAATAATAACGCACCGTGTTCTCCTTTTTTAATAATGAGGTATTTTGGGCCCATCGTTAAAATCGTTGATGCAGCCTTCACCAATGAGTATTCTCCAGACAATTGACGCGCTTCCTCATCGTTAATACTCAACACGTCCACCTTTTTTAATACCTGTTTCAACTCATCTAGAGCCACGTCCATCCAAAAGTTCATGGTATCCAGTACGACTAGCTTAGGTTTATTTCTCAGGCGCTCTAAGGTCGCTAATTGCACGGAGGGAGTCAAGTTCCCCAACATCAAATACTCACAATCCTGGTAGGACTCAGGAACCTTAGGATCAAAATCAGCCAACACATTTAATTCGGTAACTAATGTGTCTCGGCTGTTCATATCATTGTGGTATTTCCCTGACCAGAAAAAAGACTTCCCGCCAGCAATGATTTCTACGCCCTCCACATCAATCCCTTTTGAAGTCAGGATATCAAGATTGTCTTGACCAAAGTCTTCACCAATCACAGAGATTAGTTTTACGTCAGGGCATAGATACGAAGCCGCTAGACCTGCAAACGTTGCTGCACCACCTACTATTTTGTCGGTTTTCCCAAACGGTGTTTCGATAGCATCAAACGCAACCGTACCTACTATTACTAGACTCATATCACTACAATTTGCATAAAAAAGGCCGGCATTTGCCGGCGCTTTCATAGGCTCCTGAAGCTGGGCTCGAACCAGCGACCCTCTGATTAACAGTCAGATGCTCTAACCAACTGAGCTATTCAGGAGTATACTTTGTAAGAATAGTTATCCTTCAAAGTGGTACAAAAATAAGCCTCTATATGGAATAATGCAAATTTTATTGCTTTTTTTATTCTTCAGAAATCGACATCAAGCTGAACGTCCAAAAAGAGTCGCGCAGAATCTGGTTTTTGAACGCTGGGTCTGCATGCGCCACAGCAAGCGCTCATCCTGCCAAATATCTTTAGACCTCCAGTTTTTTTCTATATAAAATGGCTTCATCTCCAATTTTATCCCAAAAATTAAAACAGGAGTTATCGAATCTTTCTACAGCTTTGATACGGCTATTTTCAAAAATCTCGTGGAGCACCTATTGCCATAGTTGTTAATCGGGCAACGGTGTCTGGTATTCTGCAACCATTGCAAAAGAACGTGTCCCCTTTATGCGGCGTTGAGCGTATCGCATTACCTATGACAACCCGTTAAAGACCTTACACAAATTCGGCGATCGAACTCACCAACGCTTGAAGTTCCTTTGAGAGCCATAGGCAAGTAAAATTCGCGTTCTTGTTCCGCTTTACAACTTGCAAAGAATCGATTTGATCGAATATAGCATTGTTGATGTCTTGGGACTGAAAATTATGCTCCTACATTGGGTCTACGCCTGGTATGTAAAATAACCTTCCGGTCTCTGATTCGGAAGTTGGATGTTTTCGTGGAAGGCATAAAAAACTTTTGGATTATAGTTTGATCCCGAAAATGTCCCTAGCCTGTTCTAAAACGCAAAAAAGCCGTTTTTTTTATCAAAAACGACTTTTCTGCTGGCTCCTGAAGCTGGGCTCGAACCAGCGACCCTCTGATTAACAGTCAGATGCTCTAACCAACTGAGCTATTCAGGAATATACATCCCTTTTTCGGTGATGCAATTATCGGAAGTTTGGCCGACTTCTGCAAA
>DXCW01000106.1 GCA_019115805.1 Candidatus Sphingobacterium stercorigallinarum
GAAATTCGCGGCGAAGCGCGTATGCTCCGCGCGCATTATTATTTCTTTCTCTGGCGCGTTTTTAGAAATGTGCCCATCATTACCGAGGACATTGCCACAGAAGATGCGCAGAATATCGCAAATGATCAGGATGTGCTGCCCATGATTGAAGGCGATCTAAAGTTCGCCATGGAACATTTGCCGGAGAGTAAAATCAACAATGAATTTGGTCGAATGAATAAGAACGTGGCCAAAGCTTATCTGGGCAAAGTCTATCTATATCAGAGCAAACATGCGGAAGCTTTGCCGCTGTTTAAAGAGGTTATGTCCGGCAAAGACCTGGTATCCATGCCTTTCTGGAACAACTTCGACATCACCGAAGAGAACGGCGCGGAAGTCGTGATGGTTTCTAAGCATGCCATTAACGACAACGGGTCTGCAGACAACGCCAACGTCGGCGATATGCTTTCGGGCCTATACGGCAGCTCTCCGGTCGGCTGTTGTGGATTTTATCAACCGACTATCGATTTAGTCAATGCCTATCAAGTGGATGCCAACGGTCTGCCTTATTTGGACCACGGCTACCGTGAAACGCCTTATCTTTCTGATTTGAAGAATCCGACCAGTTCGTATGTATTGGATACCGATCTACGTGTGGATCCCCGCCTGGATTACACGGTAGGCCGGCGCGGCGTGGAATATCTCGATTACGGCATCATGCCAGGAAATGCTTGGATTCGTTCCGCGACCTATGCCGGTCCGTTTGTGGGGATCAAAACCATGATTCCGCAGGCACTATTTGGTGGGAATACAGCTCCGGGTGAGAATTACATTACCGGACTAGATGTAAATATCATCCGGTTGGCAGACGTGTGGTTAATGGCTGCAGAATGCGAAGTAGAAGCTGGAAATTTAAGTGGAGCGCTGGCGCTGGTCAATGACGTGCGGAAACGCGCCGCTAATTTGGAAGGGAAAACGACGGCCTCGGGAGCTCCCGCAGCCAAGTATTCCGTCAAGCCTTATCCATCATTCCCCAACCAAGAGTATGCACGAAACGCGGTGCGCTTCGAGCGCCGACTGGAACTGGCTCTGGAAGGGCATCGGTTTTACGATCTGGTTCGTTGGGGCATCGCCAAGCAAACCATTGAATCGTACTCCGCTTTTGAGGGCACTTATTTGAACGCGTATAAGGGGCTCAGCTTCAGCACAAACAACGAATACTGGCCCATTCCACAGGTGGAAATTGACCGCAGCAACGGCGCCTTAAAACAAAATTAACGTCGCTCGTTTATTGACTTTTTTAAGGCTGATCACTGCGGTGATCAGCCTTTTTCACTTCCCTGGCACCAATCTATATACAAAACTGTGCAGCAAAGTATGAAATTCGTACATTCGTTCTACGTTATTCTCGGCAACAACATATATGTAGCCTGGAATTTATTCGAAAACAAAACCGGTAATTTTGTGGACCCGTCATCATTTTTAGCACTACCATGAACGCACTCACTTTTCAACCCCTCTCTCGTATACTCAGTTTTCTGTTCGGGATCGGCGTAGCTTTTGGTCAACCGCATACCGCGCTTGTTCCGCATGCCCTGGATCCACAGTTACAATCCGCTGTACTGGATAAACATCACGTCGGATTTAGTTTGTATGACATGAATCAACGACGCTTTGTTTACGGTAAAAACCAAGACCACCATTTCACCCCCGCATCCAACACCAAGGTGTTCACTTTGTTTAGCGCATTAACCGTGCTCGGAGATTCAATTCCCGGGCTTGCCTACATCGAAACCCCCGACTCCCTTATTTTTTGGGGCACCGGTGATCCCAGTTTCCTCCACCCGGAGCTCGATAATGGACGTGTATTCGAATTCTTGAAATCAACAGATAAACCCCTATACTATGCGCCCACGAAAACGCAAGAACCGGTGTACCGTGCCGGCTGGGCCATTGATGATTATGATTACGCTTACCAGCCGGAGATCTCCGATTTCCCCATCTACGGCAACCTGGTCCGATTTCATAGCCAAGAGGGAAAGCTGATCAGCAGCCCAACGTACTTTCAACAAAGCTTATCGATGACCCTTTCAGACACCACCGATGTTTACCGTATCCAGCGCGAAATCGATCGGAATGTGTTTCACATTCGTCCATCTGCAGCGCCCCAATCGTACCGCACGAAGAAACCGTTTCGGACTGCCGACACGCTTGTTGCCAAGTTACTGACAGACACTTTGCATAAAAAAGTCCATATTGTCGATAAAGAACTGCCCGCAAATCCACAGATTCTGTATTCCATACCGACTCGGCAAGCATTACGAGAGATGATGCTACCGAGCGATAACTTTATCGCCGAACAGCTGCATATGTTGGCGGCTTTCACCAAATATCGAACTTTTCAGACGAGTGATCTCCGTGACTTTATGCAGGAAACCTATGACCAAACATTGACGGATACCATTCAGCTACGAGACGGGAGCGGTCTATCCAGCTACAACAAGATCACGCCGCGTAGTATGGTAGACCTATTAGTGATGATTGCAGATCACCTACCTGATCCTGCACAGCTGCACTACTTATTTCCCGCAGGGGGCTTGGAAGGTACGTTGAAAAATGTATACCCTACGCCGGGTGGACAGCCTTTCGTGTGGGCGAAAACGGGCACCATACATAGCGTACATTGTCAAAGCGGCTATCTCATCAGTAAAGCAGGAAACCGGTATGCATTTTCTTTTCTCAATAACAACTTTCTCGGAAGTGCCGCACCAGTCCGCGAAGAAATGGTACGGGTGATTACGTATATCTACGAGAATTTATAAGCAGATTTCAAATGGAATGCTATATTCGCAGCGTAAAATAGAATGAAGGTTTTTAAAAAGAACGATAAGCGCCTGATTCGGGCATGGGCCATGTACGATTGGTCGAACTCCACCTACAACCTGGTCATTACTTCGACAATTTTTCCCGTCTACTATACCACCATTACGCGCAGTAAAGAGACAGGCGACGTGGTGTCGTTTTTTGGATTCGAACTGGTGAACACCGCCCTGGCGAATTTTTCCTTATCCATTGCCTATTTGTTGATGGCTTTTGCGTTGCCCTTTCTTTCAGCCTATGCCGATGCCGCAGGAAAACGAAAATATTTCATGCAGGTTTTCACCTACTTGGGCGCGTTTGCCTGCATGGGGCTTTTCTTTTTTCACGCGGATAACTTGGAATGGGGTATCATCTGTTACGCACTGGCGGCGATGGGGTATATCGGTGGAGTGGCCTTCAATAATGCTTATCTCCCGCAGATAGCGACACCGGATCAGCAAGACCGCGTCAGTGCACAAGGATTTGCTTACGGTTATGTGGGTTGCGTTACCTTGCAGCTGATTTGCTTTCTATTTATTTTTAAACCCGAATGGTTCGGAATTCATGATGCAAGTTTTCCTCCCCGACTGTCTTTCTTATTAGTGGGTGTTTGGTGGGTATCCTTTGCACAGATCACCTTTCGCTTCTTACCGAAAAACAAGCCGAGTATTCAGATTAAAAATCGCCCTTTTATTGCACAAGTCAAACAAGAATTTTCCAGCGTCTGGCAGCAGGTTCGAAAAGTCGAGGCAATTCGGCGATTTTTACCCGCTTATTTTTTCTACGCCATGGGCATACAGACCCTTCTCATTGTAGCCGCCGCTTTCGGCGAAAAAGTATTGCAACTGGGCGCCAGTAAGTTGATCGCCTCGATTTTGCTCATACAAATTGTAGCGATCGGAGGGGCTTACCTGATGTCGCTATTGGCTAAAAAAATAGGGAATATCAAGGTCCTCATTGCGGTAGTATTCTGCTGGATACTAATTTGTGTAGCGTCGTATTATATGCGTCATGAATACCATTTTTACTTGATGGCCTTCGCTGTCGGTCTACTGATGGGAGGGATCCAATCTCTTTCCAGATCCACCTATTCTAAATTGATACCCGAACACGTGACCGACACCACTGCTTTTTTCAGTTTTTATGACGTGACCGAGAAGTTTGCGATCGTTATCGGTCTATTCAGTTTTGGGATTATTGAACAAATCACCCATAATATTCGATATTCGGCATTGTTTCTGTCTGTATTCTTTATAATCGGTTTTTTGTTGTTGTTTCGCGTTTTAAAATTTAATAATTTACAGCTTATTCAAAGCAATCAATGAATAAAGTAGACTTATTTATCCCTTGTTTTATAGACCAGATCTTTCCGGAAACGGCTTTTAACACCGAGCGGTTACTGAAACGTGCGGGATGCGCTGTGCACTATAACCCAGAGCAAACCTGTTGTGGTCAACCCGCCTATAATGCCGGGTTTTGGGACGAGGCTAAAAAAGTTGGACAGAAATTCTTAAGCGATTTTGATGAAAACAATCCTATAGTCAGTCCATCGGCTTCCTGTGTGGGCATGATTCGCAATGGGTATGACGATCTGTTCACCAACTCCATGGAACACAATACCTGTAGAGCCCTGCAACGCAATATCTTTGAAATCAGCGATTTCTTGGTTAACGTACTGCAGAAGGAGTACTTCGGAGCTGAATTGGTCGGCACAGCGGTTTATCACGATTCCTGTGCTGCGCTTCGGGAATGCCAGATTCGTGAAGAACCCCGCAAGCTGCTTGCTCAGGTGGGGGGCTTGGAAATTATAGAAATGAGTGATCAGGAAACCTGTTGTGGTTTTGGCGGCACTTTTGCTGTAAAGTTCGACGGTATTTCCTCTGCCATGGCCGAGCAAAAGGTTCAAAACGCCCTAGCGGTGAACGCC
>DXCW01000107.1 GCA_019115805.1 Candidatus Sphingobacterium stercorigallinarum
TGTGCTGTGCAACACCCATATAAAATGGGAGGCACTTATGAAGCGTGCGGATAAATTAGATTGTGAATTTATCGCCACGGGCCATTACGCAATATTCGACTTCACGACAACGACAGGTATGTGATTTCCAAAGGGAGAGATGATCATAAGGATCAATCATACGTTTTGTGGGGCGTATCTCAGGAAAACCTGGCCAGAACACAATTTCCTTTGGGTGGTTTTACCAAAAATGAAATTCGGCGAATGGCCTTAGAGATGGGACAACGTGAGCTGGCCAATAAATCGGAAAGCTACGAGATCTGCTTTGTGCCGGATAATGATTATAGAGCGTTTTTAAGGCACAAAAGGCCCGAACTAGATCAAGAAATTGGACCAGGAAACTTTATCCTAACCGATGGAACTGTGGTTGGACAGCATATTGGTTACCCTTATTTTACTATAGGGCAACGAAAGGGTTTGGGGATAGCTTTGGGTAAACCGATGTTCGTGATTCAAATCCTGCCAGAAAGTAATTCTGTAGTATTGGGAGAGGAGCATGAATTGGAACGTAGTCGCGCGGTGGTAAAAAATGTGAACCTCGTGAAGTACGCATCACTTGATGGTCCAACCGAAGCGGTAACAAAGATCCGTTATAAAGATCCAGGTGCGATATCTACATTGACACAGCGAGGCGATCTGATGGAAGTAGACTTCAGTCATGTCGTCAAAGGGATCGCGCCAGGCCAGTCCGCTGTCTTCTATGAGGGTGAAGATCTGATTGGAGGTGGTTTTTTAACGAAAGAAGAATCCCTGTTTTAATCCATGAACTGCTTCAATAAAGTAAGGCGTTGAGGTTCACCCTTCAACGCCTTATTTTATTGCGGTATCGCGTACTTGTTAAGAAAGTTGCGCTACTTTTTGTGCGAGATCGATAATTTTATTCGAGTAACCCCACTCGTTATCGTACCAAGCGACTACTTTTACAAAATTATCATTTAGTGAAATACCCGCTTTTGCATCGAAGATGGAGGTGCGTGCATCGCCTAAGAAATCGGTGGACACGACATCGTCCTCTGTATAGCCTAGGATGCCTTTCAAGTCTCCCTCAGATGCGTCTTTCATCGCTTTTTTAATTTCTTCGTAAGAAGCACCTTTTTCCAAGCGAACCGTTAAATCAACTACAGAAACATCTGGTGTAGGAACACGAAGAGACATACCTGTTAATTTTCCTTTTAACTCAGGAAGTACTAATCCTACAGCTTTTGCTGCACCTGTAGATGAAGGGATGATGTTTTGGTATGCTCCACGGCCACCTCTCCAATCTTTCACAGAAGGTCCGTCCACTGTTTTCTGAGTGGCAGTAACCGCGTGAACGGTGGTCATTAACCCTTCTAGAATACCGAATTTATCATTCAATACTTTAGCGATTGGTGCCAGACAGTTCGTTGTACAAGATGCATTAGATACAATGTTGTATTCTGCTTTAAGTTCGCTGTCGTTCACGCCCACCACGAAAGTAGGGGTGTCATCTTTCGCTGGTGCAGACATAATGACTTTTTTCGCGCCGGCTTCGATATGTTTTTGAGCAAGCTCTTTAGTCAAGAAGAATCCTGTCGATTCGATCACGACTTCAGCACCGACCTCGCCCCATTTTAGGTTCGCGGGATCTTTCTCCGCTGTGACACGGATCGTTTTCCCGTTCACAACCAAGTGACCATCTTTTACCTCAACAGTACCATCGAACTGGCCATGAGTGGAGTCGTATTTCAACATATATGCTAAGTAATCCGGCTCAACTAGATCATTGATACCTACTACTTCGATATCGCTGCGTTTCACAGCAGCTCTAAAAGCTAAACGGCCGATACGGCCAAATCCGTTAATTCCAATTTTCATTTTTACTAATTTTTATTTAAATAATATTTTACAAGGTCCTGAACTGGCTCGTGAATGATTTTGTCGACAACCAAATGATGGTCCTCCGCAATCTGTCGCAACCAGTCTGAATACGCGTCGGCTACCGATCCGGTAAAGTTAAAAATGGCATCCGGATAGTGTTCCGATAGCGGAATCAGGTACGTTTTTACATATTTCTCCAATCCTCGACGGATAATACCTTCCATGTATGGGTCGTCGCGATTGTCCAATATAAAATCCGCAAATGATGTCAGGAAGATATTTGGATTGGGTGTGTTGTAGGTCTTATCCAGAATGATTTTCCTGTCGATATTATGCTTTTGAAGAAACTTTTCTCGAAAACCCTGCGGCATGGATTCCGTTAAAAAATCCCGCAGAATTTGACGGGCTTGCCAATTGGTTGACGCCTCATCTGCCAGAATATAACCCAAACCATAATTATTGCCTATTACACGCTTTCCATTATAATAAGCTGCGTTTGATCCACTGCCGACGATGCCAATAATGCCCTTTTCGTTGCCAAAAGTGGATTGTGCGGACGCAAGGATATCATGGCTGGCTTTCACACGTGCATTTTTGAAAAACTTCTTAAACACCCGCTCGATTTTTTCTTGTCGCTCCTTACTTGAAGCCCCGGCGCCAAAAAAATAGATTCGGCGAATGCGTTCCGCATTATTAATGAGATGTGTATTCTTATTGAGTAGTTGATAGATAAAGCGCTCATCCTGAATATACGGATTAATGCCGGTCATTCGAAATCCAAATAAGACTCTTCCTTTTTCGGCAAGTCGCCAATCGGCGTATCGTGAACCGCTAAATACTACTGCTATCATAGTTTACACATTCATTACTTCGGCGATTGTAATAAGCTCTTCATCCAACTTTAGCTCTTTGCTACGCAAGGCTTCTTCTAGGCTTGTCGTCACCATCTGCGTGCCGCGAACACCCACAGTGGCGCTTGGCGTTCCTTTGATCAACTCATTGACAGCAAAATAGCCCATCCGAGTGGCTAAAACTCGATCGAAGCTACTGGGAGAGCCTCCGCGTTGAAGATGTCCTAAGATACTAACTTTTGTGTCATAGAAATCAAATCTTTCCTTAACACGCTTCGCTACATTATATACCCCACCGTTTTTATTTCCTTCCGCTACGATAACAATGGTCGACGTCTTATTGCGCGCTTTTGCCGTTTTCAACATAGCAATAAGCTCATCGATTGCGGTTTCCTTCTCTGGAAGTAAAATGGCTTCTGCTCCACCTGAAACACCAGCGTTTAAGGCGATGCAACCCGAGTCACGTCCCATTACTTCAACGAAAAATAATCGATTATGTGATGCAGCCGTGTCTTTTATTTTATCAATGGCCTCAATCACGGTGTTGTTAGCGGTATCAAACCCTAGAGTGTAATCCGTACCGTATAGATCATTATCAATAGTTCCTGGAATACACATCACGGGAACATCGTATTCATTTGAAAGCAACTCCGCACCGGTAAACGTGCCGTCTCCACCGATCGCTACTAATGCATCAATGCCAGCGTAACGAATATTCTCATACGCTTTTTTTCGTCCTTCAGGTGTACGGAACTCCGGGCAACGTGCTGATTTTAAAATCGTCCCACCTTGCTGAATAATCGAGCTTACTGAACGGCTAACCAATTCTGTAAAATCGCCTTCAATCATGCCTTCATAGCCTCTGAATATTCCTGTTACTTTGATGTCGTTATAAATGGCGGTACGTACTACAGAACGAATGGCAGCATTCATTCCAGGGGCGTCGCCTCCTGATGTGTAAACACCAATTCTTCGAATTTTACTCATTAGGTCTTCCTTGTTTAAGAGTTACGAATATACTGTGTATTTTTTACACTATTAAATTTTTTTAGTAATTTGTTTATGTATTTGCTATTATTGTTCAGGTATTGCTAACCAAGTTAAACATTTAAAATAAAAATTTCGTGTTGCAAACGCATTTTACCATAGATTGTGTCATATTGACTTTTGATGAAGGTCAGTTAAAAGTACTTTTGGCAGAAAGGAATGAATATCCATACAAGGATTGGTGGGCTTTGCCAGGCTATTTTGTGAACCCCTACGAGGAAATGGAGGATGCGGTTGCGCGTATTTTGCTAGAGATGACCGGCTTGAAAGACATTTATATGGATCAACTTGCTGCTTTTGCGGGCGTCAAACGTCATCCAGAGGGCCGTATTCTTACAGTGGCTTATATGGCTTTGGTACAAATGAATGAGGTGAAGAACAAAATTGCTAGCGGCACAGATTATATGCGTCAACTCAAATGGTTCCCTGTCTCGGAGATACCTGATTTAGCGTTTGACCACCGGGATATTATTGATTTGAGTTTAAATCGTTTGAAGCGGACGATCACCTATTCCACAACCCCCTATGAATTACTTCCCGTTAAATTCACACTGACGCAACTCCAGCAAGTATATGAAGCGGTGTTAAACAAAAAGCTCGATAAACGAAATTTCCGCAAGAAGATCAACAATTTAGGATATCTCAAAGAGCTCAATGAATATCAAAAAGGTGTTTCTTACCGCGCCGCTAAATTGTACGCATTCGATAAGAAGAAATTCCAAAAGCTATTTGGGCAAGCCTAATTATCTCTTTTCCTAGTTTTCAGTAGCGAATAATTGACAAGACGCGTCTATTTTTTGACATCGTCATGATATTATTTATCATCTATTTTGTACTTTTGAACAATTTCTAACAAAAGTCAGAAGTATAAAAAGGTAAAAAAGGAACTATGAAACATGGAAAATCGTAAAGAACAGATCATTGAAACAGCATTGAAACGTTTTTCCCATTTTGGATTTCACAAAACGACGATGAACGAGATTGCGGATGATTTGAGGATTACGAAAGCAAATTTGTATTACTACTATGCCGATAAGTCTACGCTAATCTTAGATGCAATATGCAAGTTATGTGGTGACATCCATGAAGGAGAGAAGGCCATCATTTCTGAATATGCTGGCGATCTGATTGACACCATGCACAAGGTGTTGGAATTTCGATCTGAATATATGCGCCGCTATTATGTGCTCCATATCAACGAAAACTTGGATTGGATTAAAGGAATTGACATCACGCAGACGATGGATCGGTTTCAAAAAATTGAGATCGAGCTCCTTAAGGATCTATTCCACAAAGCAGTGGATGAAGGCGTACTTCTTTTAAAGGATGTAGACAAAGCGGCGGAAACGTTTGTGGAAATTCAGAAAGGTTTGAGCATCGTTCATACGGTGTCGGATATTATTACTGGAATTCCCAGCGAACGCAATGTGGATAAGATAATCGACAGTCAAAAAAGAGCAATTAATTTAATTTTTGGAGCAAGAATACTTAGTAAAAAAACAGAATGAAACACACTAAAATCATAGCGCTGATTGCTGCCGGAATGCTTTTCGGATCTTTAGTGCATGCTCAAGAGACGCTTACGTTGCAAGAAGCCGTTCAGTATGCGTTAGAAAATAAAGCGGAAGCAAAAAAGGCGAAATTGGATTTGGAGAATTCTGAATATCAGATTGATGAGGTACGAGCAGGAGCACTTCCGCAGATTGATGGAAGTGGGCAGTTGACTTACAATCCGATGATTCAGAAGAACGCCATCACCATGACCACTGAAGATGGCAACACCACTACAATGATTATGAAGTTTGGTCAACCCTGGCAGGGAACGGCAACGGTACAGTTGAGCCAGCAGCTTTTTAATCAATCCTTGTTTACGGGTTTGAAGGCCGCGCGTACGACTCGAGAATTTTATCAAATCAACAGCACGTTGACTGACGAACAACTCATTGAGAAAGTGGCTAACTCCTATTATGAAGTGTATCAATCGCAATTGCAGCTGGAAACCTTACAAAGCAATTTGGATAACACGACCAAAACCCGGGACGTATTAAAGGGATTGGTGGAAGCCGGGTTGATGAAGAAGATCGATCTGGATCGTACGGAAGTCGCTATCAACAACTTGCTTGCGCAGAAGCAGCAATTGGTCAACGCTTTGGAATTGAGGGAAAACGCGTTGAAGTTTGCCATCGGAATGGACATTACAACGGACATCCAGATGCCAGAAGAAACGTTCGATATCGACCCGAGTATTATGGTTGATGAGTTTAATTTAGCGGGACGTACAGAAGTACGGGCTATGGAGAAGCAAATTGAATTGTTGGAGCTGAATAAGAAATCCATGGTCGCTGCTTACTATCCGTCTTTAGCGCTTACCTCTAACATCGGTTATACTGCATTTGGAGAACAGATTCCACTGTTCAATAGCAATACGCATAAATCCCCGTTCTCATCCATAGGTTTGAATTTAACCATACCTATTTTTAAAGGCGGAGCGACACGTGCGAAAATCAATCAGGCGAACGTGGAAATACAAAAAGCACGAGTGGATTTAGAGGATTCCAAACTTGGACTGAATTTAGCGAGTGAGAACGCAAAAGCCCAAATCAAGAACAGTTTATTGACCGTAGATAACAACCGTCGGAATATTGCCTTAGCCAAAGAGGTATTGGAGGACACGGAGAATAATTACAGAAACGGTCTGGCGACGCTCACCGAGCTTTTGGATGCGGAAAATGCATATGCAGACGCGCAAAACAATTTAAATACGTCCTTATTGGATTATAAAGTAGCGGAGATCCAGTTGATCAAAGCCAATGGAGATTTAAAATCATTAGTAAACGAATAATTAACAACATAGATGAAACGTACAATCATTACTCTACTGGTTATTGTCGCTGCAGGGGCTGGTATTTACTATATTCTTCAACAGAATAAAGCGAAGAACGATGCCGAAACAGCAGCGGTTGCGGAAACGAGTGCAGCGGTCGCAGTTCGGGTCGATACTGCAACAAAGAGTCAAGAGAATTTAGAATACTTAGCGAACGGCACGTTTATGGCCAAACAAGAAGTGACCGTTTCTGCGGAAACAGGTGGTCGCGTAGTTCGAGTTTTAGTCGATGAAGGTTCCCGGGTTTCCGCTGGACAAACGTTGGCGGTCGTGGAAGGAGATAAATTAAATGTAGGAGTCGCAGATGCAAAAGCTGCTTACAACAATGCGCAGGCAACATTAGCGCGTTATGAAAATGCATTATCTACCGGTGGTGTTACCGAGCAGCAGGTCGATCAAGTTCGTCTACAATTTGAAAATGCAAAAAACAACTTGCGCAGTGCAGAGTTGAACGCTGGTGATGTGACTATTAAAACTTCTGTTGGCGGTATTGTTAACTCAAGACAAATCGAACCGGGCGCCTTTGTTAGTCCAGGTACGCCGGCATTTGAAATTGTGAATGTCAGTACGTTGAAATTACGGGTTAACGTGGACGAGAAAAACGTCGCTGGTCTTCGGGTAGGGCAGACCGTAGAGGTCTTGGCTAGCGTTTATCCCGAAAAGGAATTTACCGGTAAGATCACATTTATTGCGCCGAAATCCGATGGCAGCTTGAACTTTCCTATTGAAATTGAGATCGCAAATAACCCCAATAATGATCTTCGTGCGGGTATGTATGGAACAGCTGTGTTTGGCAGTGGAGGTACTACTGAAGCGCTTGTTGTTCCTAGAACGGCATTTGTGGGCAGTGTGAGCGACAATAAAGTGTTCGTGTTAGAGGACGGAAAAGCTGTGCTCAGAAATGTCGTCTCGGGTCGGAGTTTCGGCGATAGAATAGAAGTAATAAGTGGTTTGCAAGCTGGAGACCCCGTTATTGTATCTGGACAAATCAATTTGTCGGATCAGACTCCAGTTGAGATCATTAAATAATTTGTATTAAGTACAACCTTATAAGATGAAGATTTCTGAAATATCGATAAAACGTCCCAGCTTGATCATCGTCGTATTTATTATACTGACGTTAGGAGGTATATTCTCCTACACCCAGCTGGGATACGAACTGATACCGAAGTTTGAAGTGAACGTGATTAACATTCAAACAACGTATCCCGGTGCTTCACCTACCGAGGTGGAGAACACCGTTACGAAAAAAATTGAGGACGCCGTTTCTTCCCTAGAGAATATCAAAAAAATTGAGGCCACCTCGTTAGAGAGCGTCTCCATAGTGATGATTACGTTAAATGACGGTGCGGACGTTAACTTTTTGCTTACCGATGCCCAACGGAAGATCAACGCTATTCTGAAGGACCTTCCCGATGACGTAGATCCGCCTTCACTGAATAAGTTTTCGCTGGATGATATCGCAATCATGAGTCTCGCCGTGACCTCTAATCTTACGGAAAAAGAACTGTTTGATTTATTAGACGACAAGATACAGCCGATTTTTGCACGAATAAATGGCGTGGCTAAAGTCGATATGCTTGGTGGTGAAGAACGGGAAATTCAAGTCAGTGTGGACGCAGAGAAATTGGAAGGCTACGGTCTTTCAATCGGTCAAGTTCAGCAAGTGATTGCCCAGTCGAACCTCGACTTTCCAACGGGGAATGTAAGCACCCGGGATAGTCGTACAACGATTAGGTTGGCAGGAAAGGTTACATCGGTTGAAGAGTTGAGAAACCTTCCTATCACGACGCCGGCAGGCATCACGATTTTCCTAAAAGACATCGCTGACGTACAAGACGGAATCAAGGAGATTGAGAAGATCGCACGGATGGACCGGAAGAATACGATCTTGTTACAGGTATTTAAACAGTCCGATGCGAATGCGGTAGAGGTATCGAGTTTAGTCAAGGAAACCATCGAAACGGTGGAGAGAGACTACGCGGATAATAACGTGGAATTGGTCATTGCTAACGATTCGACAGATTATACCTTAACAGCCGCGAACAACGTTATCCATGACTTGATTGTGGCGGTGGTACTGGTCGGTTTTATTATGCTGTTCTTTTTGCACAGTTTACGAAACGCAGCCATCACTATGATCGCGATCCCGTTATCATTGATCGGAACGTTTGTGGGTTTGTTACTGATGGGGTATACGTTAAACCTCATGTCTTTACTTGGCCTTTCACTCGTTGTGGGTATTTTGGTGGATGACGCCATTGTGGTTATCGAGAATATTCACCGACATATGGAAATGGGTAAAGGCAAAGTACGTGCGGCGTTTGATGGTGCGAAAGAAATTGGTTTTACGGTGACGGCGATTACCTTAGTCATCGTAGTGGTGTTCCTTCCGATTGCTATGTCAACGGGTCTGGTGGCCAATATTCTAGCGCAGTTCTGTGTGACTGTAATTATTTCTACCTTATTATCCCTATTTGTGTCCTTTACGATCGTACCGTGGTTATATTCCCGTTACGGTAAATTGGAGCACATTAATCCCAATTCTTTCTTTGGAGGCATTGTGCATGGATTTGAGTCGGGTCTTACGCGGTTCACGCAGTGGATTACGGGTATACTAGAATGGTGTTTGAAAAATCGTATGACCAAAGTCGCTACGTTGTTGTTGTCGTTAGTTTTGTTGATCGGTTCATTTGCATTGGTAGGCCTAGGATATATCGGGTCAGACTTTTTCCCTGCAGCTGATCGGGGAGAGTTTATGATGCAATTTGAGTTGGAAAAGGATGCTTCATTAGAGAAGACCAACTTTTTGACACAAGAAGCAGAGGCGATCATTGGATCCAAACCAGAGGTAGAGCGGATGATTACCACTGTTGGGCAATCATCTGATGGTGTGATGTCGGCTGCCGGATCCCGATACAAATCAGAAATTCACGTGATTCTGAAAGACAGTTATACCGAAAATTCCAAAGTGTATGCAGCTCGATTAAAACGGGAATTGCAACAAAAGCTGGTTGCGGCGAAAGTGGAGTCGGTGAACATGGGAATTATGGGAGCGGAACAGGCACCATTACATCTGACTGTGATCGGATCAGACATCGAAGACGCACGGGAATTCGCTGATCAGGCGATGTCGCTGTTAGAGAAGATACCAGGATCAACCGGTGTGAAGCTTTCTTCCGAAGACGGAAACCCTGAGATACAGGTTCAGGTCGATCGGGAGAAAATGACATCTCTGGGATTGGATGTGGCAACTGTAGGGATGACCATGCAAACTGCCTTTTCAGGAAATGATGACAATAAATTCAGAGCAGGTGATAATGAATATGATATCAATATTCGCTTTTCCGAATCTAGCCGTTCCCACATCGATGACGTGCGTAATTTGAAGTTCATCAACAGTCAAGGAACTCCGATTTCACTAGCACAGTTCGCCGACGTGAGTTACGGATCGGGGCCTACTTTATTGGAACGTAGGGATAAATCACCAGCCGTCTCGGTCAAAGGATCAGTGGTCGGAAGACCTATGGGTACCGTTGCGACCGAGTGGGAAGAGCAGTTCTCTCAGCTCGAACGTGCACCAGGTGTAGTCTATGTCTGGGGAGGAAATATGGAAAACCAAGAAGAGGGCTTCGGTACACTAGGAATTGCCCTCTTGGCATCGATCTTACTTGTTTATTTAGTGATGGTCGCGCTATATGATAGTTTTGCCACACCATTTATCGTGATCTTCTCAGTACCTCTGTCTTTCATTGGAGCGTTGCTTTTCTTAGCCCTAGCTAATCAAACATTGAATATATTTACCATTTTGGGTATTATCATGTTGATCGGTTTGGTGACGAAGAATGCGATTCTACTGGTTGACTTCGCAAATCATCGGAAAGATAATGGAGACTCTACGCACGACGCGCTGGTGGCAGCGAACCATGCACGTCTCCGTCCAATCTTAATGACCACTATAGCCATGGTGTTTGGTATGATCCCTATTGCGATGGCTACCGGTGATGGAGCGGACATGAATCGAGGACTAGCGATCGTGATTATTGGAGGATTGCTGTCATCACTCTTCTTGACGTTAGTGGTAGTCCCCGTTGTGTATTCGCTCTTTGACGGTATACAGCGCCGATTCGGTAAAACGGAAAAAGTCGATTACGAGGCTTTAATGACCGCCGATTACGTTCCCAATGAGGATTATGTTGACGAGCTTGAAGCCAAGCACGTGTAATCATCAATAAGTTGACGGCATAAAAAACAGCTTAGGAACAATCTCCTAAGCTGTTTTTTATGCGCTAGTCCTCTTCGTGGTCATCCACCTTATTGGGATTAGGTGGCAAGGGATTGGTGTCTTTCTCAGGGCGTTTCCCTGTATCACTTTGTACTTTTTCATTGTCTTCTCTCGGATGTTTGTCGTCCAAGTCTTTTTCTTCATTATTTTTCTTCTTACTCATGCCTGTATATTTAATGTGAAGCAACAGTCCAGACCATGCTGCGTGTCCGGCTTTCGGCTTGAAGAGATAACAGAAAACCAAGTGAATTGTTCGTTGTAACGAGCGCATGTTCGCATCATTCCACAAACTTTTTATGAGAAATCGTGTTCTATTTTCAGGCATCAACGACATCAAGATATGGCTAAAGCAAAGGGACAAGGTTTTTTTAAGGATACGTGGGTTATTTTAAAACAGTCCGTGACGGGCTTCACCTCTGAAGACTGTATGAAGTATAGCGCGTCGCTGGCTTACTACACGATATTCTCGTTAGGTCCAATCTTAGTACTGATGATTTCATTAGCCGGAATTTTTTACGGAGAAGATGCAATACGCGGGAAAGTGTTTACTGAACTCAATGACTTGATCGGTTCTTCAGCTGCGATGCAGGTGCAGGAGATGATTAAAAACCTAGAACTTTCCGGTAAATCGACGATGGCGATGGTCATCAGTATCGTTACATTGATTATCGGGGCGACGACTGTGTTTGGAGACATGCAAAATTCCATTAATAAAATCTGGAACGTACGGGCTAAACCGAAGAAGGGGTGGTTAAAGATGATTTTAGATCGGCTACAATCTTCCTCCTTGATTATTGGATTAGGCTTTCTTTTGGTCGTTTCGCTGTTGATCAACGGGGTGATACTGGCCATGACGGACCGATTGGCCCGCTTGTTTCCCGGAATGACGGTTAACCTAATCGATGCGGTTAATTTTTTGCTCACCTTTGGGATTATTTACGTACTGTTTTTGGTGATTTTTAAGGTGCTTCCCGATGTGAATATTCAGTGGAAACCGGTAAAGGCAGGAGCATTTTTCACGGCCGTTTTGTTCGCAATTGGACGCTTTGGCATTGGCTTCTATTTGCAGGTCTCTGATACCGCCTCGACCTATGGTACAGCCGCCTCGATCATCTTAATCCTGTTGTGGGTGTATTATACTGCCGCCATTCTCTATTTTGGAGCCGTATTCACGCGTGAATACGCCGGATATCACGGCTGGCTTATCCGTCCTTCTGAATTTGCCGTTCATGTGGAGATCCAAGAATTTGAGCAGGATGAAAAGACACCGCCTACGCTTGTGACGACAGCGGTGGAAGCGGAGGGCGCAGAAGATGTCCGCGACCCCAAGTAGAAGGACAAATACATTGAGGGCTATTAGCGCCTCATCGTTTGAACCATTAGAATCGCCAGTGCGATTTCCGCGAAAAGACCTGGAAGGCTTTGGATGTTATTTCACTTGATAAATGGGGGATGACCGTAGAGTAGCCAGCGGAACCCAGATAAAGCGGGGGCGATATACCGAACCCTTTTTCCAGCTCAGTGTTTCTGAAAAGGTGTTGACGTTATAACTCATTAATATGTGTTCATCCCGACGAATTTGCGGATGTAACATGGCGTTGTACGTAAATAAACTGTCCGCCTGTAGACCGGGTTCATCGACGGTATAAACGAGTTGTTCTTTTTCGAACGGCCCTTCGGGATTTTCTGCTTGGTATAGATAGATTTCTCCAGGAACCCGATATCGATCTTGGTTGAGAAGTACAATTTTGCCGCAGAGCTCACGTATACTAAATTGCTCAGATACGGCCGTGTGTATCCCTGATATGGCACCACTTGCTTTGGGATTTGCGTCCCATCGCTCACCGGTCCAATATTCCGCCCGCCCTGCTGGCAGACCAGCGACAAGTTCCATACGCATGAGGTGTAGTTCGGAATGAAAATTGGTGTTGTCTGCTTTGGATCCATATATATAGACATAAGGATGGCTGACCCATACGCCATGCCCATAGTGAATCGGGTGATCGTTTTCCAAGAAAGGCTTTCGGGATAGAACTTCCCAGTTACTGGTATCCAAGGTCACCAAATCGCAACCTATGTAGCGGAAAGAAAACGGCCCAGTTTCATTCTCTTTTTTTTCGTACTCGGATAGAAATAATACCAAGCGGCCATTCTCCATTAAATAACCATCTGCAGGCCAGTACCAGGAGACATCAGGTGTTTCGGTAACAATAAATGGTTGGGGATCGTGAAATTCACCTCCATATAAACTCGTAGCAGTCTTCCCATCCCATAAGGTCGCGGTGTTCCCCAGCACGAAGCGAGATGGCTCACGGCGACGATTCTTGTCCAGCTCACCCAGAAAGCTGTCCCCCCATATAAATAGCGTTCGATTGCCACCTAAGTCGATCGATAGTGCACCATCGGCGCCAGAAATGCCCGTAGGGGTATTGGGTAATATCAAATCGGTAAAATTGGTATCAAGTCGCCCCAGTTGTTGCGCCGATAGGGAAGTCCATGTACATATGCTCGCGATGGCGAGCAGTTTCCGAGCATAAACGCGAAGAACTTTATCCATAAAATCTTTTCACTTTTGTTTCTAAATCTACGATGACGGCTTCCGAAAAATCGACTCCTTGTAGCTCGCTGGCCTGGGGAAGAGCTCCTGGGCTAAATACGTTTATTTCCATGATTTTATCGCCCACGATATCCAGACCGACTAAATACATGTTGTCGTCCCGAAGTTGTTGCGATATTTTTGAAACCAATTGGAGCGTCGTCTGATCGATTGTCGCCAATTCCGCGCGGCCACCTTGATGAATATTGCTCCTTATTTCATCCTTCTGCTGGACCCGCTTTACTGCAGCATATTTTTGGTCCACCATCAGCGGTTCGCCGTCAATAAGGAATAGTCGGGTATCGCCTTTGCTGGCCTCAGGCAGATATTCTTGCGCAATTACATAACCGTCTCGAGCAATCGCCTCGACTGTTTGCTTGAGATTCTGTCGTTCATCGTAGTCAATCATAAACACGTTCTTTCCACCAGAACCCTTTAAAGGCTTTAAGATAATACGTTCTTGTTGCGTTTCCAAAAAATGCAAGACGTCCTGGTGATTGCGCGTCACAATGGTCTTTGGGCGTACCGATTTGGGAAAGTTTTCTAAATACAGTTTATTATTTGCTTGAACCAAGTAATCGGGATCATTGATGACCAAACGACCGTTCTCTTTAATGAGTTGAGCGAACTGTATACCGGTTGCCGCCGCCCAGGGACGATTTATCATATCCATACTCGGATCAAACCGGAGCCAGAGTACATCTACTTGGTTGAAGTTGATGCGCTCTTTTCGCGCTTCTTTCAACAGTTCAATCAGCTCTTCTCGGTCGTCTCGATAGTCCTCTGGGGCTAAGGTTCGGGCATGGGCAGAGATAGTGCGCTCGCCTTGGTAGATGAAGTCGGCAAGACCGATGTAATAAACGGTGTGTCCTCTTTTAAGTGCCGTTTGCGCGAGTTGTGTAGTTGTAAAACCCGCCTCTTCTTTGTGCGTTTGGTTGATAAGAATAGCTATTTTCATATGTTCAGCGTTCAGATAT
>DXCW01000108.1 GCA_019115805.1 Candidatus Sphingobacterium stercorigallinarum
TGGCGATAAAATCAGCTAATTTCAGCACATCGGAACCTCGTAACTCCAAGATGGTGATGTAATTTTCGAAAGGCATCAATTCAAAAACGGTGCGTACGGTCACCGCGCCTTGTGCAATATTCGATCGGATGCCGTCTTTGGTGGCTAATGAGAAGTCAACTTCTGGGTCGGCTTGACGCCCGATTACCAATAACGCATCTACAAAGAAATTGCTTAATTCCGTTTCTGGTAGGTTGCGATTATGTACCATAGCCGTCGGAGCCTGTCCGATGACTTCGTTCATCTTCGCCTCTAGGGTGGCCTTAAACGGTAGAATATAATTTGAAATAGCGGTGTCTTGCGGTATTTCCTGATCGATGCTCAACATCTCGTGATGTCGTACATGGGGGGTGTAACGCGCACTCTTACAGTTCGCTAAAAAAAGGATGATGAACATCATCCCGAGAATACCAATCCGATTTTTGACCATGATGCGCTGCGTCAATTTTCCACAAAGGTAGCGAGAATTTGCAATTAATGACGCGAAAAAAAACAGTCAATTACCGAACTGGATTTGCAGAAATAAAAGCGGGGCCGTATCCAGTGAAATCCCGATACAGCTCCGCTTGATAATCAATTCAGCTGGTTATTTTTTATCGATTTTATATAGCCTTCCTGCATCTGTAATGGCATATAAGGCATGATCCGATCCCTGAATGACATCCCGGAATCGTTCCCCTTTATCGACCAATAAGCGTTCTTCGCCGACGACCTTTTGTCCATCTAACACAATTCTAGCGATGTGTGTACTGCTCAGACCGCTAATAAAGAGATTGTTTTCCCACTCTGGAATATGGTTTCCTTTGTAAAACGTCATTCCACTCGGGGACAGAACGGGATCCCAATAATATACCGGTTGCTCTAAACCATCTTGTTGTTGGATAGGGGGCGTGCCAATGACCTCGCCGCTGTATTCAATACCGTAGGTGATAATGGGCCAACCGTAATTTTTCCCCGCTGCTACCAAGTTCAACTCATCTCCGCCTCTTGGACCGAATTCCGTATTCCAAAGATCCCCAGTTTCCGGATGGAATGCGATGCCTTGTACGTTTCTGTGTCCGTAGCTGTAAATCTCAGGTTTGGCATCGGATTGTCCTTCGAATGGGTTGCCCGCAGCGGGCTTGCCATCGGTTGTAATACGTAATATCTTTCCGAGTGCTGAGTTCAAGTCTTGAGACTGTGGTCGCGTTTCAAGATCGGATCGTTCACCCGTGGTGACAAATAGATTTCCATCCGGATCAAAAATGATGCGTCCGCCGTAATGTAATTTTCCATCGTAGGTGGGTAACGCTTGATAAATAACGGTAGCGTTCTCAATGGATTTTTCATCTTCAGCGAGTTTTCCTTTTGCTACCGCAGTGTGGTTACCGCCCTCGACCGGCTCGGAAAAAACCCAGTATACCATACGGTTGGTGCTGAAGTTTGGATCAAGTGTGATTCCCAATAAACCGCCTTGTCCTTGCGGGTCGACTTCTGGAATACCAGCGAGCGGTTCGCCCGTTGTAGAGGAGGCTACATCGACAATACGCATGGTACCTTCGCGCTCAGTCACCAAAAAACGGCCGTCAGGTAATTCGGTAATTCCCCAAGGACTCTTTAGTCCTTCGATAACGACAGTTCCTTCAAAAGGTGTGTTTGTTTTCACACCCGCTATCCGAGTTTGCCCATCAAAAGCTGGCGCATAATCGGCATTGCCTTTGTTGGTCTCCACTGGTGGATATGTCGTGGTATCCTGACCGTTGGCAGCCCCTGCATGCTCATCGCCATTGGAGGTCGTGCCGGAACAGGATATAAAAGCGGTCGCCGCTGCGAACAGCAGGACATTTGAAAGGTGTTTTTTCATTTTGTTGTGGTTTATGGTGTGTAATTGCGTTTTAACTCGTTTGCCTTAATTGTATTCAGGACGCTTAGGAAAGTTGGCTACATGTGCATATTTCGGCCCCATGCTGATCAGGGCTTCTTTCCATAAATCTTCGCCATCGGAAATAAACGCGAGCTCGATGTTAAATGAGTTGTGTACCGCCCACGAGTTTTGACTTATTTCCGTTTCCAATTGCCCAGACGCCCAACCCGAATATCCCAAGAATAATTTGACCTCGTCCGCGCTTATCGCTTGCTCGTTAATCAATAGTTTTAGTCGCTCGAAATCCCCTCCCCAGTATAGGTCATCCGCGATATGGGTGCCGCTATGCAGTTTGTCATGGGCTTTGTGTAGAAAGAAAAGCGCATTGCCCTCCACTGGTCCTCCGAAGTATAACGGAAAACTGGTCTGGCCCACATCATCGATCACATCAGACAGGGTCAGTATGGAACGGTGATTCAGAATTAACCCTACGGTCCCGTCATTTTGATCGTGTTCACATAACAAGATCACTGATCGCTCAAAATTCTGATCCAACATAAAGGGTTCAGAAAGTATCAAACTGCCGCGCTTTGGAATGTACTCGTTGAACATACAAGGTATCGTGTTTAATTCAAAAGTATAGAAATATGTCTTTAATTCCTGTGTAAAATAGCAATAATTTTTCTTATAGGGTTCTATTACAAATGTAGATTATGTTAAGTTTGTAGGAAATAGCAATCAGCCATGTCCATTGAACATAAAGAAATAGCAGCTATCCGAGCAGACTATTCCAAGAGTGCACTTAGCGAATCGACGATGTTAAACTCGCCAATTGAGCAGTTCGTAAAGTGGTTCGATGAAGCGATCCATGCCGAGGTGATGGAGCCGACAGCGATGGTGGTCTCATCGGTGAGTAAACAGGGGCAACCTTCGTCGCGCGTGGTGTTATTAAAAGATATTAAACAAGATGGGTTTAGTTTTTTTACCAATTACGACAGTCGGAAAGGGCGTGAACTCATCGACAATCCTTTGATCAGCGCACTGTTTTTTTGGCCCGAATTGCAAAGGCAGGTGCGGATTGAAGCGTCTGTGGAAAAATTACCTGCAGAGGAATCGTCGGAATATTTCGCTTCTCGTCCAAGAGGTAGCCAGATTGGCGCCATCGCATCGCCTCAGAGTGAAGAGATCAGCGATCGGGAGATATTGTTACATCGTGTTGCCCAAGTAGAAAAGAACTGGGATGGTGTAATAGAAATACCGAGGCCCGATCATTGGGGCGGTTTTTTTCTTCG
>DXCW01000013.1 GCA_019115805.1 Candidatus Sphingobacterium stercorigallinarum
TTCGTTCCCGATTCGGTAGGAATGAGAATGTCGCCGATTTTTTCATCGTCATCTCGATATGCTTTAGCAAAACGAATGCGCACGTCGAATAGGCGGTCTTCCTCATAGAATGTGGTGGCAGCACTACCGCCTATTGCCATTTCAACTACCGCCTGTGCATTGGTCATGTCTACTCCGTAACGAGCCATTTTATGGTCATGGAGTTGAATCCGGAGTTCGGGGAGTCCAATGTTTCGATACACATTCAAATCTTCGACTCCCTCCACGTCGCGAATGGCATCTGCAACTTGATCTGCGTAGCCCTCGAGCTGGAACAAATCATCTCCGAAAATTTTGATGACTAATGCACTTTTTACCCCGGCCACGTATTCTTCTATGTTGTCTTGAATAGGCTGACTAAACCCAAAGACAACCCCTGGGTAAATTTGTAGTTCATTGCGCATTTCTTCTATAAGTTCGTCTTTTGAAAGCGGGCGTTCCCATTGCTTTTCCGGATGAAGTTGGATATGAAATTCGATATTAAAAAATCCGGTGGGATCCGTTCCGTCATTGGGTCTTCCGACCTGATTCAAAACAAATTTTACTTCGTCAAACGCTCTGATTTTGTCTTTCATTTCCTTTGCCAATCGGGTGGATTCTTGAAGATTGACACTATTTGGTAGCGTGGCTCGTACGTATAAAGCCCCCTCGTTCAACTTAGGAATGAATTCTGTCCCATAATTCATAAAGCGGATCCCACAAATAGCAAGCAATGCAATAAACACGAAAATGGTCAGTTTTTTTTGTCGCGTACTCCATAAATACATTCGGTACATTGCGTTTTTAAAAGACCGCGATATGACGTTCTCTTTTTCGACAATGTTCCCCTGTAGTAGAACTTTACACATCACGGGAACATAGGTAATGCTCAAAATAAGAGAGCCTAAAAGTGCATACCCTAAAGTAAAGGCGAGCGGCGAGAACATTTTGCCTTCTACCTTTTGGAAAGAAAAAATGGGGATAAGTGCTACAATCAGAATGATTTGAGCAAATACAATGTATCCTGCGACACCCCCCGCACTTTTCCGGATCAGTCCTGATTTGGACATTTTATTGAAAACGGGCATGCCTACGGTACTTGACTTTCGCTCCATGGTCACGAATACGGACTCTACTATGACCAAGGTGCCTTCCAGAAGCAATCCGAAATCGATCGCGCCCATTGAAATCAGATTGGCTGGCAATCCCTGAATCCGCAACATGATAATGGCAAAGAGAAAGGAAAGAGGGATGACAGAAGCTACAATAACGGTTGTTCTCCAATTATATAGAAATACAAAAACAATAACGGAAACCAGGAAAATTCCTTCTACAATATTTTTAGCAACGGTGCTGACGGTAGAGTTTACGAGTTCTGTGCGATCGATAAACGGTTCTATTCGTACATCTTTGGGAAGAATGGTCGTGTTTAATTCTTCGATTTTATCTTTTAATCTTGGGATGACGTCGCTCGGGTTTTCACCGCGAAGCATAATCACTACGCCTTGAACCAGATCATCTTCGTCTTGTAGTCCCACTTGCCCCAATCGGGGTTTAGCAGAGATTTCCACTTCTGCCACGTGCTTTACCAAAATCGGCGTGCTGCCACGGACTTCGATGAGAATGTTCTCAATATCCTCTGTTTTTTCTAAAAGTCCGACGCCCCGCACTACATACGCTTGTGTGCCTCTTTCAATAATATCGCCTCCGACGTTGATGTTGCTTTTTGAAACCGCTTCATACACATCCAAAGGCGATAAATCGTAATTGGCTAACTCGGTGGGGTTAATTTTTATTTCGTAAATTTTTTCTTCACCACCAAAACTCACGATGTCAGCTACTCCGCTAACCGAAACCAATTCTCGTTCGATGACCCAATCCTGAATGGATGTTATTTCTTTTATGGGTCTGTGGCTACGAATAACGTAACGAAAAACTTCCCCAGTAGCGCCGTAAGGCGGCTCTATGTCTGCTTCTGCTCCATCCGGCAAGTCGATTCCTTGGAGACGGTTTGATGTATATTGTTGGGCATAAAAATCATCAACATGGTCTTCGAACACCACGGTGACGACGGACAATCCGAATAGGGAAATCGATCGTACTTCCGCTTTTTTCGGGATCGTATTCATTTGCTTCATTATCGGAAGCGTTACGAATTTCTCGATTTCTTCCGCACTTCTTCCCGACCATTGCGTGATGATTCTGGCTCGTGTATTGGTGACATCAGGAAAGGCTTCGATAGGGGTCTGCTTCAGACTAATTATTCCGATAACCACCAACAATCCCGTAAGGAAAAAAATGATGATCGGGTTTTTTAATGAGGAGGCAACGATATTTTGAACGAATTTTTGCATTTGATGGGGGTGTCGATTAGTTATTGAGCGCTTCGAGAATTAATAAGTGGTTTTTGGTAATGATTTTTTCATTCTCGTCCAACCCACTTTCCAAGTAAGCTATTCCATTCCCTTTGGTCTGAATCGTGACTTCACGCACCTCAATATCACAGTCGTCGTGATAGACTAGGGCGTAGTTATTTCCGTTATAAAACATCAAGCATGATATCGGCACAACTACCCTTTGTTTATCGGACTTTTTAAGAGCGAAAATGTCAGCAATCATTCCGACCTTTAACCTAAAATCCTCATTGTCCAACAGAATACGAGCTTTCAGCACCTTCGCATTTTGGTCTAAGACCTCGGATATATTATCAATTTTTCCTCTAAAGATTTGATCGGGATAGGAAAGGGTTTGGATTTCGACTTCCATGCCTTTGCTGATGTGCGCCACATCGGTAGAATAGATGTTTGCCATCGCCCAGACCTGCTGTAGATTCGAAATTGAAAATAGGGGATCTCCCTCATCGGTCACGGTTGTTCCGGAATTGATGTTTTTAGCGGTGATGAATCCCGAAGCAGGGGCCTTTATTTGAAATACGTTTTTGGTAGGGCTAGCGCTATATAGGGCTAGATTGTTTTCAACTTTTAGCTTTTTGGATTCTAGAATTCGGAGGCTGTTTTGTGTTTCAATCAGATTCCTATTTGATGAAATACCATCTTTAAACATTTGTTCTGTGGCCCTTAAATCAACTTTAGCCACAGCGATTTGTGCTTCCAGGGAATGCAATTCGGCTTGCAGTGAGCTTAATTCAACGCTCTGCATTTCGGCTAAGACCTGACCTTTTTTTACCGAATCGCCCAACGAGAAATAGGTGTCGGAAATAATTCCGTCGACGAGGCTTACAAAATGTGTGACGTTGTCGGGATTGTATTCTATGCTTCCCGTCAAATGGATTCGCTCTGTAACAACCTGTTTTTCAGCAGTTGTTATGTCTATGATGCTTTTTGTTTTGTCGTTTAAACAGTGTTTTTCGCTGGGAACGGTGATGGGTTCGTCTTTACCTGTACAACCGATAAATAAGAAAATAGATAGAATGGATATAAGATGTGTTTTCATTTTTATGGATTAAAAGTCTATTCCTAAAGAATAGTTGAGTTCTTCTGCAGTCTGGTTGACTCGCTTTCGAGCCTCAAGTATGATGGTTTTATTATTGAGATAAGCATCCAAAAAATGGAGGTATTCCAATATATTTACATTTTTGGACGTGAAGTTTTTGGTATAATTTTCCAATAGCATATCCAAATCGGCTTCATAGTCAGCGTCGATTTTATTCAGAAAGGCAAGGGACTGCTGAAAGGAGGTGTAGGAAGAAAATATTTCATTTTCTATCGCCTGTGCCTTTTGTTGCTTATGGATTCTGGATTGTTCAATTTGAACTTGAGCCTGCTTAATACCTGCTTTATTACGATCGAAAAACGGCAAGTCGAAAGAAACACCGACACCGACAAAATCAAGCATGGTGGCTCCGTTACGATCGTAATTTACGCCGAATTTCACATCGGGCAAACGTTTTGATTTTTCGTATTGCAATAGCTTGTTCGCATAATCTTCCGCTAATCGTGCTAACCGGTAATCCGGTCGATTATCCTTGGCACGTTCGAGCGTTTCTTCAAAGGTGATAGCTCGATTCGCTTTGGGGCTGATTATAGATTCCGTATCGATGAGTTCAATGACGGCACCAGAAGGGATGCCAAGTAGCAGGTTAAGTTGGCTTTGAATGTCGTTCGATTGATGATAAAGTTCTAGAATCGCCTTGTTGATTTCGAGTTCCTTTGCCTTTAGCTGAATGGACGCGTTCTTTGAAATATGGCCTTGATTCAGTTGATTTTGATAGGCACTTGTTAATAAAGAGATGTGGTCTGCCAAGTGCTGATGAACGCTTGCAACCTGCTGGACATATAGGAGTTCGGTTAGGGAGTTGCGGAGTTCCAACTTCAGGCCCCTCAATAAATTTTCGAATTGTTGTTCAGCTTTGGAAACATTAACGCTTTCTAAAGCGACGCGTTTTGCCCGTTTTCCGGCCGTTTGGACGAGTTGATTAAACTCAAAAGCGATTTGACGATTCCGTCCAAAATGGCCGAAAAAGGCAGGAGAAGGGTCGACGGTAGAATTTTTCCAAAGATTC
>DXCW01000109.1 GCA_019115805.1 Candidatus Sphingobacterium stercorigallinarum
ACGATTTCTCAAAAAGAGAACAGTATGCGTCAAAAGGAACAATCGCTCAATCAGCGGATGGAGAACTTCAATCGTGATAAACAAGAGCTGGAGAACAAGAGCAAAAAGCTGGATCAATTGATCGAGCTCAATGAGCGCAAGAAAGAGGAGGTGGATCAAATGAAGGGTCAACATATTAAGCAATTGGAAAGTATTGCTGGTCTTTCGGCGGAAGAAGCCCGCGAGCAATTGGTGCATTCTTTACGAGAAGAGGCACGCTCGCAAGCTATCATGCAAATTAAGGATATAGTCGATGAAGCAAAATTAACAGCGTCTAAGGAAGCGAAGAAGGTGGTCATCCAAACGATTCAACGTACCGCTACGGAGTCGGCTATCGAGAACACGGTATCGATTTTTAATATTGAAAACGACGAAATAAAGGGACGAATTATCGGTAGAGAAGGACGAAATATTCGAGCATTGGAGGCCGCTACGGGAGTGGAGATCATCGTCGATGATACACCTGAAGCGATCATTTTGTCTGGATTTGATCCAGTAAGAAGAGAAATTGCTAGACTTTCCTTACACCGCTTAGTTACCGATGGTCGTATTCACCCAGCTCGTATCGAGGAGGTGGTCGCTAAAACACGTAACCAAATTGAAGAGGAAATTGTAGAAATTGGGGAGCGTACGGTGATCGATTTAGGGATACATGGGTTACATCCGGAGTTGATTCGTATGGTCGGTAGAATGCGTTACCGCTCTTCGTATGGTCAGAACCTGTTGCAACACTCTAGAGAGGTGGCGAATTTTGCGGCAACGATGGCCGCTGAGCTAGGACTGAATGTGAAACATGCCAAACGCGCTGGCTTATTACATGATATTGGTAAAGTGCCAGATGATAATCCAGAGTTGCCACACGCGATTCTGGGCATGCAGCTCGCAGAAAAGTATAAGGAGCACCCTGACGTGTGTAATGCAATAGGTGCCCACCACGATGAAATCGAGATGACCTCAATGATCTCTCCAGTGGTTCAAGCTTGTGATGCGATTTCCGGAGCTCGACCAGGAGCACGACGCGAGGTGGTGGAAAGCTACATCAAGCGTTTGAAAGAATTGGAGGATTTAGCACTATCTTACCCTGGAGTAGAAAAGACATTCGCTATACAAGCGGGCCGAGAGCTTCGCGTGGTTGTCGAAAGTGAAAAGGTGAACGATGAGCAGGCTGAGATTTTGGCTGCTGATATTTCCAATCGTATCCAAACAGAAATGACTTATCCAGGTCAGATCAAAGTAACGGTTATACGGGAAACCAGATCAGTCTCCTACGCGAAATAGTGTGCATTGCGCATATCCTCGAATGAAAAAGGGTCGTCTACATTGGGATGTGGACGACCCTTTTTTATTGTCAGGCAGGAAATTCAGCTGTTCTGCGCGATGAGAAAATGGTTTTATTATTGCCGGATCTGGCAATGAGGTCTACGTATTTATCCGTATCTTAGCGGGATGAAAAAGAAGCAAAAACAGGTTGTCCCAACTAAATTCGAGAGACCCGTAGACCGGTACTTTTTTCAGCTCGATCAAGAATTTAACCAAACGCCATACGCGTTATCCGCAATCTTCTTATTTCTCGTTTTTTTCGGCGTTATGGGGCTTATTTGGATGATTCCTTTTCCCCAACTTGAATTTTTGCAGAAATTAAACGCACAGACCTTTTTAAATTGGGGCTCTTTCTTTATTGCTATTGTGATTTACAGCTACCTGAAATTGGCACCCACGCTGTCCTATGCGATGCTGTTTACTATTGGACTGATGAGCTATTTTATCGTGCAACTCGAGTATGTGGAACGCGATGGGGGACCGGCCGTGGTCACGGTGTGCTCGATCATCGCTGTGTTGGCTGGACTTGCCTTATATCTAACGGCTAAACCGAAGTCCCTTGGCAGTGGGATTAAACTTCTTGCGATTGGTCCGATTTGGCTCTGGTCGAAGTTATTCGACAAATTGAACTGGAAGTATTAAGCCGATAGCACCTCTTTTTTCTTGACTTTTGAGCGTTTCGCTCCGCGATGCGGCCCTACTGTTTTTCTAGACTCAGCCTCCCCAAGTTTACCACGAGATACAAATGGCCCAGATGCTGGCGAGAACCGATTGACGTCTTTGTAATTTTGACGGCGGGTGAGATGGACAGGCGATGAATTTATGCAGACAGGAAATCCGTTTTGGATAAACTGTATAGCAGTTTGCCTGCTGCGCTAGCTTCCGTTGTCTCCGCTTCTTGTACCGCGCGAATTTTTTCAAGGGCTTTTTTTGAACGCTGATTGTCCATTCCCACGTAGAAAAACACTCGGTCTACGTATTTGAAAGCATGGTTGAGCATTAGCGATTTGAGTTCTTTATTATAGCTTCCGCCCCAGTAATTTTTGTTTAAGAAGGTATAACCTATCGTCACCGTCTTTTTTGCTTCATCATATTGGTAAAAAGCGCTAGCGCCTATAACCCGCTGCGTGGCTTTGTCGACAATGACATAAGGGAGATCTGTACCCAAGAGTGTTCTGAAATATTTAGTAAACCCATAGGGCGTATAGCGCAGGGGATCAGGGTGCTGTGCCCATATTTCCGGGTCATTGGCAGCCAGGTAGAGCGATTCGTAATCTTCCTTCTCCAACGGAACCAGATCCAATCGGGTGCTGTTTAGGGGTTCCCTAGTACACATCATTTTATAATTCGCTTTATTTTATTCGATTTCTTGATCCACTTATGAACGGCCGGGTAGTCTTCTTGGTCGATTTTCTGATAGATGTGTTGAAGCTGTTTGATGTGTTCTTCTAAGACCTCCAATACATTGGCTCGATTTTGTTTGAAAATCGGCGTCCACATATCGGGTGACGATTTGGCCAGGCGTACGGTTGATTCAAAACCCGATCCGGCCAATTCGAAGATACGTCCCTGTGATTTTTCTTTTTCCAACACGGTCAAAGCGAGAGCAAATGAGGTCAGGTGTGAGATATGGGATACATATGCGGTATGCATATCGTGTTCCTCAGCTGTCATAAACGAGGTCTTCATGGCAAGCTGCTCGGTCAACGCATCCGCCAATTCAAAGGCATCTTCATCCGATCGGAAGGCTTCTACATACACCATCATTTTATTCTCAAACAATCCGGCTAATGCCGCGTCAGGGCCGGAGTACTCGGTTCCTGTCATGGGGTGTGCAGCGACATACCGGCCTCGCTTGGGGTGATCCTTAATGCGTTCAAGTATGATCGACTTGGTAGAGCCCATGTCAATCACCACTTGCTCGTCTATGTGTTCCATGATCTCGGGAAGCAAGTTTAGAATGGTGTCAACCGGAACGGTGAGCACGATGACTTTGCTGTTGTTGATCGCCTCAGATAAAGGTTGGATCTCGTCGACTAATCCCAGTTGGAGGGCTTTCTTCTGGTGAGTTTCGTTTTTTTCGACTCCTATTATTTTGTCAAAGAAATGGGTTTGTTTGAGGCGAATGCCTATCGATCCACCAATCAATCCCAATCCTATTATAGCGATATTCATAAAAGCTGTACGTTATTTTATTGTAAAGTTTTACTTTTAATGCGGTTTATAACATCTTGATATACCTGTGTTTTTGCGCATAAACTAATCCGGATATAGGGGATGCCCTGTGACCCGAATATTCCGCCCGGTGTTAGAAAGACATGGTGTGTGTACAGTACCTCGTCTGACAATTCAAAACCGTCTTTGTACCGGCTTGGCACTCGAGCCCAAAGAAATAATCCCACCTGATCTTTTTGGTAACTGCAGCCCAGAAGATCCAATAAGGCATAGGCTTTGTCTCTTCGTTGTCTGTATTCCGCGTTGAGGCTGTCGTACCAGGAAGAGTCCAATTGCAAGGCTTTAGCGGCCGCAAGTTGTACCGGTAGGAACATACCCGAATCCATATTGCTTTTAAAGCGCATCACCTGACCAATACGTTCAGCCTGGCCGATCAACATACCGATTCGCCAGCCTGCCATGTTGGAGGATTTGCTCAGTGAATTCAGCTCGATTGCGACGTCCAAGGCGCCAGGTACCTGCAAGAGACTGATCGGTTGTTTGTTGAGAATAAAGCTGTAGGGATTGTCGTGGCAAATCAATATTTGATGTTTCTTCGCAAACCCTATCAATCGTTCAAAAAACTCAAGACTGGCCGAGGTTCCGGTGGGCATGTGGGGATAATTGATCCACATCAATTTTACCTTCGATAGATCTCTTTTTTCCAGCGCATCCAGATCAATAAGCCAGTCGTCCTCTTCCCGAAGCTTATAATATACCGGGGTCGCTCCGGTAATGCGTACCGCACTGGCATAGGCCGGATAACCCGGATTGGGCAGCAGGGCCTGATCGCTTTCCTCCAGATAGGTCATGCATACGTGTACGACGCCTTCTTTTGATCCAATGAGCGGAAGGACTTCACTATTCGGATCCACCGTAACCCCGTAGTAGGTCTGATACCACGACGCGATGGCGTTCCGAAGTTCGGGTGCCCCCTTATAACTTTGGTAACCGTGGGTGTGATCCAAAGCGGCCTGTCGCTGCAACGTTTCGATGACGTCAGGATGTGGGGGCAGATCGGGGCTTCCGATGCCTAAATTGATCACCTGGGCACCACGTTTTTTCATTTCTTCGATCTCTCGTAGTTTTTTTGAAAAGTAATATTCTTCGGTTCCCTGGAGCCGTTTGGCTACATCTATTTTCATTCTGTAAACAATTTGGGCTTAAAATTATGAAAAGTTAATTGCTTTTGCCTATAAAATTAAGGGATTCTCAAATTCCAACCGGCGGAGCGAGGAAATACCCCTTATACGCGCGTAAATGCCATTTTAAAGTCCATGTTGATCCCCTTGTGCACGGTCTGATTTTCGCTAGCCCTTCGTCACATTCGTCTCAGATTTTTTCCATAACTGGGTGTCCCCGCAAATTTTACTACTTTTGTAGATTCAGTTAGCTCATGAAGACATACTTTAGACTGTTATCCTTTGCAAAGCCCATTGAGAAGTATGCGATACCTTATATCGTCTGTACTTTGATTATGGTCGTGTTCAGTACGTTGAACCTGGCACTTCTCGCGCCACTCCTACATACTCTATTTAATGCTGGGGACGAACCCCCCCAGGTTGAAGAACCTGATGGGGTGACCGATCTAATGGGTTATTTCAATCACTTTGCGCACGATCTGAACGAACGATTAGGAGCTTATGAGGCATTGAAATACATTTGTATCGTCATTGTCGCATCGGTTTTTATCAGCAATTTGTTTCGATACTTTTCGCAACGTATCATGGAAAATCTTCGAATTCACACCTTGTTGAATTTGAGAAAATCGGTCTTTAATAACGTGATGAACCTGCACTTGGGGTATTTTTCCAATCAACGCAAAGGGGATATTATTTCTAAAATTGCATCCGATGTACAGGTGGTGCAATTCTCTGTTACCGGCACCCTGCAGGTGGCTTTTAAGGAACCTTTGCAATTGCTGGCTTATGTGGTCATGCTGTTCATTATTTCTGCTAAACTGACCTTGTTTTCTTTATTGGTGATTCCTGTTTCGGCATTTTTTATTTCTAGAATTGTCAAAACCTTGAAGCAGCAAGCCCAAGAGGGACAGTCGGTCTATGCCAATATGATCACCCTGTTGGAGGAGGCCCTTAGTGGGGTTAAAATCATCAAATCTTTTAACGCTGTTGAATTTATAAAAGGGCGCTTTAATTCGGAAAACGACCGCTACGCTACCATCAATAGGCGTATGGTTCGCCGGCAACAAATGGGCTCCCCGGTCTCCGAGTTGTTAGGCGTGTTTATGGTTGCTGTGATTTTGCTCTATGGGGGACATTTGGTGCTGAGCGGTCAGGGCGATCTGGAAGCTTCGGCGTTCATAGCCTATATCGCTATCTTTTCTCAAGTCATGCGTCCGGCAAAAGCGCTGACCGATGCGTTTAGTAATATTCACAGCGGCATCGCCGCTGGTGAGCGGGTGCTTCAGCTGATTGATGAGCAGAATCAAGTGGCGGACCGGCCTGATGCGCGCGATATTGCCGCTTTCCATGATCAGATTGTTTTTGATCGGGTCAGCTTCTCCTATGCCGAAACACAGGTATTGCATGAGATCGATCTGCAGATTAAAAAAGGACAGACGGTGGCTTTGGTTGGGCCTTCTGGTGGTGGGAAATCGACGTTAATTGATCTGATTCCGCGGTTTATGGACGTCAATAGTGGCGGTGTATCGATCGATGGGGTGGATGTGAGGGATCTGCGACAAGAATCCTTACGACGTCTCATTGGTGTGGTCAATCAAGAATCGATTCTTTTCAACGACACCATTTTCAATAATATTGCGTTTGCCAATAGTGAAGCCACCGAGGCTGATGTCATCGAAGCGGCGAAGATTGCCAACGCCCATGAGTTTATCATGGGAACGGAACAAGGCTACCAGACGAACATTGGCGATCGTGGAGCGAAATTGTCTGGAGGGCAACGACAGCGTATATGTATTGCTAGAGCGGTACTGAAGAATCCTCCGATTATGTTGCTGGATGAAGCAACCTCTGCCTTGGATACCGAGTCGGAACGACTGGTTCAAGATTCGTTGTATAGCTTGATGAAGAATAGAACGACGGTCGTCATCGCTCACCGCTTGAGCACGATTCAGAATGCCGATAATATTATCGTATTGGAAGCCGGATGTATAGTGGAAACAGGATCTCATCTGGAATTACTAGCGAAAAATGGTTTGTACAAGCGCCTGATTGATATGCAACAGTTCGTTGAAGCATAGTCAGCCTTTCTTAGCTTTTTAGGCCAGTTTTTGCTACCTTTGTAAGGTAAGAAATGCGATATGGAAGCTACAAAAAAACTGACTTTTTTAACAGGTAACAAAAATCTTTCGGAAGAATTAAGACGTATCGCTGAAAAGGTTCTTCATGAAGAACGAATCTCTTTTCAAGAGGCAGTCTATCTTTACGAACACGCCGAATTGGGTTATCTGGGTGTGTTGGCCAATTATATACGGGAAAGCAAGCACGGTGACTACACCTATTTCAATCGAAACTTTCACATTGAGCCGACCAATGTCTGTGTATACTCCTGTAATTTCTGTTCCTATTCGCGGTTAATCAAAAACCGGACGGAAGGTTGGGAGATGGATGTGGATGGCATGATGGATATGGTGAAGAAGTATGATGGAGAGCCCGTTACCGAAGTGCACATTACCGGCGGGGTAGTGCCGAAACAAAATCTTGAGTTTTATGCGGAGTTTTTCAAGCGCTGTAAAGCACATCGGCCCGATTTACACATTAAGGGGCTTACGCCGGTGGAATATTACTATATTTTCAAGAAGGCAAAACTGAGTCATTACGAAGGCCTGAAATATTTGAAATCCTGCGGTTTAGATTCTATGCCAGGAGGGGGAGCTGAAATTTTCCATCCAGAAGTTCGAGAGAAAATCGCACACGATAAATGCAATGCGGAACAGTGGTTAGATATTCATGAGCAAGCGCATAAATTGGGCATGCATACCAATGCAACCATGCTTTATGGGCATATCGAAGAGTATTGGCATCGCGTAGACCACATGGACCGGCTGCGTCAACTTCAAGATAAAACGGGCGGTTTTCAAACGTTTATTCCGTTAAAATTTCGGAATAAGGATAATCAAATGGACCACGTTCCCGAGGTTTCAGTGATAGAGGATTTAAGAAACTATGCCATTGCGCGAATTTATATGGATAATTTTCCGCATATTAAAGCGTATTGGGCAATGATTTCTCGCCAAACCGCTCAGCTATCACTTAGTTTTGGTGTAGACGACATCGACGGAACGTTAGACGATACGACGAAAATTTACAGTATGGCCGGCGCCGAAGAACAATCACCGGCGATGAGCACGAAAGAGTTGGTTGAATTGATTAAACAGGTCGGGAGGCATCCTATAGAACGAGACACCCTGTATCGTGTCGTAACCGATTACAAGGATGTGGAATTTGAAGATACCGCACCGAAAAAGCAATACTACAAACTCCCAGTGGTTGATTAATAGGTTAATTGGAGCACGCCACATAACAGGATAAGGTGTGGCGAAAAAAAACAGCATTCATTGAAGAAAACACTTTACTTTATTCGACACGGGCAAACCGATTTGAATCTTAAAGGAATTGTTCAAGGTCGGGGAATTAACAGTCCGCTGAATCAGACCGGGCGGCAGCAAGCCCAGGCGTTCTATCAAGCCTATAAAGACGTCCCTTTTGATAAGATATACACTTCTACATTACTTCGAACCCATCAAACTGTCGCGCCGTTTTTGAATGATGGCATTCCTATGGAAGAGCTACCCGGTTTAGACGAGATCAGTTGGGGGATCTATGAGGGACAACCACAAAATGAACATATTCTTTCGGGCTTTGAAGAACTTGTAACAGCCTGGCGAAATAACCAGCTTGACCACGCGATTGAGGAGGGAGAATCCCCCAATCAGTTGGTGGCTCGACAGAAACAGGCCATGGAATATATATTAGGAAAAGCTGACGAGCAGCAAGTGTTAATATGTATGCATGGGCGAGCGCTTCGGGTGATGCTTTGCCATTTAACCGATCTGCCGGTTTGCCAGATGGATGATTTTCCACATACCAACACGGCGTTATATGTGCTTGAGTATGAGTTTGGTAAGATAAGGTTGGTTGACCATTACAATACGAAACATTTGGAGAATATAGATGAATAAAATTAGTATATCAGCCGTATCCTATACCAATACTTTACCCTTTCTTCAGGGAATCAAAGCGTCCGATGTGATGGATGATATCGAGCTGAGTGTGGATTATCCCAGCGAATGTGCTCGAAAGGTTATTGCGGGTGAGTCGGATCTGGGCATTATTCCCGTCGCGGCCCTGCTCGACTTACCGGAGCATCATATCATTGGCGATTATTGTATTGGTAGTTTAGATTATGTAGATTCCGTGTTTATCTTTTCAGACAAACCTATCGAGGAAATCAGCACACTACGTTTGGATCCCCAGTCCAGGACATCAAACGGACTGGCACGAATTCTACTCAAACGTTTCTGGAAAAGAGATGACGTGAAGATCCTTACACAGGGAAATGCCGATGCTTTTGTGTTGATCGGTGATCGCACCTTCGGACAAAAAGAACACTACAGTTACTGTTACGATTTGGGGCATTTTTGGAAAGTGTTCACTGGTCTTCCTTTCGCCTATGCGGTGTGGGCATCCAATACGGTTTTGCCGGAGGACTTTGTCGTTCGATTTAATCGGGCGTTGGCGGACGGACTATCGCGTATCCAAGAGGTTATTCCGGGACTTCCCCCTTTTGATAACTTTGATTATCAGACTTATTTAACCGTCAATCTGGATTATGCGCTCACCAGTGAAAAACGCCAAGCGATAGACCAGTATCTGACTTGGTACCGGGAATTATAAATTCTATCTAAGAGCTCGTGTGCGTTGCTACACACGCACGAGCTGATTTAACCGATCACTTGTAATAGAATCATTACCCAGCCCACAATCATAAACAGACCGCCCAATGGAGTTACTGGTCCGAGAAAACGTAAACTGAAGGGGAGCTTATCTTTAAAGCTCAACAGGTAAATGCTGCCTGAAAAAAGGATAGTTCCAAAAAACAGACCATACACCGCCCAATCTGCTCTGGACGAGTCGAAATCAAAAGCGGATCCCACCCACAATAAAGCGAGAGCCATATACATTTGATAACGTACGCCTATTTCAAAAGACGAAAGTCGTTCACTGCTGAGAACTTTTTTCAAGGCATGGGCTCCGAAGGCGCCGAGAATAATGGATACGATACCGAAGATCGCGCCGGATATAAGTGCAAATTCTTTCATAGATGCTGCATGGCTAAGGTCGTTAAAAACTACTGAGTTTGAGTAAGTTGTTTAAGGATCGCCTCTTTAGTGATGAGTCCTTGATGCGCCCATAAGATCTCACCATTCTGATACAGGAAGAGTTGAGGGAGCTCTCGAACGTTAAGTACCCGCGTCAACGATTTATTTTCATCCGCATCCAGCCGGATCACTTTTATGGTCTGACTATACTCCTTTTCAATTTCATCAATAACGGGCTTGAGCTCCTGACAGGGCGCACACCAAGTGGCGGAAAAATTGACCAAAACTAAATCCGAAGAGGCTGTGAGTGCGTCATACTGTTCGGTGCTCAGTCCGGCAGACTGGCTCGCTTGCGAGGGACTAACTTCAGGCTGATCCGAAGCGCGCCAATCCAGCATGCCCCCGCTGTAATTGTATACTTTAAACCCTTGATCGATGAGGTAATCCGTTGCTTGCTGACTACGTCCTCCACTTAAGCAATACACATATAAGGGTTCGGTTTTGTCCAATTGCTCAACGGCCTTTAAAAATGATTGTTGATTTTTCCAATCTGCGTTTACGGCTTGTGGCAAATGTCCGCCTTCAAATTCTTGAGGTGTACGCACATCTAAAATCTGAGCTTGTGGATTTGCTATGATGGCTTCCATCTGTTCGGTATCAACTTTCTGCTGTCCTTGCAGTCCGCAAACGCTTAGCATTAAAATCGCTACTAGTACTAATCTTCTCATCCGAAATTTCTTTTTGTTACGGGAGTTAGTCGCTTAGCCCTTTCTTAAGAATTTCGTCAGAATCACGATCATTTGACCGTCAATCTTACCCTCGATTTGATCTGTATTATCGGGTACCAAACGAATGTTCTTCACTACCGTTCCAAGTTTGGCAGAAAGGCTGCTGCCTTTGACCGGGAGTGTTTTAATGAGAACGACTTGGTCTCCTTCAAAAAGACGTGTGCCATTCACATCTTGATGAAAGGCAACGGTAGCTTCGGCTTCGTGGTCACCGGTCTTTTTGGCCCATTCCAAAGCGTCTTCATCCAGGTACAGGATGTCCAATAAGTCGCTTGCCCACGCTTCTTGCCGAAGCCGGCTTAGCATCCGCCAAGCTACAATTTGGACGGGTAGATGTTCGGACCACATGGTCTCGGACAGCGTTTCCCAATGTGTGGGATCAAGTTGTTCTGTTTTTTCAATTTGCCCTTGACAGCTTGAACAGATCACTATACAGTTTTCGTCTGTTGCGGTCGTGTCAGGCGCTACGACATAGCGTTGCAGCTTATCGTTTCCTCTGCAAAGCTCACATTGATTCTGGCTGCGGCTTAACAAGGCTTCTAACTCCATTTTTATCTAAAATTTGTTTGCCGTAAAGATACGTATTTTAAACGAGCTACACGATGTGCTGATTGTCTGAAGCTGTGGCAAAGAATTTGCGGAAGACAAAATTGTAAATCAATTCTCAACTTTATGAAATGGCAAGGTGGTCGCCGTAGCGGCAATATAGAAGACCGTCGAGGAATGTCAGGTGGGCAAAAGCTCACGCTGGGAGGAATCGGGGGTGTGATCGTACTGATCATTGGATTCTTGATGGGTGGTGACCCCAGCGAGTTGATCAATCAATTACCAGGAAATCCGACAAGCACGGTATCGGAAGAGTTCGAATCCAGTCCGGAAGAAGATCGATTGTTAGCCTTTGCCGATGTGGTGTTGGCCAGTACGGATGACGTGTGGGGGAATATATTTGAGCAAAATGGAAAAAGCTATCCAACACCAACGCTAGTGGTGTATCGGGATGCGGCTGAAACCGGTGGATGCGGTGTTGGTCAATCGGCTTTCGGACCTTTTTATTGTCCGGGCGATCAAAAGATTTATCTGGATTTGGCGTTTAATCGCGAACTTTCGGAAAAATATGGCGCAACAGGCGAATTTGCGTTGGCCTACGTGATCGCGCACGAGGTAGGACATCATATCCAACAGCTCTTTGGGGTACTTTCACAGAGTCAAGCCTTACGTTCGGAGCTGAGTGAGGCCGAGTACAATAAGGTTTCGGTCATGACCGAGTTACAAGCGGATTTTTATGCCGGTGTTTGGGCCCATCACTTAAATGCCATGACGGATGTCGAAATAACGTACGACGATATTCTCGATGGGATGGAGGCGGCCGCTGCGGTTGGCGATGACCATTTGCAGACACAAGCGTATGGTCAGGCGAATCCGGAGTCGTTCACCCATGGCACCTCTGCGCAGCGCGTCTATTGGTTTAAAAAAGGGTATGAAAGCGGAGATATCAATGTAGGAAATACCTTTGATGATCCGAATCTACAGTAACAGCACAGGACTCGTGTGTATAGTCGTGAAAAGCACTATTCTATTGCACCAGTAAATTGCAACCCCGTATATCCGAGTGGTCGAAACGCCCCAATACTTCAAATTGTTCCTGTTCATGTTGCCGTCCCAAATCTTGTGTGGCGATAAAAGAGCATGAATGGTAGTTGGCCAGATCGATTACGTTGATCGCGCCTGTGCGGTGTTCCGGTAGCAGTGTCAGTGGGTCGTTGGTGTCCCGTATCAGTACCTTCATCCATGAGGGTGTTTGGAACCGTCCGTTGCCCTGCGAATAAGCCTGAGATAGGAGTTCGGTCATCCCGTACTCGGAATGAATGGAATCGACGCCAAAACCATGGCATAAAATACGGTGTAGTTCTTCGCGGATCATCTCTTTACGCTTGCCTTTCATACCTCCGGTTTCCATCACGATGAGATCCGGTGCATCGACGGTATAGCTTTCTAAGAAATCGAGTAGGGCATAGGTAACGCCGAAGAGCACCGTCTTCACATTCCGCTGTTTCAATTGCGCTATTCGCTCGAAAAGATCTTGATGATTATATAAGAAATATCCGCTCTCGGCATGTCCTGAACGCGCGATGAGGTCATCCACCATATAAATAAGTGAAGAGCCAGATCGTTCCAAATAAGAGGGCAGGAGTGCCAGTATCGCTAGGTCTTCTACCGGTCCATAAAATTGATCAAACGCTTGGCGGAAACTACGCTTATACCAAGCGATATCTGCTACGGGATGCTGACTGGTCGTTGAACCTGTGGTTCCGGAGCTGGTAAATGTGATTTCCGGCCGCATATTTCGGCAGATCATGCGTTGGCTTTTAAAAAGCTCGATCGGTAAAAATGGAATGTCCTGATAGCGCGTTACCGCGGACTGACGGACACCCAAAAACTTTAGGTATTGACGATAGATGGGGTTTTCCGCTGCTTGGTAAGCAAACACCTCGAGGCAACATCGGTCAAATTCTTCCGAACTCGTGATGTTAAATACGTGCTCACTGATTTCCATGGTGCAAATATACGATATCGCCGCGATTTCGTCCGAGAAAAAAACGCGGACGTTCATCAGGAACGTCCGCGCGTACAACCGAATTGTACCGGTCTGTTTTTTTTATTTTAAATCATCCCTCCGCATACCGGCAATACTTGACCGGTCACGTAGGAAGAAAGATCCGATGCTAAAAATAGGCAGGCATTCGCGACATCTTCGGGGGCACCTGCTCGTTTTAATGGAATGTTGGCTTCCCAACCCGCCACTACTTTTGGATCCAGCACGTCGGTCATTTCCGTACGTATAAATCCGGGAGCGACCACATTCGTGCGAATGTTTCTGGAGCCCAATTCCTTTGCTATGGATTTAGAGAAACCGATGATTCCGGCTTTGGAAGCCGCGTAGTTGGCTTGTCCAGCGTTGCCTTGAATCCCGACGACTGAACTGACATTAATAATGCTTCCGCTTCGTTTTTTCATCATGACTTTACTGGCGGCTTTCGATACGTTAAAGATGGATTTCAAATTCACGTTGATGACCTGATCCCATTGTTCTTCGGTCATGCGCATGAGCAGACCGTCTTGTGTGATTCCAGCGTTGTTTACTACAATGTCTAAAGCGCCAAACTCCTCCACAATATCCGTGATTAACGCATCAGCTTGTTGGAAGTCGGATGCGTCTGAACGAAATCCTTTCACTTGCGTTCCGTACTGTTGCAATTCTTTCTCCAGTGCCTCACCTTTTTCCACCGAAGAAAGGTAGGTGAATGCTACATTCGCGCCCTGTTGGGCGAATACTTCCGCTATTTTACGGCCTATTCCTTTAGATGCACCGGTAACGAGTGCGGTTTTGCCTTCTAATAATTTCATATGCTTGATTCTTGTTCTTCGTTAAGTTGAATTGTGCAAAAGTCGAAAATTAACTGCATAATACAAAAAATGTAACGCATTCGGAAAAGATATCCTACTTCGTTAAGCCTCTCGGTGCGACGGCGATGGTGCGGTAAATTTTGATAAAATTTCATTTATTTGAAACATTTCTGACAAAATTATTCGCTTTAATTTAAACTGAATACTAATTTTGTATCACATTTTAAAACCATGGGCAAAAAAACAAAAAAAACGGAAGTCGACGTTGTTCTGATTGGTGGCGGGATTATGAGCGCAACGTTAGGAACGTTGATTAACGAGTTGAATCCCGATATCAACATCGAAATACTAGAGCGTTTGGATGTCGTTGCTGCGGAGAGTTCAGATGCTTGGAACAATGCCGGAACCGGGCACTCGGCATTATGCGAACTCAATTATACGCCGCAACAAGCAGATGGTAGTGTGAAAATTGATAAGGCCATACATATTGCAGAGCAATACGAGATATCGAAGCAATTTTGGGCCTATTTGGTGGAGAAAAATATTATCCGGAACCCCAGTCATTTTATTCGTCAGGTACCGCACATGTCGGCTGTATTTGGAGAAAAAGATGTGCGTTTTCTGAAGACCAGATACGAAACGTTAACGCAACATGTTTTGTTTCAAGGCATGGAATATACTGAGGATAAAGATAAACTTGAACAGTGGGTGCCGTTAATGATGGAGGGCAGAGATGCTCAAGAGCCTATAGCAGCCACGAAGATGGACATCGGTACGGATGTTAATTTTGGAGCGCTTACGCGCGACTTGATTCAATACCTTGATGGTAAAGCCAATATCAGATTGTCTTTGAATCAAGAGGTCAAAGATATAGAACGAGAAGACGATGGACGCTGGGAGGTAGAAGTTAAAGACACGAAAACGGGTCGGAAACGGGAAATCGTTGCGAAGTTCGTTTTCATAGGAGCCGGCGGGCATTCCCTGTTATTATTGGAGAAATCAGGTATTCCAGAGGCTAAGGGCTATGGTGGATTCCCAGTCGGTGGGCAATGGCTACGTTGCACCAACGAGGAAATCATTCGTCAGCATCATGCCAAAGTATATGGAAAAGCATCAGTCGGTGCGCCGCCGATGTCGGTGCCGCATCTCGACACCCGTTATATTGATGGCAAGCAAGCACTTCTTTTTGGCCCTTACGCGGGATTTTCAACAAAGTTTTTGAAGAAAGGTTCGTACTTTGACCTGCCGGCATCGATTAAGCTTTCGAACATTCGCCCGATGCTGTCTGCAGGTTTAGACAATTTGCCATTGACAAAATACTTAATCACAGAGGTGATGAAAAAGCCACAGGATAAACTGGACTCATTAAAACAGTTTATGCCTACGGCTAAATTAGACGATTGGGAGATTGAGAAGGCGGGGCAACGTGTGCAGGTCATTAAAAAAGATCCAAAACACGGGGGGATTTTGGAATTCGGTACAGAGGTGGTGTCCAGTTCGGACGGATCGATTGCCGCTTTATTGGGGGCCTCACCAGGTGCTTCTACCTCGGTCGCGATTATGATCAATTTGCTAAAACGCTGCTTCCCTGAACGAGCTAAATCAGAGGAGTACCGCAAGAAATTACGGGAAATGATTCCATCGTGGGGTAAAAAGCTCGACGAGGATCCAGAACTTTGTCGTACGACAAGGGACCATACGCATCGGGTTTTGCGCTTGGATGTGGATGGAACAACAAATACATAATTTATGATCATTGGGGTGCTTACGCAGTTTGGCAAAAAAGTCAAACGCTCCGGTAGGCTGAGATTATACCCACTTTCCTTAGGTTTATCAAAAGGAAGCGAACCTGATCCAGATAATGCTGGCGTAGGGAAATAGAACACTGGGTTTTCAGTATATCATTCTTAAGCATCGCCGATAAAATGGATGATCCATGGGCGATATTTTTCAGTTATTTATTCAAGGCGTTCAACAGACCTCATGGTTGGAATGGGTGTCGGTGTTAGCGGGTGTAATTCAGGTTTTTCTATCAAAAGAAAACAAGGTACTCACTTATCCGTTTGGCATCATCAGCATACTCACTGCGGTGGCCGTATTGTATCCCGCGAAACTTTATGCCGAAATGATACTTCAAGGGTATTACCTGGTGATGAGTGTTTATGGATGGTGGTTTTGGACCAACAAACAGAACGAGCCTAGACCGATCACCTACGCGAACCGGCGGGATTGGAAAATTGTCCTTCTCATCATTTTGCTGGGCTTCTTTTTGCTTCATACCGTCCTTCAACGTTGGACGGATTCCGATGTGCCAATTTGGGACGCTTGGGTGAGCTGTACGGCCTGGGCAGGTATGTGGCTGTTGGCGAAGCGGAAGATCGAAAATTGGATTCTTTTAAATATCAGTAACCTTTTTGCGGTTCCGCTCTTTATCTATAAGGAGCTGTATTTGTTCGCTTTGTTAACGGCAGTTTTGTTTACTGTTGCTGTTTTTGGGTATTTAAAATGGACGCGAATTGTAAAGATTCAACGGAAGGAATTGTGAGATGAAACTAGAGAAATCATTAATTGATCGTATTGTAAGCCTTCGATCGGAAGGTATTGCCGGAAAACAGCTCAGCCCGAGTCAGCTGGCATTAGTTTACCAAGAGAACTGGTTCAACTTGTGGGTGCCTAAAGATTTGGGAGGGTTGGCCGCGCCCTTTTCTACCGGTTTGAAGTTTCTTAGGGAGCTGGCCTATTGGGACGGGGGATTGGGGTGGACGGTGACGCTATGTGCAGGTGCCAATATGTTTGCTGGCTTTTTATCCCCTGCTACCGCAAGAGACATATGGAAAGAGCCTAAGGTTTGCTTGGGCGGTAGCGGGCAGGTCAACGGGCGGGCGCGCGTGGTGGAAAATGGATTTGAAATTTCCGGTACCTGGAAATACGCGACTGGAGCGCCTCACTTGACCCATTTTACACTTAACGCATGGGTGGATGATGGGAGCGATTCGCTTGGGAACGAGCGTTATTTTTCGTTTTTAGTGCCACGAGAACAGGTGAGGATTCACTCGGACTGGGATACGTTTGGTTTAGAATGTACAGCAAGTCATTCTTTTTCTCTGGATCAAGTCTTCGTACCCGTTGCGTATCGCTTCGAGTTGACGCGAGAAGGGGTTAAGGCCGATGATAGTCTATATGCTATTTCGTTTATTAATTTCGCTGAATTGACGTTGTTTGTCAATTATTTGGGAATGTATCAACGATTTTTGGATATCATTATGACACAACTTTCTGAAAAAGTCGGGCGATCCGAATCTGATGATCTGCGTGTTCAGGAGCAAATCGATCGGTTGACTGGTTATTCAGCGGAGAATCAAGTCGAATTGGATTGGGGGATAGCAGTGGCAGATCGTTTAGAGCAGTTTGGTCAAGATCTGGAAGGTCAGTATAGAGAAGAATTGGAGGCGGAAGTTGCACAACGGACCCGGGTATGTATTGCATTGATGAGAAGCCGAGTGGCCGAAATCATGCCTTGGGGTGGGATTAAGGCTGCGCAATATGAAGAAGAGCTCAATCAGGTCTTTCGCAATATTTTCACGGCAACACAACACGCCTTACTCAACCGATAATTTTAATCGATTACTTAGCCATTGCCCTGAAAATAAGGAGTGCTGTGGGTTTTTTAATCTTCTTCCAGAAAAAGGTCGTCACCATCGTATAAAAATTCATCGACAGCGAAGTGAGGCTCTACGGTGTAATCGTCATCTTTGATCATCTCATTTTGTTTTTGGTTAGTTCAAAAATAACATCGGCAGGTTAGGTCTGCGTTAAATTACCATTAACTTTTATGCTTGATGGTGGTTTAGGAAAAAATCTCATGGTATCCGGATGACACGTCCGTTCCAAACGAAAATCTTTTTGATTTCGAGGTTATGGATTCGCTGTGTTTAAAAAAAGGAAAAAATGAACCGTGCGTCTCCAGAAGTGCCGGGGCTGCTGCTGGAGACGCATTCAGGTTCGATGTTGCTGGCGGCGGCAGTTTGCCTTTTTATTCTCTTTCTGTTTCCGAATGGCTGATCGCCTGTTTGTTGATTTCTTGAAATACTTCGTTTACGATTTGGAAACAGCGCAACCTCGCTTCGTCGTCATAAATATAGTTGGTCATCATGATTTCATCTGCTTGATAAAGTTCAGCAAAATCACGAAGCTGAGCTGCAAGTGTCTCTTTGGTTCCCGTAAACGTCGTCGAAGTCATGGAATCTACCGCTCGTTCTATTTCTGGGATACCCGCATATATAGGTTCGGCAGTCGGTGGTGACAATGGGAAACGACTATTGGTCACAATGCCCGCGAATAAATTATATAAGCTCGTCGCTAAAAACTCGGCGGCCTGCTCGGTTTCCGCAGCAAAGATATTCACACAAGGCATAAAGTAAGGTGACTGCAAGTGTGTGGAGGGTTTAAAATTTTCTCTGTAAATCTTTGCGGCCGCTCCAAGCATTGCGGGAGCGAAATGAGCCGCAAACGCGTAGGGCAGTCCCAATTCTGCAGCTAGATGTGCGCTATCGGTACTTGAACCCAAAATCCAGATCGGAATTTCGAGCCCTTCTCCCGGGAAAGCGCGTACTTTCGCAGAATGGTTTTCTTCACTAAAGAACGTTTGTAAAGCCAGTATGTCATCACGAAAATAGAAGGAGGTGTTGATGTTATTGCGACGCAATGCCATTGCTGTTAATTGGTCGGTACCGGGAGCTCGACCCAAGCCTAAATCAATGCGCCCGGGGTATAGCGATTCCAGGGTGCCGAATTGTTCGGCAATCACCAAAGGCGCGTGATTGGGGAGCATGATGCCACCGGAGCCAACCCGGATTTTTTCGGTATGCTGGGCAAGATGGCCTATCAAAACCGAGGTAGCGGAGCTCGCAATATGCTCCATATTATGATGTTCGGCAAGCCATATGCGTGTATATCCCAGTTCATCCGCAATTTTTGCACCATCAACTGCTCGTTTGATCGCATGTGCAACGTCATTGTTTTTACAGACCGTGGCGAGTTCCAGAACGGAATGCTTTATTGTTTTCATGCCAATAAAGGTACACGTTCTTTATTAAGCCATCGCCATTCCGATGTCCTGAAATATCCTCAAAATGTCAATTTTTTACGGGTAGTCATCGGCGAGGTAAAAAGATAGGCACCGGCTACCTATGGGGGGGTGATTGAACTGTACTCTTCTTTTTTTGTGGAGTACGGTTACGGAAAACCAGGTGAAATCATTTTAGCAAAAACAGGGCGTTCGAAATCTTGTTCTGATTCAAGTCGGTTTTTCACATAAGTCGCTTATATTTAATGTTTGTAGTGTGTTGCGTAAAATTTTATTCTGACTTTGATGTGCTGGTGTTGGTGGTTTGTTGGTTTTTATTGTGCTAAATTTATTTAAAAACTTTTTTAAGTATAATATTCTTTGTATCAGGTATTTATAGATGTGTATGTTGTACAATATGCTAAAAATAGGTTTGCTATTGCTAAATATATATCTAGATTTGTCAACAAATAAATCTGATATGACGACGACAATACGTACTTATCTTAATGAATTGGGCATTCGGCCAGAAGTAGATGTCAAATTCCAACTCCCAGTTTCGGAATCGATAGAAGACGCAGTTAAGGAAAAAATAGGCGCCTTATCGGATACCGGTGCGCTGTGTTTTACGACGGGAGAGTTCACGGGTCGTTCTCCCGGATCACGATTTATTGTAAAAGATGCCACGACCTGGAAGCACGTGAACTGGAATCCGGTGAATCAACCCATTGATGGAGCGTTGTTTGATTCGCTTTTTGATCGGGTGGCCAACTATTTGTCCTCGAGTTCATCCTTGTATATACGGTGCGCAAGAGCTTGTCACCATCCTGGTTTTCAGCAGCATATTCTAGCCATAACTGAAAACCCCTGCCAAGATATTTTTGTCCATAATATGTTTTTACGAACAGACCCTCAGACGGTCAAAGAGATCGATTGGAGTGTGGTGGTAGCCTCCGGCCTCAAGCTTGACGACTTTCAGGAGTTGGGCCTGCCGACCTCTCATTGCGTTTGTCTGGATTTTACGCGGAAACGTATTTTAATTATCGGAACAGCGTATACAGGAGAGATTAAGAAGAGTGTGTTTTCCGCATTGAATTTCCATTTGCCACTATTTCACGACGTATTGTCGATGCATTGTTCAGCGAATGTTGGAGAGAAGGGGGACACGGCGTTATTTTTTGGTCTTTCAGGCACTGGGAAAACCACCTTGTCTTCTGATAAAGGGAGACGTTTAATTGGTGATGACGAGCACGGATGGGCGGATAACGACGTTTTCAATTTCGAGGGTGGTTGTTACGCCAAGACCATCGGGCTTTCTGAAAAACAGGAGCCAGAGATTTTTAGGGCGATAAAATTTGGGGCGTTGGTGGAAAACACCTCATTTTATGACGGTACGCGAAAGATTGATTTTGACGATCGAACCCGTACCGAGAATACGCGGGTATCTTACCCTACCGATTTTTTGACCGCGGTGGAGCCCACGGGCCGAGGGCATTCCCCACAACATATATTCTTTCTGAGTGCCGACGCTTTTGGCGTGTTGCCTCCCATCGCAAAATTGTCATCGGAACAAGCCATGTTTTATTTTATCAACGGGTATACGGCAAAGGTCGCCGGTACCGAAATGGGCGTAAAAACGCCGACCGCCACCTTTTCAGCCGGCTTTGGTGCAGCATTTTTACCGCTACACCCCATGCATTATGCGACCATGCTAAAGCAAAAGTTAACGCAGCATACCGGTATCCATGTCTGGCTTGTGAATACCGGTTGGATTGCGGGGCCTTATGGGGTGGGGCGAAGAATTCCTCTAACTTATACCCGACAGTTGGTTCGCGCTGCACTGGATGGATCACTCGGTGATGCGGGTTTTCACTCTATCGCGCCGTTTGATTTGTCGATACCTCGCGAATGTGCCGGTATTCCTCCGGCGATTTTGGATCCACAGCAGATGTGGGACAATACCGAGGCGTATCGAGAGACTTCGGGAAAATTAAAGGACATGTTTGATGACAATTTCGCACGATACGCAGTGGATAATTTGGTCACCATAAATCAATAACAACAGATGGCTTTTCAAACCCTAGAACAGTTTATTACCGTACAGCAATCTCGGTTTCCGAAAGCAAAGGGCGAATTATCTCGACTGTTACAAGCTATTTCCCTTGCCGCTAAAATCGTTCATCGTGAAGTCAATAAAGCCGGATTAGCCGATATTTTGGGGAAATATGGGCCGTTCAATGTGCAGGGAGAAGAACAGCAAAAACTGGATGTTTTTGCGGATCGGGAATTTATGGATGCGCTTAAGAAAGGTGGGGACTGCTGTTATTTGGCTTCCGAGGAGCACGAACAAGGGATCGATTTAATGAAAAGCACGGGGTATGCCGGAGGAAAGTATATGGTCTATTTTGATCCCCTAGACGGTTCTTCGAATATAGATGCGAATGTGCCGGTAGGAACGATATTTTCCGTGTACAGACGTGTAAGCCATGAACAAAGTTTACTGCATGAGAGCGACTTCCTGCAAACCGGGCGGCAACAGGTGGCCTCTGGCTATGTAATATACGGGTCCTCAACCATGTTGGTTTACACCACGGGTCAAGGGGTGAACGGCTTTACCTTGGATCCTTCAATAGGCGAATTTTGCTTATCGCATCCGAATTTGTTCATACCGGTTTGGGGAACGACGTATTCGGTTAATGAGAGTAATTATCAGGATTTTGCGCCGGAAATAAAACGTTTTCTTCAGTATTTTAAGAACAATGATGAGTCTGATCAGCGTCCATTTTCCTCTAGGTATATTGGGTCGTTAGTAGCCGATTTTCATAGAAATTTGATCCAAGGCGGGATTTTTATCTATCCGGCCACCCGGCGATATACCGAAGGTAAGTTGAGATTGATGTACGAAGCGAATCCGTTGGCTTTCATTGTCGAGCAAGCGGGCGGACTAGCGGTGAGCGGGCGTGAGCCGATTTTGGATATTCTCCCTCAGGATTTACATCAACGTACGCCATTGATAATCGGGAGTCGCGATATGGTTTCACTCTTCGAGCAGTTTGTAGCAGATCAAGCATTAAATCCGCTCGATGCAGCAACTTCGTTCTTGTCGGAAAGCTAAAACCTGTATTTATACGTATCCAATTCCAATTTTCATATATCGTGTTTCTGTGAGGTGCATCAGAAACAGAAAAGGCTGCGCGAGCAGCCTTTTTTTATTCATCGAAGTACAAAACTTCATTAGGTCTTAGATGTCCAATTCTTTGATGATAAATTGTGCATCATCGATCTTATCGGCAATCCATAACACATAGCGTATGTCGACGCCAATGGAACGACTGTAGCTCTCGTGCCAAGCGAAATCATTGATGGTCGCGTCATATGCCCGGTCGAAATTTACGCCGATGAGCTCGCCATAGGCATTCATGATCGGAGATCCTGAGTTTCCGCCCGTGGTGTCCATGTTGTAAAGTATATTCACAGGGACATCATCCAGATCTTTTTTAATATAATTTCCGAAGTTTTTATCTAACCAGTTTTGACGAATGGAGGCGGGGTATTGGAATTCCGGAAGATCGGAGTTTCCTTTTTCGATAATCCCCTTGACAGTCGTGAACGGAGACATGTAGGTTGCATCAACCGGACTGTATCCTTTAATGTTACCGAAGGTGAGGCGCAGGGTGGAGTTGGCATCGGGTATAAAAGCGGTTTGTTGGAAACGCTCTTTAACGGCTACATAGTCCGCCATCAATTGATTTAATCTACCGTCTCTACGTTTTAGTTCTGCGTAGAATGGAAGCATTTCTGCCTCCAGTTCCTTTTGGAATATAATTAAATGATCACTATAGTTTATGAAGCTATTCGCGTCTTTCATAACGGTTTGTGTGAACAGTTCAGGGTCCCGCAACGCGCTGTTTGATAATGCCGAAGTGATGAAATTGCTCGCCGATGCTGAGGAATCGAAACCGTGATTTTTTATAAATGGAAGCTGATTTTCTCCATCGAACATAAAACCTTGTTCGAACATGTGTGCCGCAATCGCTTGGTCAGCCTCCAAGTGGTAGCTTTCGTATAATCCATTCAATTGTGCAGTGAAGTTCTCGATATTTAGTTCAAAGAGTTGTTGGCGTTTAGCTTCTGAAGTTTCTTGTCCTAAAGCCTCTTGAAAACTACGGGTTAGACTGGCTACTTGTAGGAGTCTGATCCCTGAATAGATATTGTTGTACCACAACTCTTTTTCGGCGTCTTTGAATACGAGTTGATAGTGTTCGGATATATCCTTCATTAAGTCTCCGTATTGTTCGCTAAGATCAGGTCGGGAATTGATAAACGCAGCCAGATCTGCGTCTTCTTGCTTCTTATCTGCCAATAGATTAATGTTTCGCAAGCCTTTTAGCTTCCCGCGATAATTCTTCATGACATTGGCGTTGCGTTTGATACGGGTCGCTAATGCCAGTTCTACAGCTTTATTATCTTCTCCTGCTTTTTCCAGTTGCTGATTTTGAAAATCGTATAAGGCTGATGTGTATGGAAGAAGGAATCGCTCTTGGTATTCAATATAGGGAGCAGGACGATGGCGGAACGTTCGACCTGGGTAACCCAATATGAAAACAAAATCATTTTCATCCACTCCATTGGCATTGATTTTTAAATGTTTTTTCGGTTGATAAGGAATGTTTTCCTCGGCGTATTTGGCCGATGAGCCATCTGGAGCGACGTAGGCTCGGAGGAAGGAGAAGTCTCCAGTATGTCTTGGCCAAACCCAGTTATCGGTCTCGCCGCCAAACTCTCCGATGTCCTGGCGTGGTATATAAACCAGACGGACGTCTTCTATGGTCTTGTAACGGAAGAGCACATAGCTTTTTCCAATAAACATCTCAGAGACCTCGGCACGGATGCTGGAGTCTTCTGCCTCAGCACGCTTGGCGATCTCTTGCCGCTTGGCATTGATTATATCAATGCGCTGACTGGGATCTGTCGTACGGCTTGCAGCTGCGAGCACTTCTTCAGAAACATCCTGATAGGAATCGGTAATCCGAATGGTCAAGCCTTCAGCTGGAATTTCCTGTTCATGCGATGCTGCTACGAACCCGTTTTCTAAATAATTATGCTCTGGACTAGACGCGAGCTGTACGGCACTGAAGGCACAGTGGTGGTTGGTGATAATCAGACCTTGTGGAGATACAAAAGAACCCGAACATCCTCCGACTTGAACCAAGGCGTCGACCAATCCCACTTCGCCCGGTTTGTAAATGTCGTCTTCGCTAATCTTCAAGCCGGCTTTTTGTAATCCGGCACGGCTGAGTTCGCTGAGCGGGAACATCCCTTCGTCAGGAACCGATAGGGGGCCAAGTAGTGTTCCGGCACCTAACCAAAGGCTAATGAAGCCGGCCTTAAATATATTTAACATAATGCGGTTAATTTTTTTCAAAAATAACAAATCTACTCGAGATGACGTGCGAGCGAAACGTGACAGCGTAGAAATGATCAGCGTTCGAAGCGTCTGACTACAGCGGCCTTATGTGGGCATGGTGAATTTATAAATCTGATAAAAAAACGCCATCATTCAAGGTCAATCAATTCCTGATGCCTATATTTGTAACAGGTGAGATATATGGATTGGAAGTTTATATTTGACGCGATAAATGCCTGGTTATAATGTTGTTAAATTTTTCTGAGAAATTAGAGCTTGTTAATAAGTGGCGCATGCAGCGCATTTCGAATCGGAACTTTTTAGTCATCCTGGCATTTATCGTAGGTATTGCGGGAGGATTGGCCGGTTCGCTATTGAAGCTGATGACGCATTCGATCGCGAAATTTCTTCAAGACGATATCGATTGGCACTATAAGTACTCTATCTATTTGTTTTTTCCATTGATAGGTATATTCCTGAGTGTCTTGTTTGTGCGGAAATTCATTCGTGGGAAAAAATTGGAGCACGGGATTACGCCTATTATATACGCCATTTCACGCAGATCGAGTAAGATTGACGGGCATCATGTGTATTCTCAAATTGTGACCTCGGCAATCACGGTAGGCTTCGGTGGGTCCTGCGGTCTGGAAGCACCTATCGCGTTTAGCGGTTCCGCTATCGGTTCGAATATCGGTAGAATATTTGGCTTGAGTTACAAAGAAGTGACCATGCTACTGGCCTGTGGAGCGGCGGCAGGGATTGCTGGGGCATTCAATAGTCCCGTAGCAGGCATGATTTTCGCGATCGAAATTCTGTTGCCAGAGTTCTCTATCCCCGCTTTTATTCCCTTGCTGATTTCTTCGGCACTTTCGGCGGTGATTTCCCGGATACTTTATGCAGAACCACTTTTCCATCCCATTGCGACCGATTGGGAAGTCGGTGGAATTGTATTTTATATTTTATTGGGCGGATTAGTGGGCTTGTACACGATTTATTTTTCCAAAGTGAGTCAATTGGTCAAGAACTGGTTCGGTAAAATTCAAAACCCCTATAACCGGGTATGGCTGAGCGGTATTTCTTTGGGGGTGATGATCTTTATTTTCCCGGCACTATACGGCGAGGGTTACCTCGCTATACAGAACATGTTGGATGGACACTTTAACGCTATTGTCAAAAATTCGTTATTTGTGGAGTATCGCGATATGGCCTGGGTGGTCGTCTTATACACTGTATTGACTTTATTTGCCAAGTCTTTTGCCTCTTTATTCACGCTCAGTGGTGGTGGAAACGGCGGCGTGTTCGGACCGAGTTTAGTCATGGGCGGGATGCTGGGGTTCGCCTTTGCCTATGGGGTGAACTTAACCGGTTTTGTACAATTGAATGTGCCCAACTTCGTGATGGCGGGAATGGCCGGGGCACTTGCGGGCATTATGCACGCACCACTAACCGGTATATTTTTGATTGCTGAAATCACTGGTGGATATACCTTGATGGTCCCACTTATGTTGGTGGCTTCCATTTCTTATTTTATCAACCGAGGGGCGCTCAAATATTCGATTTATACGCAAGTGTTGGCTGAATCTGGCGATTTATTATCCTATGAAGATAAAGACCGCACCGTGTTGAGCATGATGAAGCTCAGGTACGTGTTGGAGACCAACTTTGTGGTGCTCCGACCTCAAGAGACACCGACTGACCGCCAGAGTGATATTATTCATTCCAAACGAAATATTTTCCCTATTGTTGACGAGAAAGGGAAGCTGGTAGGTGTTATTTATAGTGAGCGTTTATTTTCAATTCTCTTAGGGGAAGAAGAAGGAAGAGATCAGACTTTTGAATCGCTTGCCCAGCGGCCTGCGGATCTTATCATGGAAAGTGAAAACATGGAGGATGTGATGGTAAAGATGAACAAAGATGACGTCTGGATTTTACCCGTAGTTAATCAAGAGTACCAGTATTTGGGATTCGTTTCAAAATCTTCTGTCTTCAATAAATACCGGGGATTGCTAATTCGTCAAGGACAATACTTAGAATAGTGGAGGAGCCGGCGTCAACAGGAAATAAAAGGCCTGAGTTTAAGGGTGTTTTGTTCGTTTTAAGCGAGACGTGAAAACCGTATGCTAACCACTCTGAAAGGGCGTAGATCGCATAAAATTAACAAAATTTTAACCTGTTAATTTTTGTTAAACGGTACAATTATTGTGAAATAATACGTTATTTAGCCGAAGTGTAATAAGAATATTACCAAACAAAGAGTGAAGAATAATAGAAAAAGTACTGTGAAGAAGAAATTATCATTATTTAAAGGATCCATTTTGATGTTGGGGGCCGTTACTATACTGGCCAGTTGTTCGGAGAGCAAATCCACAGAAAAGGAGAACGAAACCAAAGCGTTGGCCCTGCCAGTTCACGTGGTAGAGCGCGCGGATGCGGTGACGGTGAAGGATTATTTGGGTACCATTGAGGGAAAAGTGAACGTAGAGGTTCGACCTCAGGTAGAGGGATTATTGGAAGAGATTTATGTCGATGAGGGTTCTTTTGTAAGAAAGGGACAAAAATTGTTTAAAATCGATCCATCCTTTTACCAAGAGGATCTTAATAATATGCTGGCCAATGAAAAAGTAGCACAGGCACAATTGAAAAATGCCAAGTTGGAAGTGGATCGCTTGAGACCGCTGGTGGAAAACGATGTGATTTCTGAAGTGCGTCTAGCGTCTGCCGAATCGGATTATCAAGTGGCCAAGGCGAACCTCGATCAAGCTGCCGCAGAAGTGCGTTCCGCTAAGCTTAGTCGGGACTTTACCGTCATTACTGCGCCGGTTACGGGGTATATAGGTAGAATTCCGAAACGGATCGGTAACTTAATCACTAAAGGTGACGATGAACCATTAACTATTTTGTCGGATATTCAGGAGGTGCATATATACTTTGCGATGAACGAGTCGGACTTTCTATATTTCTCGAAGGCGCAAGCACGTAAAGATAGCGTGGAGGGCCGAGAGTACGATAGAACAGGCCGTTTAACCTTTCCAGAGGTGACCTTGATGATGGCCGACGGTGAAGAATATCCCCTTAAAGGTGTGGTCGATGCGGTGAATGGACAGGTGGACCGAACAACAGGAGCGATATCCTTGCGTGCGACTTTCGCCAACCCGGATAATATTTTACGTTCCGGAAGTACCGGTACACTTAAAATTGCTGAAGTGAAAGAGGATGTACTCCAAATTCCTCACATTTCAACGAGCGAACTTCAGAATATTACGTACGTTCATGTACTGGATGATAACAACAAAGTCGAGCGTCGTAATATCAAACTGGCAGGATCGAGTAAAGATATGTTTATCGTATCGGAAGGTCTTAAGGAAGGCGAACAGGTCGTCTTGAGCGGATTCGATAAGCTAACAGATGGCTCGGTGATAACGCCAGTGCTTGCTCATTAGTTTTTTAATAAGATTTAGTATCCATTAGGTTAGCATTCCTTTCGGGAGTTTGTCTTGCGATAGGAATGGCTGAACCTACCTAAACTTTCTTTATGCTTAAAACATTCGTTAGTCGTCCCGTTTTAGCGACCGTTGTGTCTATCATTCTCGTTATCCTGGGATTGGTTGGACTAAAATTACTACCCGTTACTCGATTTCCGGAAATTGCACCGCCAAGTGTGGTCGTCAATTTAAGCTATCCGGGTGCGACCGCAGAAACGGTTGCCGAGAGTGCGTTGGTTCCGGTCGAGGAAGCCATCAACGGCGTTCAGGATATGACGTATATGCGGTCCACGGCTTCCAATTCAGGATCGGGTGCGGTGACTGTATTTTTTAAAACAGGTACGAATCCTGACATTGCTTCGGTTAACGTGCAAACCCGGATTTCCAAAGCCGTTTCTCAGATCCCCTCAGAAGTAAATCAAGAAGGAATTTCGGTAATGCCTCGTCAGAGTGGGGTGATTATGACGATCAACTTGTTCTCGAATCATCAAGATTCGGCCTATGACGAGACCTTTTTACAAGCTTTCGCGCAGATCAATTTGATGCGTCCTTTACTGCGGGTCGATGGTGTCGCTCAGGTCAGTCGCTTGGGTGCCCGAGATTATGCCATGCGCGTCTGGACAAACCCAGAAAAGCTGGCCTTGTACAATTTAGTGCCCCAAGACGTAACCGACGCGATCAAAGATCAGAATTTTGAGATAGCGCCGGGTAAATTTGGGGAAGCCATCGAAGGGTCTTTTGAAACTGTAATTAAACACCAAGGGCGGTTTACTCGCCCCGAGCAATTTGAAGACATTGTCATCAAGACCAACAAGGACGGCTCGGTATTATTTTTGAAAGATGTCGCTCGCGTTGAATTCGGCGCGACGAATTTGAACTCAGATAACAAGGTGGATGGTGTTCCGGGCTTGACGCTGAACCTCACGCAGACCAGTGGTTCAAATGCGCACGATATCGACGTGGAAGTACGAAAGGTGCTCGCCGAACAGCGGCAATATTTCCCCGAGGGTATTGATTACGAGATTACCTATTCGGTTCGCGAACAAATCGATGAATCGATCAGCCAAGTCCAGCATACGCTTTTCGAGGCCTTTATCTTGGTGTTTATCATTGTCTTCATTTTCCTGCAAGACTTCCGATCCACGTTGATACCGGCGATTGCTATCCCCGTCTCGCTGATTGGTACGTTCTTTTTTTTGCAACTATTTGGGTTCTCGCTCAACGTACTGACGATGTTTGCGCTGGTGCTCGCCATTGGTATTGTGGTGGATGATGCCATTGTCGTGGTCGAGGCGATACACCATAAGATGCAATCCACGGGTATGAAGGCCAAAGAGGCCACCTTAACGACAATGTCCGAAATCACGGGTGCGATTTTATCGATTACGATGGTGATGGCAGCTGTGTTCCTTCCGGTGGGGTTTATGGAAGGGCCATCCGGGATCTTTTTTAGGCAGTTTGCGTATACCCTGGCCACAGCGATTTTGATTTCCGCCCTGAACGCGCTGACTTTAAGTCCGGCCTTATGTGCCTTATTGTTGAAAGCGCCGAAAGACGAAGAGGAAAAAAAGGAAAAGAAAGGAAATAGATTTAATCAGTACAAGGAACGCTTTTTTATCGCATTTAACGCGTCGTTCGATCGCATGACCAATAAGTATATTGTAGGGGTTACACAGTTGATTAAACATAAAACAATGGCTTGGTTGGGATTGATCGCTGTTACAGCTGTGGGAGTCATTTTCATGATGAATACGCCAAAGTCATTTATTCCGACAGAAGATGATGGTTTCGTCACCTACAGTTTGGCCATGCCTGCTGGTGCTTCATTGTCTAGAACCACCGAGGTACTACGAAAAGCCGACAGCATCCTGAACAAATACGATGATATTGCCAGTAAGACGACCGTATCGGGATACAATGCGTTAGACGCCAATACCAGCCCAGTTTTTGCGACGGGTTATATCAATATGCTGCCGCATGCCGAACGGGTTGAGTTTAAAGGGATTGAAGAGTTTATGGACACGATCCGTAGAGACTTAGCTCAACTGCATGAGGCCACCTTCACGGTATTTCCTAGACCGACCGTACAAGGTTTTGGTGACTTTGCCGGTATCGAAATGGTACTTCAAGACCGCTTAGGGGGAGATGTTCGGGATTTCAGTGCGCTTGCGGATACCGTTATTATGGGGTTAAATGATCTGCCTGAAATTGAAAGCGCGTATACGACGTTCAAGTCCACTTTCCCGCAGTACGAAATCAATATTGATATGGAGAAAGCCAAATCGTTAGGATTGAGTATCAATGGGCTGATGTCCACCGTGCGTCTGTATTTTGCAAGAGTGAAAGCGAGTGATTTCAATCGATTCGGCCGGCAGTACCGCGTGTATGTGCAGGGGGACTTTGCCTATCGTACCGATCCGGAGTCTTTTAATTCGATTTTTGTCCGAAATAAAGACGGGAAAATGGTGCCGATTAATACCGTGCTTACGCTTAAAAAGATTACCGGTCCGGAAACCATCACGCGGTATAACTTGTTCAACGCCATTATGGTGAATGCCTCGCCGGCTTCCGGATACAGTACCGGGGATGCCATGGAGGCGATTGAAACGTATGCAGCGGAGAATCTACCAGGAAATATCGGGTACGAATGGACGGGAATGAGTTATGAAGAAAGTCAATCGGGATCACAGACCATGCTTATTTTTGCCTTGAGTATTCTGTTTATCTACTTCTTATTAGCGGCGCAGTACGAAAGTTATATTTTGCCGTGGGCGGTCTTGCTATCTGTGCCGGTCGGATTAATAGGGGTCTATGCAACCATTGGTTTGGTGGGGTTAGAGAATAATATCTACGTGCAGGTAGGATTGATTATGTTAATCGGTTTGCTCGCTAAGAATGCCATTTTGATTGTAGAGTTTGCCGTACAGGAGCGGGATAAAGGCTTGAGTATCGTAGATGCGGCGATTAATGGCGCAAGGTTGCGGCTTCGCCCGATCCTGATGACGAGTTTGGCCTTCGTTGCGGGGCTAATCCCATTGATGTGGTCAGTAGGGCCGTCTGCAATCGGTAACCACTCGATAAGTTTCAGCGCTGCTGGAGGGATGTTATTTGGGGTGGTATTGGGTATCTTTATCATTCCCATGTTGTTCGTGGTGTTTAAATCATTAGACGAACAGGTCAGAAATAAATTGAAAACGGAAGAAGAATAATCTATCGATGAACAAAAAATCAATAGCTAAGGCTTTAATGGCTTGTATATGTGTAGCTTTTATGCTCGTTCAGGGTTGTAAAGTAGGACAGCAGTATGAGCGCCCCGATTTGGATATACCGGATCAGTTCCGGGGTGATACGTTGGCGTATTTTGGAGATACATCGAGTATCAGTCGCATATCGTGGAAAGAGTTTTTTCATGATCCAACGTTGAAAGAACTGATTGATTCAGCTTTGGTGAAAAATTACGATATGCAGACGGCATTGGCCAATATCGAAATCGCCAATAAGTGGCTGCGTCAGAATCGGATGAACTATTTACCTGAACTAGACGCCACCATCGCCAGTGCGAACAAACAGTACCGATCGATTGAATATGGATCCTCGCCTTCGTCCAAGTGGCACGACCGAAAGGGCAGAGAACCTGCAGAAACGATGTTTACCTACCTTTCGCAGTTCGGAAGCGAAATCGGATTTAGCTGGGAGATTGATATTTGGGGAAAGATCAGCAATGCTAAAGACCAGTTGTCTGCTGAATATCTCAACACGCAAGAGGTAAAGAACGCGATTCAAACGAACCTGGTCGCCAATGTCGCTAAGGGGTATTTTAATTTGCTGATGCTGGACGCGAAGATCCAAGTGGCTAAGCGAAATGTACTGCTGAACGATAGTACGCTACATATGATCGAACTGCAATACGAGGCTGGGGAGATCACTGCATTAGCTATTCAGCAAACCGAGTCACAACGTTTGATTGCAGCATCCTTAGTCCCAGAATTAGAAAAGGAAATTGTCCTACAGGAAAATGCGTTACGCATTTTGCTCGGACAGATGCCTGGAGAAATCAAGCGAGGAGCTAGTTTTGAGCATTTATTTGCAGAGAACAAAGACATCTCATTGGGGGCTCCGATAGAAATTATTCGCAACCGGCCCGATGTGCGTGGAGCGGAATGGGAACTCATCGCGGCCAATGCAAACGCTAATATTGAGCAGGCCATGCGGTATCCGCGACTCACTTTAGAAGGTGTCTTCGGTGTCAATGCCATGATGCCGGAAAATTGGTTCTCTATTCCCGGTGCCCTGCTCGGCGGAATTACCGGCGGACTGACTGCTCCTGTTTTTAAAAATAAGCGGCTGAAAACGCAATGGGAAGTAGCAAAATTGGAACGTGATAAATCTGAAATAGCCTTTCAACGCACCGTGATGGAGGCGGTCAGTGAGGTTTCCGATGCGGTGGTTACCGTGGAAAAACTACGGGAACAATTGGAGTTTGCAAAAGATCGCGTGGAGAACTCTCAAAAAGCAGTACGAAATGCGAACTTGCTTTTTAAAGGAGGCTTTGCGACCTATTTGGAGGTCATTACGGC
>DXCW01000110.1 GCA_019115805.1 Candidatus Sphingobacterium stercorigallinarum
CGCCTAAACCGCTGTTCATCAAGCTTACCACAGATAATTATTATGGGGATAACCACTTTACTCGTCGTCGTTATCGTTCTAGCCATTGCGTTTGACTATATCAACGGCTTTCACGATGCGGCCAATTCTATCGCGACGATTGTATCAACCAAAGTACTCACACCATTCATGGCTGTGCTTTGGGCTGCAATCTTCAATTTTGCTGCGTATTTCGTATTTACAGATCACAAAGTCGCCAACACGGTCGCAAAAACCGTTTTTGAAGAGTTCATTACCTTGGAAGTGATTCTTTCGGGCTTGATTGCGGCTATTTCATGGAACTTGTTTACCTGGTATTACGGGATTCCTTCGAGCTCCAGCCACACCTTAATTGGTGGCTTTGCCGGATCAGGCATGTCCTACGCACTATTCCAAGGCATCAATCCGATTGAGGCCATTAACTTAGGAGCCACTTTAAAAATCGTTTCATTTATTGTGCTGGCCCCACTGATCGGTATGATCTTCTCTATCATCATCACGCTGATCATTATTAACATCTGCAAGAATTCACGTCCGGCTATCGCTGAGAAATGGTTTAAGGTATTGCAATTGGTTTCTTCGGCCGGGCTTAGTTTTGCACACGGAGGGAACGATGCCCAAAAAGTCATGGGAATCATCGCCACCGCCTTGATCGCTCAAGGTCTCATCGGCTCCTTTGAAGAAATGCCAGAATGGGTTCCACTGACCTGTTATTTTGCCATCGCCGCCGGAACCATGAGTGGAGGTTGGAAAATCGTAAAAACGATGGGCACGAAAATTACCAAGGTTACACCATTAGAGGGTGTGAGTGCGGAGACCGCAGGGGCATTGACCTTAGGCATCACGGAACATTTCGGAATTCCTGTGTCCACAACGCACACCATTACCGGATCCATTATCGGCGTTGGTCTTGTCAAGCGTGTCTCGGCTGTACGCTGGGGTGTGACCATTAGTCTACTGTGGGCTTGGGTATTAACCATTCCGGTGAGCGCCATACTTGGCGGGTTAACTTTAGCCCTTGTACACTATATTTTGTAGAGAAAATCGTACAAGTAGGACAGAATAGCGCACAGTTTATCGAATTGGGGCAAAGTTTTTATAAAAAATTTGCGTTATAAATTGTTAATAACTATTTTTACCCGACAAAAGAGCCCTATAGGAATATACTAACAGGGCTTCAGACAAGAAAATGCATTTTGGCATCGTTATTGTTAAGTTATGTTAAATTGATTTTTTTTGAACAACTAGAAAACAATTAAAAATTTTAATAACCTTAAAAAAAAGAGTATGAACTATTCTACAATTAAAAAAACAGCTGTTGCAGCTTCTCTAGTAGCCGCTTTAGGTTTCGCAGAGACTGCTCAAGCACAAACCCCAACTGTATTTGGTGGTAGATCACAATACAGAACTTGGTCAATTGGTGTTCAAGGTGGTATCACTACTCCGAACACCATCTTAGGTGGATCAAACCCATTCGGTCAAAAAGTTGGATATTTCCAAAACAAAGTTGGCGAGTACTACGGTTTGACTATCCGCAAGCAATTCTCTCACCTATTTGGTTTAGAGTTAGAAGGTAACCGCGGTAAAATCAAAACGTTCAACCATGACGTTTCTGGACCTGCAGTAGAGAACCGTTTCGGCGCAACTTCTGCTGAAACTTCAGTAAACTGGGCAGCTAGCTTAAATGGTGTATTCCAATTGGGTACTATTGACTTCATGAGAAGAGAAAATGCAGTTAACTTCTACGCTAAAGTGGGTATGGGAGTAATGGCGCACAACCCGGTCCAATTCGCAAACAACGACTTCACTGGTAATGAAGTGTACAACAACGAAGGAAAATGGGGTGAAGAAATCTTCGGAGATCGTGAAGCTACTGGAGATAAAGACAACCGTCTTACTGGTTACATCCCAGTTGGTGTTGGTGTGAAATTCAAATTATCAGAAGTGGTTGCCTTGAACTTAGGTTACACCATGAACTTCACAGACGACAACTTATTGTACGGACCAGCTAGAATGGACTACAAAGGTAAATTCTCTAACGTTTACGGTGGTTTAGAATTCACTTTAGGTTCGCGCGACAAAGAAAGCTTAACGTTCACCAACCCAGTTGCTACATTGTATGATGAGTTGAAAGATCCATCACTACGTAACGAAGTTGAAGCATTGAAACAACGTGTATCTACTTTAGAAGGTACTGTTGATCAGTTGAGCCAAGACTCTGATGGTGACGGTGTATCAGACAAATTTGACAAATGTCCAGAGACTCCTGCAGGTACTGTAGTTGACGGATCAGGATGTCCAATCAAATTCCCTGAGCCTCAGCAATTGACTGACGGAACTGCGTCTGCATACTACGCGCCTATCCAGTTCGAATTCGATAGCTCTGTATTGAAAACTGAATCTTACTCTACTTTAGACAAATTGGCTAAAGAATTGAAAGACAACAATGCATCTGTTACTTTAGACGGATATGCTTCTGCAGAAGGTACTGAAGCTTACAACTTGAACTTGTCTAACGACCGTGCGAACGCAGTTAAACAATACCTAGTTAACGCTGGTGTTGCTGCTTCAAACATCACTGCGACAGGTTACGGTGAAGAGAACCCAGTTGCTTCTAATGATACAGAAGAAGGACGTGTTCAAAACCGTCGTGTTGAAATCAAAAAATAATTGCTTTTAACCATGTATATAAAAGGCCAGCTAAGCTGGCCTTTTTTTATGTCCCATAGGCTGGGACACCAAATATGATGGTAAACTGACTGGATTGCTCCGATTAATAGTTTACCTTTGCCCAATCGGCTAGTCCAAATTGTGGATATGTTGAAAAACAATTACAAATCGAGACCGTAAAAGTAGTATTTTCAGTCTTGTAATTGCCGATAATTAAAATAGGAGTGTAATGGAAGAAGATTTTGAATTCGGATCGCCTGAAGAACAAAAGTTCTCAGTTGATCGGTATGAAGAAATGCTGCGGAATGAAGACCAATATTTCTTTGACGCTAAAGCATTTGAGGGCATCATTGACTATTACATATCTAAAAATGACCCCATAAAGGCCCTACAAGTAGTAGAATTCGCCGGCGCACAGCATCCTTTCGAGACTACTTTTCTCATCAAAAAGGCGCAACTGTTAGCTAGTATTATGCAATTCGAGCCCGCTTTACAAGCCTTGGAGAAGGCGGAATTGCTAGAGCCGTCGGAGGCGGAGATATTCTTGATAAGAGGCACCATATTCTCAAGCTTAAACGAACATGCTATTGCAGAAGAACATTTTTTTAAAGCGCTGACACTTACCGATGCGAAAGACGAAGTGTATTATCAAATCGCTGCCTTGTACCAAACCCAAGGACATTACGAAAAAGCAATACACTATTTAAGAAAATGCTTAAAGGTGAACAAGGACAATCAAGAGGCCCTCTACGAAATTGCCTTTTGCTACGATGTGCTTGACAAACAAACGGAAAGTATTGAGTTTTATCTGCAGTATATCGATACCGACCCCTACTCCTATGCCGCCTGGTATAATTTAGGGAACGCTTATCATAAACTTTCGGAGTTCGGTTCGGCCATCGATGCCTACGACTATGCTATTCTGATCAATGAAGATTTTTCCTCGGCGTATTTCAACAAAGGGAATGCCCTCATTAATCTAGATCGTTATACCGAGGCTATTGACGTATATAAGCAGACTTTTGAACATGAGCCGCCGAATGCGGATACCTACTGTGCCATCGGTGAATGCTACGAGAAATTGGAGCAAATGGACGAAGCCCGGCATTATTATAAAAAGTCGGTCAAACTAGATAGCGAGCAGAGCGATGCGTGGTTCGGAATCGGAGTGACCCTCGACTTCGAAGAGCGCTACTTCGAATCGCTTCATTTCTATAAAAAAGCATTGGAGCTGGACGACGAAAATCCCGACTACTGGTTCGCCATTGCTGACGCCCGTTATAAATTAAAACAGTTCGATGAATCGACCTTAGCGTATGCGAAAGTAGTGGAATTGAACCCGGAAGATACCGACGCCTGGTTGGACTATTCGTCGCTTCTTTTCGAGCAAGATCGCATCGAAGAAACGATCGAGGTGCTATCGGAAGCCATAAAATGCAACCCGGACTCGGCGCCCTTATATTACCGCATGGTCGCTTATCTATTTGCAGCGGGCAAATACACCGAGGCGCTTAATTTTCTCGAATTGGCCCTGAATACAGACCCCGAGAACTATCACATTTTATTCGAATATTTACCGCAATTACAGAGCAACCATGTGATCGTGGATATCATCAAAAAATACACCGAGAATCGATGAAACGATTAGGGCTAATTGGATACCCATTGGGGCATTCTTTTTCTAAAAAGTACTATCTGGATAAGTTCCAACGTGAAGACATCCGGGGCATAGATTATGATTTGTATCCCCTGACCCAAATCACCGATTTTCCCGCGCTATTCCACCAACAACCGGATTTTATCGGTGTGAATGTCACAATTCCTTACAAACAAAGCGTGATCCCGTATCTGGATCAATTGTCTTTAGAGGCACAGGAAATTGGCGCGGTAAATTGTATCCGTATAGACCAAACAGACCCAGCGGCACCCGTGTTACACGGCTACAACACCGATGCATTTGGGTTTGAACAATCCCTGCGACCCTTACTTGATCCGGACCCGAAAAAAGCGCTTGTTTTCGGAAACGGAGGTGCGAGTAAAGCGGTCATTTTCGTGTTACGTAAATTGGGCATTCCGTATCAAATTGTCAGTAGAACGCCGGGCAGTGGACAACTCGCTTATCCCGAGCTCACACCAGAGCTCATCGCCGCACATCGCTTATTAATTAACTGCACGCCCCTAGGCACGTATCCCAATACCGATGCCTGTCCCGACATTCCTTATTCGGGGATTGGGTCCAGTCACCTGTTGTACGATCTGATTTATAACCCCGAGGAAACCTTATTTTTAACGCGAGGAAAGCAAGCTGGGGCACAGATTAAAAACGGATACGAGATGTTGGTCTTGCAGGCAGAACGGAATTGGCAGATTTGGATGGGGTCCTAAGGCAGCCGAGATACCCTTTCCTTTGATCAACAAATCGCTTGGCGGCATGTTTTGCTCGGAAATAAATGCTATTTTTGGGTATGCTTCAGATCAAAACGTTCGTTTTCAACCCGTATCAGGAAAACACCTATGTCATATATGATGAGCACAAAAATTGTTTAATCATCGACCCGGGTATGCATCACTACCAGGAAGAAAGCGAGTTCAAAGCCTTCATCGATGAACACCAGCTCAAACCGACGCAGTTGATCAATACCCACGGTCACATTGATCACGTATTGGGAAATAACTTCGTTTGCGACACGTATAATTTGGTGCCCCAATTTCATGAGCTTGAGCTCCCCTTAGTCATCGAAGTCCAGAATTATGCGCCCCAGATGGGTATTCGTTATGAACCTTCTCCTATCCCAGAGACATTCTTAACCGAAACAGATCGGTTGTATTTGGGTCAAGAGGAATTCGAATTGATTTTAGCCCCAGGGCATTCGCCGGGTCACCTGTGTATATATAGCGCTCAGCATCGATTCCTAATCGGCGGGGACGTCCTTTTTAAAGGCAGTATTGGCCGCACGGACTTGCCCGGCGGGAATCATCAACAATTGCTGGAAAGTATCGCCAGCAGAATATACCAACTACCCGATGAGACCATCGTCTATCCAGGTCACGGACCCGTGACGCAAGTTGGTGAGGAAAAACGGAGCAATCCATTTGTAAGGGGGTAATGATGCGTTTGCCGTTATTCTTCGCCCGACGCTATTTGTTTTCCAAGAAATCGGTTAATGCCATTAACATCATTTCCTTGATTAGCTTGGTCGGTGTTTTGGTGAGTACCGCTACCTTGGTGATCGTACTCTCGTTTTACAACGGACTGGAACACTTCATTCTCTCACAGTACAGCACGTTTTCACCGGAATTCCGTATCGAACCTCGCTCCGGCAAACTATTCTCTACAGACACCGCATCCTTTGAGACATTACGTAACTTACCTGAAATTTCTTCCTATAGTGAAGTAATCGAAGAAAAAATACTGGCCGAATATAGGCAGCAACAATTCATCGGGCGTTTGAAAGGTGTAGAGCCCAGCAGCCTGACCCATCTGATTACCCAGCAGATGTTAATTGGCGGCGGCCTGGACTTGCTTGCCGACAGCGCTCACTTCGCTATTCTTGGCGCCACCGCACAAGCAAACCTCCAAGTTCCCTTACAGCAAGCCGATCATTTCGTGCTGCTACACACACCCGATAAAAAAGCTTCAGTCTCGAGTGTGAATCCACTGGAAGACATTCGAACACGGCGCGTACAACCGAATGCGATGCTCACGTATCAAATGGGCTTTGAAGACTTGATCATTGTGCCCATTGATTTTGCAAAGGAATTGTTGAACGAATCGCAGGAGATATCCGCTATAGAACTGTATGCTCATGATGATAATTCCCGTAGTGTACAACGAAAACTACAACGTCTAGTAGGCGAGAACTATCTGGTCAAAAACCGAGAACAACAAAACCCTACCCTTTATAAAACCGTTCGCTCAGAAAAGTGGATTGTTTTTTTCATTGTGACGATTATTGGGGTGATCGCTATTTTCAATATTATTGGATCACTCACAATGTTGGTGATCGACAAAAAGCAAGACATGATCGTGCTGAATAGTCTAGGGGCATATCGCCAACTCATCCAGAATATTTTCTTTTATCAGGGATTGATGATCGCACTCATAGGTAGCCTGATCGGGGCCCTTGTCGGTTTGGGATTCTGTCTCTTACAAGATCGCTTTGGATGGATACGGGCTGGTCAGGGTTCGTTATTCGACGCCTACCCCGTTGAAGTGCGTTACGCAGATATTCTCTTGATCTTAGTCACGGTGCTGTTGGTATCCACACTCGTGTCGTATCTGGCCTCACGATTGAACATCCGGAACATGGATAGACGGCTCGATGCAGAAAACGGCTAATATTTCAAGCGTTGACGGCTATAATCTCCGCGTTTGATCTGGTTAATCAATTGCCCCCAAGCAAATGGGTTCAACAAGGGATTGGCCATATTTTGATTGATGGCCTGGTTCGACATATTGATATGTCTACGTAAGCTATTGTAAGTTTGTATTTCCTCCGCACTTCTGGGAACTATACGTGAAAGCGCAGAAAGAGCTTGTGGGGATAGGTTTCGTTGCGCCGTCAATATCTCATCATTTGCGCTGTTAAGCGCTAAAAACTCCCGATTGAATTCCTCTATACTCGCCCAAGGCAACGGTGGACCCACGGTAACCACGGGTAACTCCTCGATCAAAGGTTTCATTTCCAGACGGATCGTATACTTATCCCCGACGGTCGGTGGCACGGTAATTTCTATCGCTTCGTACCCGATGGAACTCAACGCTATCACGTCCCCCACGTGCGCAACGAAGGTAAAAAACCCTTCGTGATTCGCCGTGTACATTTCGTTCCCGTAGCTCGTATTACGTATCGTGACGTACGGCACAGCAATATCTGTTCCCTCAGCGGTAATGTAACCGGAAAACTGCACGACCTGCTGCTGCTGGCCAAACAGGTGCTGACTGACCAGGATGAAGCCCGTGATAAAGATATATTTCAGCCAAAACCGCATCGTATTCACAAAACTAGGGAAAATATGACGGATGATGCTGTTAAAATGTGTTAACAGTATCTAAAATTTCTATTACAATTGGTTGGGATTAATGGCGTTGGGGTCATTGATATCCGTTAAATTAATCGCCTCAACCGCCACAATCTCTGGAACCGATTTTTTTATCGCCTGCTCCAATCCGGCCTTGAAGGTCATAATACTCATCGAACAACTCGCACATGTTCCCAACAATTTAAGCTTGACTACATTATCCGGGGTAATTTCCAGAACCGATACATCCCCTCCGTCAGTCTGCAAATAAGGCCGGATAGAATCTAAAGCTTGCTCTACTCTCTCTAATAAGGTCATTACGTCGTTCCTAATAATTTTTTACCAAACGTAAAGATAGTTATTTTTTTAAGCAATACCTGAAAAGGTGCTGGATTTCAACATTCAGTTGACGATTCCAACGGCGCCTAGCCCGCTCATGTTCGCCGGCCCACCGAAGGGGTTTTTAAATCTACATCTACGAAAAGACATATGGAGCTAAATGTCTTCGTTAAAGATTGTTAAATCGCCTTTCCTCACTTGCCAGCTATTTGATAAATCCTTTATTTTCGCGATTATTAAAAATTGAAAAATAGCATTAATTGACGTATCTTTGTGGAATGTTTTTAAAGAATCATGTATTTAGCCTAGTTGTCGGCTTAACTGTTCTCCTTTGCTTGGGTAGCTGTAAAAGTAAATTTGAGAAGTTAAGAGCCAGCAATAATGTGCAAATGAAATATCAGGAAGCAGTCAAGTTTTACGAAAATGAAAAATACTCGAAGGCTTTGACATTATTTCAGGATTTGCTCACCCGATACCGAGGTACGGCTGATGCAGAGGATTTGGCGTATTACACTGCCTATTCGGCCTACCGCCTTAAGGATTATATTTCCGCTCGATTCCACTTTAAAACCTTTGCCGACAGCTACCCAAACAGCCCACGTGCTGAGGAATGTCGGTTCATGCAGGCGTATTGTTTTTACCTGGATTCACCACGATCCAGCTTAGATCAGGAAAACACCCTGCGGGCCATTGACCAGCTTCAACTATTTGTCAACATTTATCCGGAATCGGAGCGCGCTAAAGAAGCGGGTGAATTGATACAAAATTTACGAGACAAACTGGAAAAGAAAGCATTTGACAATGCCAAGCTTTACTATAATATGGGTTTGCCTGACGATTACCGTGCAGCTGTTATAGCCCTAGAGAATGTACTGAAGCAATACCCGGATACCCGGCATGCGGAGGATATTGAATATTTACTCGTTAAATCCCAATATCTTTTTGCGGACAACAGTTATCCACATCGCCAAGAAGAGCGCTTTAATCAGATGATCGATTATTACGATGATTTCACCTCCCATTATCCGGAAAGTGACTATTCCTCAGAATTAAACGATCTTCGACATAATGCGGATCGCAAGATCGCCGCGGCTGTGCGCATCTTGGAAAACCAAGAACAAGCCAGAAAACTATATCAAGAAGAAATGGGCATCTCCTCACCGACAGGTGTTCCCATTGAATTGGAAAACAATAATTAATTCAGCATCATCTATAATCACAAATATGAGTCAAAATAATAATACCAATGTTATTCCTACCACTACGGTAACCCGTGACTTACGGGAACTGGATGCCTCGACAGGGAACATCTACGAGTCCATTGTAGTGATTGGGAAGCGTGCGAACCAAATTGCTGTCGACGTCAAAGAAGAGTTGAATCAGAAATTATCTGAATTCGCCAGCACAAACGACAATCTGGAGGAGGTTTTTGAAAATCGGGAACAGATCGAAATTTCGAAGCATTACGAGCGAATGCCTAAGCCTTCTTTAGTCGCGTTAGATGAGTTCTTAAACGACAAAATCTACTTTAGAAATCCCGCTAAAGAGCAAGAATAATATCCATGTCATTAGACGGAAAACATATTGTGATCGGAATAAGCGGCGGTATTGCCGCTTATAAGATGGCAACGGTAGTCCGACTATTGAGAAAAGAAAAGGCGAGCGTTCAGGTCATCATGACCGAGCGAGCAACGCACTTTATCACGCCACTCACCCTTTCTACACTTTCCAACGCACCGGTATTGGTCGATTATTACGATTCCAAAACCGGCGAATGGAACAATCATGTCCATATTGCCGCTGCGGCGGACCTGCTACTGATTGCACCGGCTACTGCAAACACGATCGCGAAGTGCGCGGCCGGATTGTGTGACAACCTACTCCAAGCCGTTTATTTGTCTACGAAAAACCCGGTATGTTTCGCTCCAGCAATGGATCTGGATATGTGGAAACACCCCAGCACCCGTCACAATATAGATCGCCTGGTGGAGTTCGGTCATCACATCATACCGCCGACAACAGGCGAATTAGCGAGTGGATTGGTGGGCGAAGGTCGATTGGCGGAACCTCAGGACATCCTCGCTTTTATCCAGCAGATCTTCTCCGCTTCCCCGCAGCCGTTGAAAGGAAAAAAGGCATTAGTAACAGCAGGTCCCACCTACCAAGCCATTGACCCCGTCCGGTTTATTGGCAACCATTCTACGGGTAAGATGGGCTATGCAATAGCGGAACACCTCGCACGCCAGGGTGCAGAAGTGACCCTAGTATCAGGACCGACTTCGCTCGCTGTCCCCGCTGTGGGTAAAATCCAACGTGTCCAGGTCACCTCTGCTCAGGAAATGCTGGAGGCTTGCACGGCGAATTTTCAGGACAGTGATATTTTAGTGATGAGTGCGGCGGTGGCGGATTACACGCCGATACAGGTTGCTGAACAGAAAATCAAAAAAAGCGACTCACAACTGCACATTGAGCTGGAGAAAACAACCGATATCTTGGCCACTTTAGGTGCACAAAAAAAGCCAGGCCAACTCGTAGTCGGCTTCGCCTTAGAAACGCAAAATGAATTGGAAAATGCGCAGGGGAAATTAGCACGCAAAAATTTGGATTTCATTGTCCTCAACTCGATGCGGGATTCTGGAGCGGGATTTGCGCACGATACCAATAAGGTGACAGTGGTTAAACGAAGCGGAGAGCAACTCCATTTTCCACTGAAAAGCAAATCGGCCGTAGCGGAAGACATCGTGGCGCTAATTGCAGCGGAATTACCGGCTAAAGATGCGCAATCCGCACGTCGTTAGGATAATAGTTGTTTACGCGCTGCCCCAAGACTTTTACCCAACCTAAGCTCACTCCATTGAACTTCACCATACACCATCCTTTTTTGATTGAGGAAAACAAACTGACGTCTAACATTTTCTTTCTTAAGAACTCTCTGGCTACATCGAGCTCTACATCCACGAACGGGAGCGCATCCTCGGCATGGACACTCATGGCTAAATCATGAGCTGGCACCAATTCCTTTCCTAACCATTTTCCAGCAATCGTACCCGCATTTTTTAAGTACAGCACCTGTTGCAAGGCTTTAACGGACAGCTCATGCGCCTCAGGAAAGAAGTGCACGACCTGATGGTGCACTAGGGTTACAAAACGCTGGGGCTCTTCGATCCAGCCCTTTAAATCCTTTGGCGACACCGCTTGCTTATCCGATTTCATTTTTTTTAGTGAAAAGGAGCTGCGCGTACCGGAAGCCCGCAACACGCTTATAAAAAAGCCTTCACCTTTTGTCAAATGCGGATAAAATCGATATCCGTAACCTTGATGTTTAACCGATTGGGTCTCTTTGATATTCCACTCTGCGTCGACGGGTATTGGAACCGACTCTAGATTGTACGTGGAGATCAGCCAATCCACCATATCTTCATTTTCCTCTTGCGAATAAGAACAAGTAGAATACAGTAGGTAGCCGTCGCTCGCCAGACTTTCGAGCACTTGAGATAAAATACGTTGCTGACGCTCCACGCATAATTTGACGGCAGCCTCTGACCATTTGTCTATACTTTGTTCGTCCTTGCGAAACATACCTGATCCCGAGCATGGTGCATCGACGAGCAGCAGATCGAAAAATCCCGGGAGGCGCTTGAACGCCGAGGGGTCATTGTGACTCACGACAACATTCGCCGTACCCCACCGCACATGATTTTCCTTGAGTACAATCGCTCTATTTTTGATAATCTCGTTGGCCACCAACAAGCTATCTTTGGAAAGCCTGGCATTTAATAGCGTAGACTTACCGCCTGGGGCAGCGCAACAATCCAATGCCCGGACGGCTTTGGAGTCCAATCCCAGCACAGCAATAATATGCGAAAGAAACATGGAAGAAGCTTCCTGCACGTAATAACAACCCGCATGGAACAAGGGATCCAGCGTGAAGGCTGGTCGCTCTTCAAGGTAATAACCCGTCGGACACCAGGGAACCTGGTGGTCAAGCGGAAATAATAAGGGACTAGGTTTCTCGGGGTTAATTCGAACGGAGGTCAATTTGTCGTCTGCATGATGCGCAGCTAGAAACCCTTCTTTATCGAAGAAAGGGTCATTTCCTAAACGCTGAATTAAGGCATTGGGAAGAATTGTACTCATCTGTTGCTGAAATTCTCCGTAAATTTACAGCAATTCTGTTTTTTTCTTCGATAAAATATGAAAGATTTTAAAAAATATTACCTTATTCCCGCGTCCCCGGAAGAACTGTATCGTGCTTTAACCACGGAAATTACCATCCGACTGTGGACGGGTGATCAGGTCGCTATAGATCCCGTTGTGGGCGGAGAGTTCTCGATGTGGGACGGTGCCATACAGGGCAAGTTCCTGGAATTGCTGCCCTTTGAAAAAATTGTTCAACAATGGTATTTTGGCGATGAGCCGGAACCCTCCATTGTGACCTTAAAACTCCACGAGCATAAAAAAGGCACCTCTCTAGAAGTTCGACAAACGAATATCCCTGATGAAGCTTTTGAGGACATCTCTTCCGGTTGGGACGACCCTTATATCGATTCACTGCTGGATTTCTACGGGCCCGAAGACGAATAACACTCGGAGGATAAAAAAGCTTCCGTTTATCCAGCAGCACCTATGCCCTGTAAAAAAGTTTCCAAATCGGTTTCCTTAGGTAAGGCGAATTTTTGTTTCAGCCTATATTTAAACATCCGCACACTTTGAGCTTCCACGTGTAACACTTGGGCAATCTGTTTGGTGGACAACTGCAGGTAAATATAGGCGCAGTATTTCAAATCCAATGCGGTCAGTTTCGCCTCCGCTTTATGTATTAATTGCTGAAAGAAATTCGGATGGAGTTGTTGTATTTGCCATTTGATGTCTTCAAAGTCCGCATTCAATAAGGTTTCCTCACGCAGCAACTTTTGTATATCACGGGGATCGCCATTTCGGAGTTTAAGCTGAATTTGCTTCAACATATCGTTTTTATGCTCAATAATCAACGAATTGGCTAACGCTTCTTTCTGTAGTTGTTGGTGCTTCAGCTCCAATAGATCTTGCTCGACCTGTAACCGTGCCTGCTCTTCTTTCTCGAACTTTACCTGTAGGGCAGCCGTCCGTTCCGCATCTTCTTTTTCTTGCGCTAATTTCCGTTCTCGCTCGATCGAATACCGCAACTTAAAATGATACGAACGAAACATGAATAAAAGGCCTAAAACAGCGGCAACGGCAAGCCCGCCATATAAATAGTTTTGACGCTGCCGGAGCTCGGCGGTCTCCCTCAGCAGAATCAATTGTTGATCTTTCTTTTCCGATTCATATTGCACCTCTAGTTTTTGCGCATTCGCCATCTGCATCTGATCGAAATTCTGTTTCAAAATTTCTTCCCCTCGTTTCTGATACGCCAAAGCCGATGTCAAATCTCCTTTTTTCTCCGCAAGCTGAGCCAGATGCTGGTGTAGCGCGTGCTCCAGCCGCAACAAACTATTATCCGCTCGACTATCCAATCGGCTAACGGCTTCCACTAAGTATTGCTCGGCCAATGCCATATTGCCTTCTTTCATGGCAAAATCACTCTTAATACCGTATATATTTACCCAGCGACTGAAACGCGCGTGTTCCTTACTTAGCTCTTCTTCGGCCTTAGACAGATACGTGTAAGCTTTAGTTTTACGTGTCTGCAGATCGGCTGTCGAGAACTCGAGTAAATAGTTCGCTAAATTGATACAAGCAACCACTAGCGTGTTGCTGCTGACTTGATCTGGATAAGCTTCGAACAGCTGATAGGCCTCTTCCAAATGCAAGTAGTTGCTGTCCAAATCCGCAGGCTTACTTTGCTCTCGGTAACGATTCAAATAGACGCTAGCTCTCCCCAAATGTACATTGGCAATTAAGTTCCAATTGCCGGATTGCTGGGCTTCATGCTCACATTCTTCTATATAATGAGCCATCTTCTGCGTATCCCCCCATCCGCTATAGGTCGCATACATCTGATAATTCAACCAATACTTGAGCGCATGTTGTCCGGCCACCCCTTCTAATTGTTTTAGTCCTTCTTTACAGTCTTGTATGGCTAAATCTGACTGATTCAGGTAACTGTGGAGGTTTGCTCGTGCGCGGTAAGCCATAGCCTTGCTCACCGGATGGGAGGTTAATTTTTCTTGACGCGCAATGTCGTCAAGCGCTGAACTCGCTGCTTTCAGGCTGTCGTTGGCCAACAAGAGCGCCACGCGGTAGGTCTGTAAATAGATCAAGTCATCCGCGCCAAGCCCCGTACGTGTTAATGCCTCACCCACCAGATCAAGCGCCTTTCGGTCTTGGTTTTTAAGGCCCATATTCATGACCGTCTCTACCACTTCCTCCGTCGATGGGTTGAGCTGTTGGCCGAAGGCAAACTGCACCGTCAGCAACCAAACCATTACCATATGTTTCATAATTAGATCGACTTCAAACCCGAACCTGTTTAAGGGTTCCCGGGAGCA
>DXCW01000014.1 GCA_019115805.1 Candidatus Sphingobacterium stercorigallinarum
ACGTTCTTCCGCACCTCGTTCCAGGATGAATCATTCGCCGTTATCGTGACTACGGTTTCCAATCCACCCTCATCCTGCATATGAACAGTATCCTGTCCTGAAACTTCTTTAAAATTATTCGTGCTGGTATCGGTTGGAACGGTGTCACGAGGTATGGTATCGGTCACAGTTATTTCTTCCTCGGGGGTACCTTCTACTTGTGCCTGTAGTGGAGCAATCCCCATCAGACTAAGTGTAATAAAAAGGAAAAAACAACTTAAAGCCTTCAAAATGAAATACGAATGTTATTTTTGTGCTAATTTTAAACTCTTGTTGGCAAAAATAGTCAAAAAACAACAACATAATCGAGGTTTTTCGAAAGTAAATCATATTTAACAATTTGTTCGGGCAGGAGGTTGATTAATACAATTTTTATTGGAAAAATCATGACATTCAATGAATCACCCAAGATCGGGTTAATATTTTTGGGATTAATCGTATCCATATTTCTTTTCAGGCCAATAGTCCAATCGGCGGATCAGGGCGGAATGACGGAAAATCCTTCTATAAATTCTGACAGGCCCAACAATAAAGCGATGAAACTGATCGTTATCGATCCAGGGCATGGTGGGAAAATCCCGGGCGCAAAAGGCCGAATTGCCGCCGAAAAGGATATTGTATTGCAGGTTTCCAAAAAACTAAAAGTAGCGATCGAAAAAGAATTGCCGGGTGTAACCGCGTTACTCACTCGTGAGACTGATGTGGATGTTCCCTTCCATCAACGCACCGCTTTAGCGAATAAAAATCATGCAGACTTATTTATCTCGGTACATTGCAATTCAGCCGACGCAGAGCGCCGAGTTCGCGGGAAAAATGGAAAATATTCGACTCAGATCTTACGGCGACCGCAGGTAAGCGGCACGGAAACGTTTGTCTGTGGATTCAATAGACTGCAACGTGGTGAGTCTGATGTCGCGGTCAGAGAAAACGCCGACATTTTATTGGAAGACAACTATAAGGATAATTACGGAGGGTTCGATCCCAATGATCCATCTACGTACATCATATTCTCATTAATGAAAAGAACCTATCGGGACAAAAGCATTCGTTTTGCAACCTATATTCAGAACGAATACAGTAAGAAAGGACGACCGAATCGTGGAGTGCAAGAGCTTTCACTGGCTGTGCTAGCTCCGGCTGCCATGCCTGCGGTATTGACGGAAATCGGTTTTATCAGCAATCCAGAAGAAGAAAAGTTTATGCTCTCCGAAGCAGGACAGGAAGAGATCGTTAACAATCTAGTCAATGCAATAAAACATTACCGCACAAGTTCGGGACTGCAATAAAAACATTATTGAAATTTAAGAATGAATAAAAAGCATCTAGCAGAACAAAAACAAATTAGAACCACAGTGAGTGTAGCAATGAGAATCGGAATGGTAACCGCTTGTGTTTTTTGTATCATGCTCATCGGCTTCTCCTCGGCAGGTAGCAAAGAACCCCAACAGAACTCACGAAAATTAAGAACCATCGTCTTGGATCCTGGCCATGGCGGCCGCGACCCCGGAGCTATAGGGCGTCGGTCTAAGGAAAAAGACATCGTCCTACAGGTGGCATTAAAATTAGGTAAAAAGATAGAAAGAGAATTTCCAGGAATTAAAGTCATTTATACACGTAAAACCGATGTGTATCCCAAACTATACGAACGACCAGCTTTAGCGAATAAAAATCACGCTGATCTATTTATATCTATTCACTGCAACGCCGCTGGTTCTCGTGCGTCCTCGGCCAGAGGAACCGAGACACTGGTTTTAGGTTTCAATCGCACAGGAGATCAGGATGTGGCCATCCGTGAAAACGCATCGATTCTTTTAGAAGAAAACTACCAAGAGAATTACGGCGGGTTTGATCCCAAAGACCCTTCTTCATACATTGTGTTTTCGCTAATGAAAAGACGTTATCGGGAACACAGTATTCGCTTCGCATCGTACATCCAAAACGAGTTTGCGTCCTCCAAGCGCACAGATCGTGGGGTGAAAGAGCAGTCGTTGGCCGTTTTGGCTACCGCTGGAATGCCTGCCGTCCTTACGGAGATCGGATTTATCAGCAACCCTTCAGAAGAAAGCTACATGATGTCCGCCGCTGGGCAAGAAGCGATTGTAAACGATCTGTTCAACGCAATCAACACGTACAGAAAGAGTATGGAGCGTTAAGGCGTGATGAAGTTGGTTCTTCATCTCACTGATGGTGATTCATCCCGCCTTGTTGGGGGCTAATACACGCAACAAGTAGACAAATAGCTCGCTTTTTTGGAACTTTCAATCCTTAATAGAAACTTTTTATTTAAATTGGTGGTTAATTAGGGAGAAACAAATCTTAAAGCGAGTCCATTTTGAAAATATCAAACGAAACTAAAGTAGGGGCATTAACCAGCATAGCTATCGCTATTCTATTTATCGGCTACAGTTTTCTGAAAGGAAACAACGTGTTCAGCAGCGAAAACACGTTCTACACCGAATACGACAATGTCGATGGGCTCGCCGTGTCTAAACCCGTATTGGTCAGCGGATTTCAAATCGGCCGAGTATCGGCCCTCAAACTCCAACCGAACGGAAAAATCCGAACAGAATTTAAAATAAACGATGATTACGAGATCCCTTCTAATTCGGTGGCGCGAATAGTTAGTGCAGATCTACTTGGGAGTAAAGCGATCGTTTTCGAATTAGGGAACAGTACGACCATGGCTCGCGACGGTGACCCGTTGCTATCTGACGTTCAAGCAAACCTCATGGAAAAAGTCGAGCCTCTACAACAAAAAATTGAAAACTTGGTCGTCAAACTCGATTCCGTACTCTCTGGGGTCAATTCTGTAATGGATGCGGAATTCCAGCGCGATTTTAAAACTAGCGTTCGCAGTATCGCTGCTTCGCTCAAGAATTTGGAGAAGATTACCGGTGATGTCGACGGTCTAGTTGGCTCAGAACGGAATCGCCTAAGCAACATATTAGCCAATATGGAATCCATCACAACGAATTTCAAAAACAACAACGACAAGATCAACAGCATCCTATCCAATCTGGACACGCTCTCCAACGATTTGGCAAGAACGGAAATTCAGCAAACCGTTGATAATGCCAATCAAGCGATGAAGAATGTGCAGGAGATTACCGACAAAATCAATAACGGAAATGGGTCCCTTAGTCAATTAATTCATGACGAGGAGCTCTACCAAAACCTAAACAATGCCTCCGCGTCATTGGATCAACTTATAAAAGACCTGTCTGAAAATCCTGGAAAATATCTCAAAATCTCTATTTTCGGAAAAAAGGACACTAAATAACCCAAAGTCACAATAAAAGACAAAAGCGGTAAAATACCTCAGGTATCTTTACCGCTTTTGTCTTTTATACGCCTACTTATTCTATAGCGTTTCGTTCAGCCACTTGAAAAATTCACGATGCCATACTTGAGCGTTATGCCCCGACAACACCCAGTGATTTTCGTCAGGCAAATAAACTAAACGACTTTTAATCCCTTGGAGTTGTGCCGCTTGGAAAGCCGCCAGCCCCTGCCCGATCGGCACACGGTAATCTTTTCCTCCTTGGATAATGAGGATTGGGGTGTCCCACTGATCAACTCGCCGAATGGGATTAAATTCCGTATAGGTCTTCATATTCGATTGTTCCCAGTACGGCCCTCCTAAGTCATGGTTTGCAAAAAACAACTCCTCTGTTGTCCCATACCAGGACACCATATCAAACAAACCGCAGTGAGAAATAAAGCTTTTAAATCGTCCTTCATGAATCCCTGCTAACTGAAATACCGAGTACCCGCCGTAACTTGCCCCTACTGCGCCCAGCCGCTCGGTATCGACGTAGGGCTCTTTCGCTAAGTCATCGATCGCTGAAAGGTAGTCTCGTATTGCTTGCCCACCCCAGTCTCCAGAAATTTCCTCGTTCCATGCGGTCCCCCACCCTGGCATACCTCTTCTATTCGGAGCAATTACAATATAGCCCTGCGAGGCTAACAATTGGAAATTCCATCGAAAAGAGTACGATTGTGTAGTAGCTGATTGCGGACCGCCTTGGCAATACAGTAAAGTCGGATATTTTTTGTTAGGATCGAAATCCGGCGGGTAGATCACCCATGAAAATAAATCCGCCCCGTCGCTAGCCGTCGTCACTCTCGGTTTGACATCGACATGAGCGACGTACTCATATATTTCTTCGTTAACAGCGGAAATCGATCGCAGCGCTTTGGTTTCCCAAAGGAATGCATAAATCTCAGGCGCTCTTGTCATTGTCGTAGAGCTCACGATCAACCCCTCTTCCGTTTCGCCTATGATACCTGTTATGTCGAACTGCCCGTCGGACAGCTGCTTCACAACGGGTTGCGCCTTCCGCTTAAAATCCGTTGGAATTTGAATTTCAAAAAGCTGGACTGTACCTTGAGTAGGCGCAGTAAAAAATATCTTTTTACTGTCTTCACTCCAAGTATACGCGTTCACTGTCCCGTCCCAATGCCCCGTTAAATTATGCCTTTCTCCGCTAATAGGGTCCTGTATATAAATATCGTTCTTGTCCGCTTCATACCCATCCTTTTCCATACTTAGCCACCCCAGCCAACGCCCGTCCTTACTAAAAGCGGGATCGGTATCGTAACCTTCCATTCCTTCAGTCACATTCACCACCTGATCATTTTGAAGATCATGTCTAAATAAGTCGGTATTGGTACTTAAGGCATATGCTGTACCGAACTTCTTCTTACTGACGTAATAGACTGACTTTCCATCTGGCGACCAGGTATAATCTCCAGCCCCACCAAAGGGCATCTGCGGAGAATAAAAAGATTCTCCTTCTAATAGATCACGTTCTTCAGTAATTTCCCCATCTTCAAATTTAGCCACAAATGGATGATTGAATTTTCCGTCGTTCCACGTATCCCAGTGCCGATAATCCAAATTATCATAGATATAAACGTCAGACTCCGTCAGTTCTTCGTATTTGTCCTTGCTGTGATAATATTGAACAAGTACCTGCTTAGTAAACAAGATCTGCTGGCCGTCTGGTGATAATTTGACGTTAGCAAGCCCCCCTTCGTAGTTCGTGATCTGCTCATCCGCTCTGGATGTCAGGTTCAAGCGCCAAATCTGACCGTTACGTATATAATAAACGTCATCGCCTTTAATTTTCAATACACTCTCTGCACCCGGACGATCCGTTATCTGGACCATATCGCCGCCCGCTATAGGTACTGCAAACAATTCCTTCTCCGATTGGTTACTTTCCAGGTCATATTGAGATACCCCTATAATCACCTGTTGTCCGTGTTTCCAAATCCCTTCCCCATTTACCCGTGCCAACTTCCATAGTGTTTCGGGAGACAAGGGTGCTATCTGTTGTTGTTGCGGGGCCCGTTCTTCTATTTTAGGTCTATCGATCTTTTGAGGTACCTGTGATCCTGTTTGAGAAAAAACCATAGTCTGAATTAATAAGAGGGCTCCTAGGCATGAAATCTTGTGCATAAGAAAATATTTTAATCACGAAAATAAGAAAAATACCGTAGAAGTATAGCGCGCCCATTCAAAACACATACCCAAAACTGCTCCAACTGTCATTGACCAAGTGGTGACCTGATCTCGTTAGATATCCCGTTCGGAGAAAATATCGGTTCGATACAGAATATCCGAAAAATTACCGCGTTATAATACAAAGGGTTACGACAAATGATAAAAAAAACACTCAAAAAAGCTTGACATATATCACTTTCGTTTCTATCTTTGTGACTCACAAAAATCCTAACTGCGGAAGTGGCGTAATTGGTAGCCGCACCAGACTTAGGATCTGGCGCCGCAAGGCGTGGGGGTTCGAGTCCCTTCTTCCGCACTTGATGTCCTCCCGAAACTTCACCTCGGGAGGATTTTTTATAAAAGGACGTAGCGCATCTTTCTTCAAGTCAAGAAAGAAAAAAACGACCTTATTGTCTAGTTGTGGTGAGCAATCGGGCAGCAAAATAGAATAGGTACAGCAAATCGTTTAATCTGCTCTTCCTATTTTCTATCCGCTCGGCTAAATAACAAAGCCGAGGTTTAAATTAAGAACGCGAAACGCTAAAATAAGAGTATGAATATTTCACACCAGAACATTGATGAGATCAACGCTAACGTCCTCGTAGAAATTGCACCTGAGGATTATAACCCGCAAGTGGACAAAGCAATCAAGGAACAAGCTAAGAAGGCAAACCTTCCTGGCTTCCGACCTGGAATGGTGCCAACAGGTCATATTAGAAGAATGTATGGAAAATCCATTCTTTTTGATGAAATCAATAAAATTATCAACGATAAAATTGCGGAATACATTAGCGAACAAAAGCTAGAGGTTCTTGGTCAACCCCTACCTAAAGAAGAGGATAAGGACAGCCAATACAATTGGGACTTTAAAGATACCTTCAGTTTTAATTATGAAATTGGTCTTGCCCCCGCATTCGAAATCCCATTTGACGAGAAGACAGAATTTGTCGAATACGACATTAAAGCAGACGAAGCTACATTAACCGAACGCATTAAGAACTTACGTCGCAGTTACGGTAAAATGACCAACCCGGAAACTTCTGAAGAAAATGATGTTCTTTATGCTACATTGACGCAGGAGAAAGAAGAAGGTTTAGAAAAAACTGCTTCAGTTCGTATCGAACAAATTCAAGATGCAAAAATAAAAAAATCACTTGTTGGTCTAAAAAAGGACGATCAAGTTAAATTAGATGTTAAAAAGGCGTTCAAGCCAGCCGACTTAGCACGTATTTTAGAAATTACTGAAGAAGAGGCGGAGGGATTAGAAGACACCAAGTTCAACTTGACCATTAAGAACATTAATCGTCTAGAGGAATCTGATCTTAATCAAGAGTTTTTTGACAAATTATTCCCTGCTGGTGAGGTAACTACTGAAGAGCAGTTTAATGAAAAAGTAAAAGAAGAAGTTGAAAACCTCTTCAAACAAAACTCTGCTCAAAAATTGCGTAACGACATGTATACTTTCGGAATGGAAAAAGTAAATGTCGAATTCCCAGAGGCATTTTTGAAAAAATGGTTAAAAGCAACCAATCCTGAATTATCGGAAAATGAGATTGAGGAAGGCTTCGCAGATTTCGTAAGTAACCTGAAGTGGACAATCATCGAGAATCGTATTGTGACCGACAATAAGTTAGAGGTAAAATACGACGAGGTACTCGATCTAGCAAAAGAACGCATCTATGCTCAAATCAAGATGTACAACATCAATGAGGAGCCTACTGATGAACAGCTTCACACTTACGCGATGCAACTTCTGGCCGACAAAGAGCAGGCGAATCGATTATTTGAGGAAGTAAAAGCTCTTAAGGTATTTGATAAACTCAAAGAAACCGTCAAAATAAAAGCGAAAAAAATCGATTATAATAAATTCGAAAAGCTTGACAAGTAATTAAAGAATAGAATTAGTTATAAAATATAGTTAGAAAAGGTTAGTGATGTTTCGCTAACCTTTTTCTTTGATATCAGATGGATGCATTAGAAGAATATGTTGTATCCAATCGATAGCTTGCCATAGGGAAACTCTCTATGAAAATCATTATACTGGTCATCATCAAAATGTCCTTGCAGGTTAAAATATCCAGAACTCAGATTAATCGACCATTTTTTATACAATCGTAAACTCGCTTCCGCCTGAAGTCCATGCAGTATATAATAGGAATCGTTTCCAGAAATAGTAAAAAAGACCCCACCATTATAATCCGCACTAAGCATGAGGCGATTAAACACCATAAGATCGCCGCGAAACCGATACGATGCGCCCGATCCATAGTTGTAGTTCCTACTGGCACCGTACAACAAATAGGGGTCTGGTACTGCGGCAAGTAATACCGCCCCAGCCCCAAGACTGAGATTGAGAAGATTTCCCTTGCTAAATTCAAATTCGGAGAGCCAATTATAATTTAAACTTTGTGCGCCATAAAAGAACGCATCGTTATTATAGAAATCGTAATGTGCATTTAAAACACCATAATGATTCCCGTGCTCGCTGACGAAGAATCGATTACCATAAAGCAGTGCGTGTACATTAACTGCGTTTATAAATGTACTGTCTCCATTCCCTAACTCTAGGTTCACTGAAAATCGATCAAATGGTCGTTTGTAATTATGATCGCCATTGCTGTAGCGAAACCGCAATCGCCCGTAAAACGTGTTTTTCCCTTTATTTATAAAGTCACCGTCTCGTGCATCGAACCGCCGAAGCCCGACGTCTATTTCCGCACTGATAACAGATGAGTCTACTAAATAATAGTCTTCAACAGCCTTCCCCCATTTCCCATCCAAAAGACGATTCAGACCGTTCACCGGGTTGACTAAAGTCGCAACAATCTCATTGCCAATCCGATTATGGTGATGACGATTTCTCGCCAGCACATTCCTGGATACACGATGCATCATTTCGCCTAACAAAACCCCGCCAGTACTTGTATTAATCAAATCATTAATCGATGGGTGCTGGGTCTCCCCTGCAGTTTCCCAAATATAGCTCCCAGCCAGCGTAGCAATACTTGATTGGGCAAAATTATAACCGTTGCTCCTAAAGGCGTTAAAATAAAACTGACCATGAAAAGGATGATCGATTTGATTGGTCGTAAACTGATTATCATCCCAATCCCAAGCGCTCAGCCGCTGATGGTCAATAAAATTTTTAAATGAAATGTATGAATATGGATCGCGTGTAATGAAACGGTTAAATGTTGCGGGAAATGCTTGTGCTAAAAACCATTCTGTTCCGGCTCTCCAAAACTTTTTCTCTCTCTGTGGATTGAGGTCCCAGCTCAACGTGTCTAAGCCCGTCAAACGATCGACAAAATGGCATGAGGTATCTGAATGATTTTTTGAACGGAAAATTATGTCGGATGAATTGATTTGGGCCAATCCAAATACAGGAATTAACATCAATAATATCGGAAAAGCGAACCATTTTCTACCCATTTGAATTCTTATCGCATATTTATCGACACACATAAAATCAAATTTAACAAATCCTGCTTATTTATGATAGCCTTATCCGCACAGCACGAAATAACATTAATCGAGAGAAACTCAAAACAGTTTGCCTGTTCATTGGTTTTCATTATATTCCGATTAAACCAAAATATAAAAATGATGAAAAGTCTTACGCTTTTATTCTTTTGTCTGGCATTTTATGTTTCAGGTCACGCCCAACAACCAATAAATGGCGCATACTTAGCGAAAAATGGGGATACGAGTCATCTGTGGCTATTTATAGATGGGTACAGCTCGTATATCAAATATAAAGATGATGCCTATCAGTGCACCTGGGGCGGACCTTTCTCTGTGCATTCAAATTCCATTCTAGTTGACGTGGAATACAACGATAAACAACCAGATGAAGTCGGAAGACCTAAACATACTGGTGCTACTTATTCGTCAGACGAAATTCAATTAGGAAAATTACGCTTTACTCGGCAAGAAGGCAATCAACAAGACCTCGATGGTCTATGGCGCATTACAGGGCGGCAACAAGACGGAGAAATATCAAATATACCAAGAGGTGATCGCAAGACCATCAAACTGTTAGTTGATGGGTTCTTCCAATGGATTGCCATAAATCCTGCGGAAAAAGGTTTTTACGGCACCGGCGGTGGACATTATTTATTCCAAGATGGCCAGTACACAGAAAACATCCTTTTCTTTTCCAGAGACGACAAGCGAGTTGGCGCATCCCTACGCTTTAAAGGAGAACTTAAGGCTGAGGAGTGGCATCACAGCGGTTTAAGTTCGAAAGGGGATGCGATTTATGAGATCTGGTCCAAGGAAAAATAAAAGAATCATTTGGAGCCCATACAACCACAGGTCTACTTCCGTCCGACTTTCTTAACGAACGAGAACGCACAATGACATCGGCCTGTTATTTATTCATTGAACAGCAACTTATTCGAATAAATCAGAACTTAAATATCGATCTCCCCTATCGCAAACAATAAATACGATCACACCACTGTCTATTTCATTAGCTACTTTTACCGCAGCGTGGCAGGCTCCCCCGGAGCTCATACCGGCAAACACGCCGGCTTGGCGGGCTAATTGCTGAGTCATAATTTTGGCATCCTGCTGATCCACATCAATTATCCGATCTATCCTGGACGGTTCAAATATTTTCGGCAAATAAGCCTCCGGCCACCGCCGTATCCCCGGAATAGAAGACCCTTCGGTAGGTTGACATCCGATAATTTCTACCTCCGAATTTTGATCCTTCAAGAACCGAGAACATCCCATTATCGTTCCGGTTGTCCCCATGGCGCTCACAAAATGGGTTATTTTGCCTTCAGTGTCTCGCCATATCTCCGGTGCGGTACCTCGATAATGCGCTTTATAATTGTCTTCATTACCAAACTGGTTTAATAAAAAATAGTCTCCGCTCTTGGCTTTATCTTCCGCGTAATCCCTACTCACTTCCATATCGTCGAGTAGGGTCACTTTGGCGCCAAACGCTTGCATTGTCAAGACTCGCTCTCGTGTGGAACTGGCGGGCATGACCAACTCAATTGACAGACCAAACATACTGGCAATCATGGCCAACGCGATCCCTGTATTTCCACTCGTTGCTTCAATCAGCTGGCTATCCCTAGTGATATCGCCTCTATCCAGTGCAGATTGAATCATACTTAATGCTGCTCGGTCTTTCACCGAACCTCCGGGATTTGTTCCTTCAAGCTTTGCAAAAAGTTGAACCCTAGGATTGCGGTGAAAATTTCTTATTTCTACTAGCGGTGTATTTCCGATCGAATCAATAATTGTTGCCATTATACTAACGGTTTTGAGTCAATAAACTTTGAATTTGTTTGGTGATAAACTGTGGTATAGGGAGCGATCCCATTCGTCAACCAAACATTCCCACCAATGACGGAATGATGCCCCACGATAGTCTCTCCACCTAAGATGGTTGCCCCAGCATAAATGATTACATAATCTTCAATGATGGGGTGCCTTTGGGTATTTGCCAAACTCTTCTCCACACTCAACGCCCCTAGCGTCACGCCCTGGTATAATTTCACGTGTTTACCAATTTTGCAAGTTTCTCCAATGACGATTCCTGTCCCATGATCGATGTGTAAATATTCATCAATGGAGGCACCTGGATGGATGTCAATTCCCGTTTTAGAATGCGCATACTCCGTTAATATCCTAGGAATCAACGGTATACCTCTGACCCATAATTCATGAGCTAACCGATACACGCTGATCGCTAGAAAGCCAGGGTAAGTACGGATAACCTCGTCAATGCTCCGGGCGGCTGGGTCCCCATCGAGTATCGCATTCGCATCGGTCAACATGATGCGATAAATCTCCGGAATTTGTTCAAAAAAGTCACGCGAGATCTTACGAGTGTCGCAGTCGGCGCAGGCTTTTGTTTTGTCTAGAAGTGCCATCAAATCGTTTTCTGACTGATTAAAAGCATCTTCCACGTCTTGAATGCGTTTAAAATTGCCTGATTGTTGTGGAAAAAGCAGGTGCAAAAGGTCCAATGCCCAGCGCGCTATAATCTTGTTGCTTGGCATATCCTGAACCGCTCGCTGCTTTTTGAAAATATGTTCGTAAAAATTCATTCCCAACTTTTTAAATGATGTACTCGCTCTTACAATACTAGACGATCAAATAGTTCTCGATGCGTCGTCTCAGCATCTTCACATAACCCAGGATGGACGGCTGAGCACTGGATAAGGGTACTGCGGTTAGCCGTCAGCCAACGGAAACGCTCGGTCTGATCTAGTCGAGCTAGGTCGCCTCCTTCCGGCAGTCCATCGCATATGGCCTGAATAGAATCCAAGTGCCCTGTAATCTGACTGATATCTAAATCATTTGATAAACAACGACAACGCTGTTCGTCTAAATGATATAACAATGCTGCATAGCGTTGTTTCCGACAGTAGAACAACACACCAATATTAATAAACTCCTCGCGTTCTATACGAGGAACCAGACGTACTACTGCATATTCATATAATGCTCGATCGTGCATTTTCTATCTCCTTAACAAATATACTAGATTGCGAAACTCTTCTGGACAGAAATGTTAAATACACCTCTCGGGCTTCATCTGCCGATATGTTGTCTGTTGTATTTTCCAACCACTCGTCCGGTATACTATTTAAAATCCTTTCGATATCCTCGGGACCGATCACCGAACGACATTGATGATCGATATCAACGACCTGGTCTGCCTGCTTTAATAATACATGATCTTTAATTTGAACGAACGATTTTTCAACCGTTTCACGCCAATTTTTCCAGTTGTGATGAAAGTAAAGTGCTGCTCCGTGATCAATGAGCCATAACTCTTTGTACCAGATCAACATATTCGTGTTCCGCACAGTCCGATCGACGTTCATCAATAAGGCGTCCAACCACACAATCTTCGAGGCTTCGTGTGGGGTGATCGTATTCACGTTTGGGTCAAATGTGATCGCTCCATCGAGAAAACTCACACCGAGATTTTTACCGACAGAAAACTTAAACAGATCCTGAATTTCTTCGTCGGGTTCGGTCCGACCGAATCCTTCATCAAGGTCTGCAAGAACCATCTCCGGAACGCGTAGATCGAGTAAGCGCGCCAATTCCCCACCAATAAACTCTGCTATCAAGGCCTTTTTCCCCTGTCCTGCCCCTCTAAATTTAATGACATAGCGGAATCCATCACTGGCCTCGACAAGGCCTGGCAGAGAACCTCCCTCTCTAAGTGGCTGAATGTACCGGACGATATCCACATCTCGGATTTCTAATTTATCTGTGATCATACCGTTAATTTAAAATTGAGTAAAGTCTGATAAGGATCATGACCGTCTAAGCCCAGTACCTCCACGAAAGCTTCTTCTGTCGTCCATCCTCTCCGTTTAAGCCGCAACACCTCGGATCGCAACGGCTCACCAAATCGACGCAGCAATTCAAACTCAATCATCATATGCTGATAACCCCATTGGTCTTGTACGGGCGCGTTTTCGCCATAGACCTCAAAGGGAATACCTTCTAATTTAAAGGTAGCAATTCTGACGACTTTTTTCCGAATCATTTCCCCTTTAAAACAATACGCCTCACGTTGACCAAAACATGAGAACATGATCTTTCTGAAGCTTTCCACGTCCACTACGTGACACGCGATATCAACGTCACTTTCAGGCGTCGTAATGTCCAAGGGAAACGTGCCAATGAGCACTGGATTAAATGCATTTAATTTCTCGAAAACTTTTTCAGAAGTTAATATTTGGTAAAGGTTTTGCTGCACAGGCGAGCCATTCTTTAGGTATGAAATATTATGAAAATTGGGTAAATGCATGGATATCAAATTTAGATATATCGCTTGTAAAACTTTAACATTCATCGAAAATTGTACAGGAATGTGACGGAAAGGTTCAATATATTCTGGTTATATTTGTGACACGCGAACCCTACGGTCCTAGGGGTGGCACCAAAGCGAATGATATGGGAGTTCCGATACATTGAGGGTGCGCGGCATCTATTAACAGTGAATCGTAACGTTTTGGTAACTCAAAGCAGATGGACACGTGTATAATTTTTATAAAATGAGATATTCAGCTAATACTGCACAAAATCAATCCGGATCCGTAGCTATACTTTGGATTGCTCGAATCCTGGTCGGGCTGTTGTTTATTTTTTCTGGTCTTGTTAAAGCGAACGATCCAATGGGCTTTGGATACAAGCTTCAGGAGTACTTTCACGTTTTCAACTTAGGTGTTTTAAATGATTTTGCTGTATGGATCGCTATCGTGCTGTGCGCGTTAGAGATTATTTTAGGCGCACTGCTTATTTTAGGTATCGCAGGCAGAAAGGTCGCATGGGGTCTCTTAGTACTCATTATTTTTTTTACATTTCTCACTTTTTATTCGGCCGTATTTGAAGTTGTTCAGTCCTGCGGTTGTTTTGGTGACGCCATACCATTAACACCATGGCAGTCTTTTATTAAAGACTTAATTCTTCTGGTACTGATACTTTACATTTTTAGACATCGTCACAAAATCACTCCCTTCATACATAGTTTATTTACCAGAAACTTGTTAGCGGTATTTGTTGTTATCGCATCCTTTAGCGTGGGTATCTACACGTTTTACTTTTTACCCATCATCGACTTTTTACCTTACAAAGAAGGCAATGCCCTTCCCGAATTGATGCACGTACCTGAAGGAGCGGAGCCAGATGTATACGAGCACATTTATGAGATCCAGGACAAAACGACGGGCGAAACTCGAAAAGTAAGCGATAAGGAATACTTAGACGATAAACTTTGGGAAGATGACAATTTGGAAGTCATCGGCGAACCGGCGACCAGATTAATTAAAAAAGGGTATACCATTCCGATACCCGATCTCATTATTACCGATATCGATGGCGTCGACCGCACGCAGGAAATCATTGAAAACCCATACTACAACTTCATCGTCGTCAGCACAGATCTCAGCCAGCTGTCTAGTAGCGACCTGAACGCCTTAGACCGAATCAACTCTACGGTACGGGATTTATCAGTCGACTATAACATTCGAGCTATTTTAGCAACTGCGTCTTCCTCCGATCAAGTCGATCACATTAATGATCAGATGGATCTCGTGTTAGAAACGTTTTATGTTGATGCCGTACCATTAAAAAGCATGGTCCGTGCAAACCCTGGGGTAATGTTAATGCTGAATGGGACAGTAGTAAAAAAATGGTCACCGCATAATTTCCCGAGTAAACACACATTAATTAACAGCTACTTAGATAACATTGAATGACTAAAAAGACGATTTTCCTTGTTGGGTTTATGGGAAGTGGAAAATCCACCTGGGGACGAAAATTAGCGAACGCTACAGGCAGACCCTTTCTTGACTTAGATAATGAAATTGTCCAAAATATTGGCATGAGTATTCCCGAATACTTTGCTCAGTTTGGCGAAGAAAGATTCCGTATAAAAGAACGTGAAATCTTACACAAATTACAGACAAATACCGGAATCATTTCGACTGGAGGCGGAACACCATGTTATTTCGACAACATGCAGTGGCTGCTAGAAAATGGAACAGTCATTTATCTCCGACACAGTCCTAAATCGCTTTGGAGCCGATTATCCAAGTCGGATGTTCAGAAAAGACCAGCCTTGAAAGGTCTGACCGACGAGGCTTTGTTAGCTTTTATAAAAGCCAAACTTGAAGAACGTGAACCGTATTACCTACGCGCTCATCGGGTCGTGGATCAACTCCACACTACGCTCGAAGAGCTAATCGATTTGACCAATAACTTGTGCGAATGAAAAAATTCCTTATTTGGTGCATAGGTACTGCATTCTCGCTGTCCGTTTTCATGATGCATGGTTGCCGCAGTCCGGCAACAACCACGCCGGTTGACTCTACATGTTCCCCTGCGTGGTTTCATCTTAACTCAGCGAGCGATTTATATGGTTTTTTCGACGCCCGGCGCGACCAATACCCACTGATTAGTGCGCACCGTGGTGGACCAAAAGAAGGCTTTCCTGAAAACGCTATTGCAACCTTTGAACAGGTATCTAACGCCATGCCGGCAATCATAGAGTGTGACGTCAGAATGACGCAGGATTCCGTCCTCATATTGATGCACGATGAAACCTTAAACCGCACAACCAATGGTACAGGTGAATTGAGGAGAACAACCTTTCGAGAGCTAAGCGAATTGAAATTGAAGGATCCTTCCGGAAGACTAACAAACTTTCCTATCCCCACTCTAGAAGAGGCGCTTGTGTGGGGTAAAGACAAAGTAATTTTTTCACTAGACGTTAAGAACGCAGTTCCTTATGACAAAGTGATAAAGATCATTGAACGTCACGGCGCAGAAGCATATACTATGATTATTACCTATTCCGCTGGACAGGCAATGGTAGTACATCGATTAGCCCCTGATGTACTGATTTCAGCTAATATCAAAACCTCGGGCGATCTGTCCCGATTACTAAGTTCCGAAATTCCACCATCACGATTAGTCGCTTTTGTTGGAACACATGAACCAGATGAGGCCCTGTATAAGCAATTAAGCAGCAACGGAATCAAATCAATCTTAGGAACAATGGGCAACTTGGATAGATCAGCAGAGCGATCGGGTTATCAGCGTTATGCAGAATTTGTAAAAAAGGGCGCAAATATCCTTTCAACCGACCGGCCATTTGAAGCACAAAAGGCACTGGATTATTTTATTACATCTCGTCAAATAACATCTGACTACTTAATTCCGCGGCCATAAATTCTAAGCAGCACCCGACTGTAGCGAGGAGTCTACAACCACAAAGTAAAAGAGGCCTAACACCAATACATAGAAACTTTTTTCGTGATCATTTGTTTTCTTTGTGATTGTTTTAAAATAAAAGAAAAGAACCATGAAAAATCTATTACTAACACTTGCCCTTTCGTTGGGTTGTCTAAGTTACAGTTCCGCACAGGTCAAAACCGTTCCACAACATTCAGCGGACGTGGGCATTGCTCCTATCCAACAAGGAAACTGGATGGTCGGTGGATCAATAGGAAGCCTGGGATACAGCTTCGAGGCGGAGTCATTTAATATTCAAGTTAGCCCGAGGGCAGGTTATTTTGTCTCAGACGGAGTGGCCGTCGGAGCTCAAGCCAACTTAGGCTTTACGTCAGTCAACAACGGGAAGAACGAGTGGGGTTACGGGATCGCACCGTTTGTACGTTATTACTTCCCGGGGGGAGCTAGCGCTACTGGGCGCTTCTTTGGTCAAGGAGATGTTGGGATCGCAGGGAGCTCCGCAGGTGACGACGTTTCACTAAATGTAGGTTTGAATGCAGGTTATGCTCATTTCATCACCCAAACTGTTGCCTTGGAAGCGATGTTAGGTTATAATTATTCGAAAGCCAATATTAGCTCGTCTTCAGACAAAGCGTCTGGTCTAGGCATTTCCGTAGGCTTCCAAATATATTTGCCAGGTAGCAACTAACTGCGCATCTAGAACAGCATTTCTATACGCATAAAAGGGATCGATTTCTAGTCGATCCCTTATTTGTTTATGTGCTGCTCTATACTTATTGAGCCACGTCGTTTTTGTTCATCGTGCCGTGAAGAGCGAAACGACTATGCCAACTCAATGATTCTTCCAGCACGTGTGGAGTATGACCACCTCGCTCACACGCCCGATCAAAATAATCTTGTAGTTGATCTTTATAATCGGGGTGGACACAATTCTCAATAATTGTTTGCGCTCGCTCTCTCGGCGCAAGCCCCCGCAAATCCGCTAAACCTTGATCGGTCACTAATATATCGACGTCGTGCTCGGTATGATCCGTGTGCGACACCATGGGAACAATGTGTGATATTTTGTTATCCTTCGATGCGGCTTGGGTCACGAATATGCTCAAATAGGCATTCCTCGCAAAATCTCCGGAACCACCAATTCCATTCATAATCGCTGTTCCACCAACATGGGTCGAATTTACGTTCCCGTAAATATCAAACTCAATCGCTGTATTGATAGCGATGATGCCTAAACGACGAATGAGGCCTGGAGTATTCGAAATATTTTGTGGTCTTAACACAAATTTATCTCGATATTTCGACAAATTCCGAAACACCCTGTCGTAACAAGATTCGGATACCGTTACCGATGAAGCGGAGGCAAAACTCAGCTTCCCAGCATCCATGAGGTCAAAGGCAGAATCTTGTAAAACCTCTGAGAACATCGTCAAATCGTAAAAATTACTATTGATGAACCCCGTCAGCACCGCGTTCGATACTTTTCCTATTCCTGATTGAATAGGAAGTAGACGATCACTAAGATGTCCCTGTCTCACCTCTTCCTCAAAAAAATGCAAAATATGACTCGCTATTTTCTCGGTTTTCTCGTCCGGAGGGGCAATATCAGCTGGGCTATCCTGCTTGTCAGTAAACACAATTGCTTTAACTTTATCCGGATTAAGTGGGATCGTCCGACGGCCGATTTTATTCCAAGGAGCAACAATTGGGATCACGTTTCGATGAGGGTAATCCTCCGCCTGATATATATCATGGATTCCATAAACATCCACCGGCACTGACGTGTTAATTTCAAGAATCACGGTTTTAGCCAATGCAGCAAACGTTACGGAATTCCCGACCGACGTGGTTGGAACGATACTTCCATCACGATCAATATAGGCCACCTCGATAATTGCCACGTCGACCTCAGGTAAGTTCTTTGTATGTAACAATTCTGCACTTTCGCTTAAATGTTGATCGATGAAAAGCACCTCTCCCTTATTGATTTTATTCCGTAACACTCGATCAACTTGAAACGGCATACGCTTTTTAAGCGCTCCAGCTTCAGCCAGCAGTCCATCCGTACCGTGTCCTAATGACGCTCCAGTCATTAGCGTTATTTTAATTTGTTCTTCTCGAGCTCGATCTGCCAAAGCCGGTAATACCACTTTGCTGTCGCCCGCCTTGGTAAATCCACTAGATCCTACAACCATTCCATCTTTGATCAATTTCACAGCCTCCTCTGCGGTGGTTACCTTATCTTTCAAACTTTCAAAACGTATTCTTTCGATCATAACTACTATTTTGGTTATTCATAAATGCACACAGGCTTTACAGCAATATTAGCTAATATTTATATTTATTTGTTATTAGAAAGCGCCACAATATTTCTGTATAAACGATGTCCCCTAGGAATACCGCATGCAAAAATCTGTATGCTTAAAATTAGACTTAAACGAAATGAAAAGCAACATTTTTCATCCCTTTTCTCCGGAGAGACGCCATGCTAAGATTCTACCGATTATAGATCTTGAGACACGAAAACATAAAATCCCAAGGCCGAGCGTCTCTTTCATCATATAGCGATGGCTTAACGACGCTCAAGATTCCGTATGGATTGCCTTTTGTGCTATAACAAAAAGCGGTATATTTGTCAGCTATGTAAGCATATTGGATTGTGTATTAATTTATTCTTGTAGTTTTCTCTAGAAGGATGAGCTAGCGATCCGTCCCCGACAATAACGACACCCTTAAGCTCATATTTGGATGCAAAAACAGTATGTCGATAAATATTATATGACCGAGGTAGATACTTACCAGGATAGCATTTACTGTCACCATGCGATGATGGGAGAAACTGAGGTCACAGGACACGCGCACAAAAAGGGACAGTTTCTCTATACCGAAGGCGGAGTAGTCTATTTAAAAACGGCCGAGAAATCTTATTTTTTACCGGCCCGTCATTATATATGGATTCCCAGCAACGTTTTTCATAGTATTCACCCGAGTAGTCCAGACGTGATCATGCGTAATTTATATTTCCCGGAATACGATACGGACACTGACTTCTTTGATAAAGTGAATATCTATCCTGTCAATGATCTGCTCATTGAGTTAATCATGTTCACGAACAGATGGAATGGAAACATATTTCCAGACGAAGAACCAAAATATTCTGTCGCCAAAGCCTTTAAATTGATTTTGCCCGAGTTGTCACAGACTGAATTGCCATTGGCGCTTCCCTATCCAAAAGATGAAAAATTAAAGAATGTTATTACCTACCTGGAAAAAAACATCGCCGAGAACATCAGTTTCAAAAACTTAGCGGAATATTTCGATATTTCTGAAAGAACCTTAGCACGCCTTTTCCAAAAAGAATTGAACATGTCATACATACAGTATTTCACGATACTGAGAATGTTAACCTCTCTAAAATTACTATTAGATGAAAAATTAAGTGTGAATGAGGTAGCACTTCGAGTTGGGTACAGTAGCTTGCCAACCTTCAGCAATACTTTTAACAAAGTCATTGGTGTTCGCCCCAGTGAATATGTAAAAAACAGAAATTTACTTTTATAAATCCTATCGTCAAATGAAATTAACATCGATCATGGCCGGACTGGCCTTAAGCACGTTATTTGCATGCAGTGCTCAATCTCAAGTCACAAAACTACCGACCGAAACCCCTAAACCGATCCAGCTATTTAATGGTCAGGATATCGACGACTGGACACCTAAAATTAGGCTCCATGAAGTGGGTGAAAACTATGCGAACACGTTTCGCGTTGAGGACGGCCTTTTGAAGGTCCGATACGACGGCTACGATGACTTCAATCAGCAATATGGCCATCTGGCTTACAAACAGCCCTTCAGCTATTACATCTTGAGAGTAGAATACCGCTTCGTCGAAGAACAAACAAAGGGTGGAGAAGGCTGGGCGTGGCGTAATAGCGGTGCTATGTTACATGGCCAAAGCCCAGAGACCATGTTAAAAGATCAGGATTTCCCGATATCAATCGAAGGCCAGTTACTTGGAGGAAATGGGACCGACGCACGCACGACATCTAATCTCTGCACTCCGGGTACAAACGTCGTCATAGACGAGAAACTATTTACCCCTCATTGCCTAAGTTCAACTTCTAAGACATATCATGGAGATCAGTGGGTTACTGCTGAATTTGTGGTCTTAGGAGATTCTGTTATTCAACACGTATTGGAAGGAGAAATCGTCCTAGAATATCAAAACCCTCAGATCGGCGGCGACAATGTTGCACCGGTGGATCAATCCATAAAACGAGATGGAAAGCGGCTTACCGAAGGTTTTATTTACTTGCAAAGTGAAAGTCATCCCGTTGATTTCAGAAAAGTCGAGTTATACGATCTCACTCCATTCAAAGAGAACGCTAGTACTTTACAACATGTAATCGATAATGTACTAACCGCTACCGAATAACAAAAACATCCATAATAAATAGAAGAGGTGCTGGCCATGCTCATACACCTCTTCTATTTATCTCCGATCCACAGTGTTTACGCATTCCGCTGCACTTGCACAGGACTTTAACTTTACATTTATTGTCTTTCCCTTTTCCCCTTCTACACTCACTCCTTTGGAGCACATAAAACAACTCCGCAAAGGAATTTAAACAAGAAAGGGGATGTTAAAAACACCCCCAAAACCTTTCTAAAAAGTCAGCCCTTATACTAAGCCGTTAACCAATTTGGCTAGCTTAGACTTATCATTAGCCGCTTTATTTCTATGAATGACGTTTTTCTTCGCTAAACGATCGATCATTGACACCACTCGAGGTAACATTTCTTTAGCCTCTTCAGCTGAAGTTGTATTACGTAGTTTCTTAATTGCGTTACGTGTTGTTTTTGCTTGGTAACGATTTCTTAGACGCTTCGCAGCGTTAGCTCTGATTCTTTTGATCGCTGATTTATGATTTGCCATTTCTCTTAGCTATATTTTTTTACTCTTTTATACTTGAAATTCGGAATGCAAAAATAACACAGAAAATCCAATATTCAAAATCATTTTCATTTTTTCGAAATGTCTTATCTTTGTGCATGCAAAAACTTTCTATGGAAGAACTGAATCGAGTTGATCTCGAGACTTTTCGAAACCAAAAAAAAACACCTATTGTATTGGTGCTAGACAGTGTCAGAAGCCTACATAATGTGGGCTCCGCATTTCGGACTGCTGATGCGTTTGCAATCGAAAAGATAGTGTTATGTGGCATTACGGGCACGCCTCCTCATCGAGAAATTGAAAAAACCGCTCTGGGAGCGACCCAATCGGTCGAATGGCGTTATCATACGAGCAATGTAGAGGCTATAGCAGCTCTGAAATCCGAGGGTTACCACATTATTAGCATTGAGCAGACAAAAGAAAGTATACCACTACAAAAGTTTTGCCCACAAGCACAAGAGAAATATGCCATTGTATTTGGCAACGAAGTGAACGGAGTCGACGAACGTGTCATCAATGAAAGCAGCGAAACCCTCGAAATACCGCAATTTGGAACAAAGCATTCATTCAATGTTTCCGTAACAATTGGTATTGTAATCTGGGATTTCATATGTAAAATGAAATTCCATTGAAAAATAATAAATACATGGCTCTCTGGCTTTCAGAAGTCATCACAAAGTAGTAGATTTGCTTTGCAAAAAACATGAGAAAATGAGTGTATTAGTAAATAAAGATTCCAAAGTGCTTGTCCAGGGTTTTACTGGAAACGAGGGTACTTATCATGCATCTCAGATGATTGAGTACGGTACAAATGTGGTTGGCGGTGTAACTCCTGGAAAAGGTGGTCAGACACACCTAGATCGTCCGGTATTCAACTCGGTACAAGATGCGGTTGACAAAACAGGGGCGAATGTTTCAATTATTTTTGTTCCACCCGCATTTGCTGCGGATGCAATCATGGAAGCCGCCGCTTCGGGAATTGAACTGATCGTTTGTATTACCGAAGGGATTCCGACTAAGGATATGATTCAAGTAAAATCGTATTTAGGAGACAAAAATGCAAGATTAATCGGTCCAAACTGTCCTGGAATCATTACCGCAGAAGAAGCTAAAATTGGCATCATGCCTGGTTTTATCTTTAAAAAGGGTAACGTAGGGGTGGTTTCAAAATCAGGGACCCTAACCTATGAGGCGGTCGACCAGACTGTAAAAGCAGGGCTGGGTATCACTACCGCTATCGGAATCGGTGGAGACCCAATCATCGGTACAACAACCAAAGAAGCTGTTGAGTTACTTATGAATGATCCTGAGACCGAAGGAATTATTATGATCGGAGAGATAGGTGGAGGAATGGAAGCAGAAGCCGCTCAATGGATCAAAGAGAATGGAACAAAACCAGTCGTCGGTTTTATCGCAGGACAAACAGCGCCTCCGGGTAGACGTATGGGACACGCTGGAGCAATTGTTGGTGGAGCAGATGATACAGCAGAAGCTAAAATGAAAATAATGCGGGAATGCGGTATTCGCGTTGTAGAATCGCCTGCTGAAATTGGAAAAGCTATTGCAGAAGAATTAGCAAAATAGTAACGAGGCTAAAGCAGCTTCATATGGAAAATAAAAATCCCAGCAGGTCTTCTGCTGGGATTTTTTCATCCGATTGAGACGGGACGATGTAAGGACTGAGCTTTCCTCACCCTTGCTCATCCGCAGACGGTCCATAGAGACCGGGAATCGGGATATCCAGGAGACGTAAATAAACCGTCAGTTGCCCCCGGTGATGAATCAAGTGATTGTTGATCAGGAAACGAAGAGCACCCAATTTCGGCATCTCCCCCAACACTTGATTACCAGCTCTAAAGGTCCATTTACTGAACCAGTCTTCTTCTGAAATTTCATTAACTGCTCGTTCATTCTCTTTAAACCCTTGTTCCAATGCCGCGCTCAACTCCGAGACATTAGTCGGTCTGAAAGGCTTATAATCAGTCTGTAGATTGAAGTCATTTTTCGTCAATGCGGCCGAGATCCAATTGTGAAGTTCAACGATATGACCCGCCAAGGCACCTAAAGACATGGATTTAGGATGCGGTTTAAACCCCAGATGCTCATCGCTCAATCGACCTATAATTGTTTTGGTACTATTGGTCTCTCTTTCTAATTCGACCAGAATTCCTTCTTTAATGCTCATTTTATTGTTTTTTTTGTGCAAGTTAGTGAAAAAACTTCATTTCAACATTGGTAACTTACACCTGCGAGAGGATACGACCACACCTCATGCTTTTGTTACACCTACTGTAAACCGTATTCGGCGAATAGCCATGTACATCCTTCTGCTGCGCTGACTTATGTATATTAAAAAACTTGAGCTCGATCAATTCCTAAGCAGGACGATACGCCCCTCGTCTCCTGCTGCCATGCCCATGCGTGAGGGTAAAAAAGGACGGCGCTGCATGCTACATGCCCCTGATCGCTGTAAATAATTCGTGAGACCCGAGCTGTTATCAGTACATCGGATGAAGACTGCTGCTATGGATTGTTCAGCAACTATTGCTTGATAATTCGGTCAACCTCGTTGAATTCGGCTTCTATCTCTGGAGACACCGGCTTTCCAAAAGAGGAGATAACGACGATAGTTGCAAAACTGGCTATAAATCCAGGTATAATCTCGTAAACCTCTTTATAGCTATGTGGTACATATACCCACAGCAAGACCACCGCCCCGCCGACTATCATGCCCCAGAAGCCTGCTTTTGCGGTTGTCCGTTTCCACAACAAAGACAGGAGTATTAACGGTCCAAATGCTGCTCCAAAGCCTGCCCAAGCATTTCCTACCAAACTCAAAATGCTTTCTTTTGGATACAGGGACAATAAAATCGAAATAACCGCTACGACAAGCACCGATATACGGCTCATCAACAACATACTTTTCGGAGAAGCCTTTCTGTTAAAAAAGTTTTTATAAATGTCCTCCGTCATCGAGCTTGATGTCACCAGAAGCTGCGATGATATCGTACTCATCACTGCTGCTAAAATCGCTGACAACAAAAACCCTCCAATAAAGGGGTGGAACAGGAATCTCGACATGTAGATGAAAATGGTTTCTGCCTCCGCACGCGAAGCATCAAACTTCTGCATGGTCGCCACATCAAATTCCGACAAATAAGCAATACCAATCAACCCAACAAACATTGCACCGGCTACCGTGAATATCATCCAAGTCATGCCGATTTTCCGAGCTGTAGGAATCTGGTCCACACGGTCAATGGCCATAAAACGCACTAAAATATGTGGCTGACCAAAATAACCCAGTCCCCATGCTAATAGCGACAAAATGGAAATGGTCGTGGTGCCTCGGAATAAATCAAGGTATTTAGGGTTCTTGTTAGCGATGATCTCAAAGGCCTCACCCGCACCGTTTAGCTCATAAATCATTATTGCTGGTACAAGTAGTAATGCCATTACCATAATGGTTCCTTGAACAAAATCCGTTAAACTCACTGCCAAAAAACCACCCAAAAAAGTATACAATATAACTACCGAGCTGGTCCAAAATAGACCGGTATAATAATCCATCCCAAAAGCAGATTCGAACAACCTCCCACCGGAAACCATACCAGCCGACGTATACAAGGTAAAAAACACCAATATAAACACAGAGGAAGTGAGTTTTAGCAATTGGCTTTTATCATGGAACCGGTTCTCAAAAAACACAGGAAGTGTAATCGCATTTTTTGCAACCTCTGTATAAGCTCGGAGCCTAGGAGCCACCAGCAAGTAGTTTAGAAACGCACCCGTCGTAAGGCCGATGGCAAGCCAGGCACTCGATATACCCATAGCGTACATGGCTCCAGGCAATCCCATTAGCAACCATCCACTCATATCGGAAGCGCCGGCCGACAACGCCGTGACGGCTGGACCAAGCTTGCGACCACCGATCAAAAATTCTTCAGAGTTACTGGTAGATTTTCTCAGCGAGTAAAAGCCGATCAAAATCATTACTAGCATATAAAGTCCTATGGAAATTAATTCGTATATATTCATCTTTTCTATTTTGGTTTCTGTCGTTAAATTTATCGTATTAGCAAAAAATAAAATCCTTATGTAGCACGTTTTCCATTAAACAAAAAAGATCAACCTGTCGCTGTCTTAATATTTAGCTGGTTGATCTGGCTTCGGCAATGACTCCTTAATAAATGTACGAATATCCTCATTTGCCATTATCAAATCTTCTTTTCTCAGGTACATCATATGGCCGCTGCGATAACCTTTAAAACGTATACGGCTATTTAACTTTCCGGAAGGATCCATCTGCCATAAATTATACTTAGCATTAAAGTAATCGCACGCCCCGTCGTAATAACCACTTTGTACCATAAGCTGTAAAAAAGGGTTTTCTGCCATCGCTTTTCGTAAGTCCATTCCTGTATTATCGCGACTACGATCCCAAGGATGAACGGGGCCAAACATATTATATTTTACATCCGTTTTATAGTCCAGCTCGTTGGCATAATAATGATTTATTGCCGGTGTAAATGAGTGCAGCCAAGAGCTCAGCTCTGCATTGTAATCCGGTCGCTCACCAGCGTCTCGAAAATCAATACCGATATATCTCGAATCCAGCCTCCCTATTGTTTTCCCCTCGTCTCTTAATAACTCTTTCCAAAACAGGTTGGTCGGTATGTTCAAGTTATTCTGGGCAATCACTATCTCCGATAATCCGGAAAACCGCGACATCTGTTTGATGATATGCATTCTTTCTACCGAATCGATGCTCGCTCCTTTCGCTAGCGCAGGTAAAAGATCATTGATGGCGAAGGTCTCCACCTGCGGTAACAACTCCTCGAGATCGATCTGTTGTAAATCTTGATCCAGTTGATTGTGAAACCAAGCAGTCGCGGCGTAATACGGCCAGCGATTTGCTTGCTCGACCGCGCCAGCACGATTGATCCCTAAATCAGTAGGTGAAACCAAAATAACGCCGTTCAAATACATCCATTGCGCTTCTTGAAGCTCTCGAGCCAATCCCGCGACTCTCGTAGTACCGTAACTCTCACCGATCAAATATTTTGGCGAGGTCCAACGATCAAAACGCGTCACGAAGGTATTGATCCACTCAGCCAAATACTTGATATCCGCATTCACTCCAAAGAATTGAGAGCGATCCGCAGTATCGTCTAAAATTCGTGAAAAGCCTGTATTTACGGGATCGACAAATACAATATCAGCTACGTCTAAAATGGTATAGGGATTTTCTTTGACGCCATAAGGTTGCAAGGGGTAGCCTTCCTCGTCAATGTTCAACAGCCGGGGCCCTGTATACGCCAAGTGCATCCATACCGATCCTGACCCCGGTCCCCCATTGAAAGAAATCACTAGAGGACGTTCGCTACGATTCGACACATCCTCTCTAGTATAATAGGTGAAGTGGACGGTGGCCAAGACATCTCCTCCCTCATCCCAAACAGGCTGCTGCCCCGTAATCGCTGAATAATCAAAACTTTCGTATTGTCCGACAATATGATGCTTAGTGACGATACTGGTATCCGCGACCGGCATTCGCTGACCATAAACGGTGGCCGTAAGCAACAAAGTAACGAGTAAAAAACTAGTTCCTTTCATTTAAGGTAGGTTCAAATTCGCCGCAAGTTATAATTTATGATTCACTATCCCAAAATCGTGAGCATAAAATTCTCTAATTACAACACAAAAAAGGCCCACCGTCTTAACGACAGCGGGCCTTTGTATAAAATTAGGCACCGACCTACTCTCCCACCTGTTACGGCAATACCATCGGCTCTGGCGGGCTTAACTACTCTGTTCGGAATGGGAAGAGGTG
>DXCW01000111.1 GCA_019115805.1 Candidatus Sphingobacterium stercorigallinarum
GCTCTGGTTGCAAATTTATATTCCATAGTAACGTCGATTAATGAATGCTAAGCATTTTAAAAACCCAAGGGTGATGGATATTTAAAATCGTAATTCAGCAAATTAATAATCTTTTCGGAAGTCACATACTTTTTAAAATCGTTTTTCGATTCAAAGCGAGAAGGCACATCAAAATGGTATCTTTTTGCACTTGCGAGAATAACCTCCTTTTTTGTAGGGTGCACTGGGGCCACCACATTATAAACACCTAAGGGAATGTCGATATTCGACACCTTTTCCATCAGGTTTAACACATCGTCCAGGTGAACGAAATTCGCGAGTTGTTCGCCAGTTTGGCAAACACGGTTCTGAAAATATTTGGCAAATATCCGGTCCTTTCCAAAAAGTCCTCCCAGCCTAAACACAATTGTATTTGGCAACTTTTGTAACCGGATTTCGGCCGCATAAAGATTCGCATCCATAAGCGACCGTTCACTGTAACTCTCGTCATATCGACCGGTTAAATCGGGATAAATACCGACCGAACTGAGAAACAACATTTTCCCGTAATCAAGTCCGGATAAGGCTTCCCGTATACGGCCGAATCGTTGCTTAACTTCTTCAACAGAAAGGCGCCGAGTAGCGGGTACCGACACGACAACAAAATCGAAATGTACCTGATGTGAAATTAGCAATTCTTGCTCCGCATCAAAATCATGGGTTATCGCCTGGACGCCATCATCCAATAGTCGTTTTCGCTTCTCTTCGTTGGTTGTGGTTGCCCAAATCCTATCTCCCAAGCGAACATGACGTTTGACCAGCTCTTCTCCGACCCAACCGCAACCTAAAACCAGGATATTCCGTTGCGACATACTATTGATCTAATAGGCCTTCGCGAATAACACGCGTCTAGCGGACGGCTTTCCAGTAAAAATACATACACCCTCCTCATCTATAGCGTCTAAAGGAATACAACGAATCGTTGCTTTCGTCTCCTCTTTAATTCTCTTCTCAGTTTCAACCGTACCATCCCAATGGCAGCTGATGAACCCGCCTTTGGTCTCCAGTGTTTCTCGGAATTCCTCGTAGCTATCGACCTTAGTGATATGCTCATCCCGGAATGTCAATGCCTTTTCAAATATACTATCTTGTATCTCCGTTAACAGATTTGCGATGCGGTCAGGCAATCCCGCTTGTTCTACGGTTTCTTTGGTTTGCAAATCGCGCCGCGCAAGCTCAACAGTCCCGTTATTCATATCTCTTGCACCTATGGCTACGCGAAGAGGTACTCCCTTTAACTCCCATTCTGCAAACTTGAACCCTGGCCGCTGTGTATCCCTATCGTCAAACTTGGTGCGCACGCCCAGTTGGGCAAGTGCTGCCATCAGCTGTTTGACATATTCTTCGACTTTCGACTTCTCTTCCTCAGTCCTATAAATGGGTACAATCACCACTTGGACGGGAGCTAATTTAGGTGGCAAAACGAGTCCTTGATCGTCAGAATGCGCCATGATCAACGCCCCCATTAATCGAGTCGACACGCCCCAAGAGGTTGCCCAGACATGATCTAACTTTCCTTCTTTATTGGTAAATTTAACATCAAACGCTTTCGCAAAATTCTGTCCTAAAAAATGCGACGTTCCGGCTTGCAACGCTTTACCATCTTGCATGAGGGCTTCAATACATAACGTATCGACCGCTCCCGCAAAACGCTCATTTTCGGTTTTTCTTCCTTTCACAACGGGTACAGCCAAGGTCTCTTCCGCAAACTCAGCATATACCTCTAACATTTGCTCCGTCTCAGCGATCGCCTCTTCCCGAGTAGCATGCGCTGTATGCCCCTCCTGCCACAAGAATTCGGCTGTTCGCAAAAACAACCGTGTTCGCATCTCCCAACGGACCACATTCGCCCACTGGTTCACCAATATAGGAAGGTCTCGGTAGGACTCAATCCAGCCACGATAAGTGTTCCAAATTATCGTCTCCGAAGTGGGCCTGACAATGAGCTCCTCTTCCAGCTTTGCCTCCTCATCCACTACAATCTGCCCGCTGCCATCATTTTTCAACCTATAGTGAGTAACCACCGCACATTCGGTAGCAAACCCCTCCACATGCGAGGCCTCTTTCGAAAAGAAAGACTTGGGAATAAACAATGGGAAATAGGCGTTAGCGTGTCCTGTTTCCTTAAACCGCGCATCCAACACCGACTGCATGCGTTCCCATATCGCGTACCCATACGGTTTGATAACCATACAACCTCTGACTGCCGAATACTCGGCTAAATCCGCCTTGATTACTAAATCGTTATACCATTGTGAATAGTCTTCACTTCGGCTCGTAATCCCTTTACCCATTGGAATGAAAAATTGTGTAAAACTTAAAATTATATAAAAGAGTGTTTATTGTGCTAAAAAGCCCTTCGTTATCATCGACATCAATCATTTCCAGCATTCAAGAAAATTATTTGTAAATTTGAATGATAGATTAAACCCCTTCGATAAAACCGGGTCTAAGTTAATAATTAATGACTGCATTATCGAATTTTAAGCGGCGAGGAATCATGAAAAACGACAAGATATTTAACAAAATAATCATCGGTAGCGTGGCGGCACTATTTCTACTTTTAAATAGTGCATGTTCGACCAGTAGTAGAACCGTATACCGCGATGATGTTTATAATAATCAGGACACACGAACAGTATATCAAAGTCCCGATTATTACTATACCGATGAAGAAGCGGGAGATAGTCAAGTTGCTCAATCTGATTATTATGCGGATGAGTACACTGACGAGGAATACGTAGAAGATGGCGGCTATCAGGACTTAGAATACGCCAACCGGATCAATCGATTCTACTACTCGTCTCCAGGAATGGCGTATTACGACCCTTGGTTTGATCCGTGGTACGGATATAGTGGCTTTGGTCTCGGTTGGAATTCGGGATGGGGCTGGTCTCTCGGGTTCAATTGGGGTTCACCTTGGTACGGCTATGGCTGGGGTTCACCTTGGTATGGACGCGGTTGGGGATCGCCTTGGTACGGGTATAACTATTGGGGGCCGAGCTCCTACTATAGCTATTGGGGACATCCTTACTACTATGGCGGGAATCATTATTACAGTGGCGGTAGTCGCTATTACGCAGACCGTCAACCTTCCTATAGAACGCCTTATAATAGAAATAGCGGACGTACCGCCATCACGCGAGACGCCAGTGGACGTATACACACAGGGCGTACAGCGAGCAGACGCACAGCGACCTCTCGGAGTGATGGAACGGTTAGACGCACAACAAACGACCGGGGAACAGTGAATCGCACACCCAGCTCAAGAACTGCGGATCGGCGCACCCCTGGCACTGTTAACAGGACTCCGACATCACGTACACAACCGAATAGAGGGACCGTGACACGCACGCCCCGAAATAGAAATCAAGGAACGGTAAACCGTACGCCGACCTCACGGACTAGTCCACGGGTTAATCGTTCGGCGCCTACCCGTCAGACACCTGCCAGCCGCTCACGGGGAACAATACAACAGCGCACTCCCTCAAGGAATACGCCTCCCGCACGTTCTAGTGGCAGAATAAACAGAGGGACCCCTAGCAGCAGCAGCGGGATTAGCCGAGGCAGCTCGGGTAGCCGTAGTTCTGGAGGTGGCGGGGCTTCCTCGGGAAGAAGCAGCGGCAGACGTTAAAACAAGCCCATAGCCGAAGCATTATCGGCTCAAGTATAGAAAATGCCTAATGTTAAAACATTAGGCATTTTTTCCGTGCTGGACATATTGTCGTATATTTACAGGGGATATTTGACAGCAGATAAACATAAAAATTACATGAAGCGAACCTTACTCTTCACCCTCTTTATTGCTGGGTTCTCGAGCTTTCACACCGCAAATGCGCAATCCTTAATCGACAATGCCCTTTCTGTCTCACGAGACCTGAATTCAGGGACAGCACGTTTTAAGGCTATGGGTGGTGTTGGAACAGCACTAGGTGGCGACATCAGCTCCATATCTGGTAATCCAGCTGGACTGGGATTTTACGGTCAATCCGATTTTTCCATCAGCGTGAACTATTTGAACAATTCAAACCGATCAAATTTTTTCGGAAATTCCACCACTCAACAGCAAGGGACTTTAGGTTTGGAAAACGTAGGTGTGGTCATACATTATCCTACGTTTAATGCTCCCGACTACGGCTGGCAAAATTTCAATTTCGGATTTAGTGTGGACAGGCAAAATAACTTTGCAGATCACCTCAACTATTCGGGGATCAATGCGGACAACTCGATCATGCATTATTACTCCGATCTCATGGAAGATGATAACGCGTTCGCCTCCGACTTTTTGAGCTCGTATTTAGTCGATGTGGACCGAAACGGCCGATACGTACCGACCGTCTTGGAAGCTGATCCCAAAGCGCAGCAGATTGATGTGATAACGAAGGGGGCGAAATACCGTGCTAACGTATCGGTTGGAGGCAATTACAGCAACAAGTTTTATATAGGAGCTACATTTGGCTTTACGTCATTTAAGTACGACTCGAAAAACACCTTCTACGAAGGCGGATGGACAAAAACTGCAGCAGAAATCGGTCAGGACAATCCCAATTCCGAATTTTTAGACCCCGGAAAACCGGCTTATCAATATACCGACATCAACTATGATCTTGATGACTTTAACGACATCTATTATGAAGGTTCCGGTGTCAACATGGGCATCGGTATGATTTACAAACCCAGTTGGGATTGGAATATCGGTCTTAATATTACAACTCCAACCTGGACCGCAATCCGTGAGGAAAGCCGGATAGAAACATCTGCTCAATATTATCAATCAGAAAACAGCGATACACCACTCCATCCCAGCTATTATTCCGAGCTTACCGGAGGAGTTTACGATTACACCATCATTTCTCCGTGGAAAACCTCGGTCGGGCTAACAAAATTCTTCTCGAGAGGTCTCCTGTCCGCTGATTTGGAATACATAAACTACTCGTCGATTAAATATCGAGAAAGTGCGGGCGGCGCAGATTATAGCTTCGAAAACCAGCAAAATCTAGCGATTCAAAATCTGTACAGAGGAACATTTAATTTCAAGGTTGGAGGGGAATTCCTATTTACTGATCGACTGGCCGCGCGAGCCGGCATGCATTTATTAGGCTCCCCATATAAAGGTGCTGAAGAAATGGATTATATTGCTAGTGCCGGACTAGGATACGTCATCACAAATTCTATTTACGTAGATCTTACTGCTCAGCAATACAAAGCCATCAACTACAATCACCACGCTTACCCGATGGGGAGCTGGGACAGTCCCATTCCTACGGCAAAGGTGAAAAACAACCGCACCAACGTCGTACTTACCTTAGGCGCCAAATTTTAGACGAACAGCAAAACGAAAAAAGATCCAGCCGCATGGCTGGATCTTTTTTTTATGTACTCGGTGCGTGAACTAGGCATCCTGTTGCGGAGCTCTACGAACAAACAGGTTATAATTTTCATGTTTTTCCACCACGATTGCCTCCCCAACTTCGATATAACTATCAAGTGCAATAGCATCATACCAGACCCCCTCGATTTCTATTTTTCCACTTGGACGCATCACGGTCCGCGCAACCCCATTCTTATGAATTAAACTCGCTTTCGATGCCGATGAGGTATATCCTTCCGTCGAACGCTGTTCATCTTGTAAAACCAATTTTTTAAAGGCACTCGAGTCGAGAATATTACGCCCAAAAATAACCATCAGCACAATGGTCAACACCATCGCACCAATCACGATAATAAAGGAATTCATCAATAATCCAGGTTGTGTAAGTTTAAAATCAAAATAATCATTAGCCACCATTGAGAACGCTAAACCACAGAGCATTAAAATAATCCCTGAAATCCCAGCAATCCCAAAACCTGGAATGACAAATATCTCCAAGGTCATCAATAACACACCTACTACAAAAATAGCGATTTCCCAGTGGTCAGCGAGACCTTGTAACCATAATGGAGCAAAAAACAGCACTCCACAAAGCACTGCTACCACCAAGGCAAAACCAATACCAGGTGTTTGGAGCTCAAAATAAATACCTCCAATAATCCCCATGATGAGCAAACCGCTGACCAAGGGATTGATAAGAAATCGTATGACCTGATCAACCCAAGTCACTTTGTGGGCAATAATTTGCGGTTGGTCAATGTCTAAAGCTGCATAAATTTCTTCCGTACTTTTTACACTTTTCTTGGCTAAACCGATATCGACTGCCTCCGAGGTTGTCAGCGTCAACAACTTCCCTTCCTCTTTTAACGATGGCAAGGAAACAGACGGATCCACGAAAGCCTCCGCTACACGAGGGTCCCGCCCTTTCGTTTCAGCCGTAGCTCGCATCAATCCACGCATATAGGATTGGTATTTCTCTGGCATAATATCCCCGCTTTGATTGACCACAGAAGCCGCCCCTAAACTTGCCCCCGTCTGCATAAAAATATGATCTGAGGCCAAGGCAATTAGGGCACCTGCAGAGGCTGCATTGTTGTTTACATACACAATACTTTCAAATCGGTTGGCATTCAATAAACTCGAACGTATGGAGTCGGCAAAATTTAACGCACCACCAAAAGTATTCAGATCGATAAGAAAATAATCTACCTGATTCTGCTCTGCTTGCGCTAACGCATTTTTCACCGTGCGCCAAGCGTTCGGACCAATATCCTCTTTAACCGAAACAGTATAAATTGATTGTCCTGCGCTATGCTGAGCCATCAGCACTATCAAGGTAGCAACACCAAAAATGAATTTCGTAATTTTGCTCATATGATCTTAGTTTATGACCCAATAATAACGCTGCTATCGGATGACTAAAGATACGATAAATAAAGTTTTCCAGAAAGCGTTCCAATCGAATATCTGGAAAATAGAAATGGATACGGAACAACATCAACTCGCTATTGAAACCAGAGATACGGACACCACTATACCCACATTTTACGCGATTGACTTCAAAGGAACCGCCCTTATGCATCCGCTGATCATGGAGGAAAAAGAATGGACGTTAGATGGGATACAAAACGGCTTTATCGTCCTAAAATGTGTCGGTGAACACACGCCAATACAAGAAGGCGTTCAAGTGCGACGAATAAGCGACGGACAAAACACCTATTTCAGTAGAGAACACATCCTAGTCGACACGTTTGCGCACTGCATTATTGTCCGACACCGCAACATCGCTAGCGGACAATTGTGGAAAATAGCGCTCGACACCGGTCAATCCGAGCCGTTCACGGAAAGCGAAACGCCCGCAACTGTCCATACGGTCAATTACCCAATCCCGTATAAAGACACCCCTGCGTTTTTCGAAAATACGCCCTTCGAAAGACCGCTTTGGCTAAGCAAAGTAGAAAACAATTATTTATGGTGTTATCATCAAGTCACCGAGAATGGGTTCGATCTTATTTTAACGAAAAGTGATTTAAACCAAATACTGGATCAGCAAGTCATACTCTCGGGTATGGAGAAAATGATTCCTCAACCTTATTTTCAATTGGGAAATCAGATTTTCTTTATGACTTATAATAAGCGAAAAATTATCGCATTTTTAGTATAATTGCATCTGAAATGAAGGAACATTTACTATGGACCCCTTATCGACGGGTTTCTACTCTCTTTTCGGTGTTTTTTGTTTTTCTGTGTGTTGTCACTACGCAAGCTCAGACGACTACACCGAGCACCGAAACCACCGTCATCGATGGAAAAACATACATCACCCACCCGATTCATGCAAAAGACACCTATTATTCGTTAAGTAGAATATATGGAGTGCCTGTGAAGAACATCATGGATGCAAATAACCGGAAGAGTCTTCGCGTGGGGGATTTCGCGCATATACCCGCAGCAGAAAAAAACATAACTAAAAAAACAGACTCGAGTGACGCTATTTCATCCACGCAAGAAACAACCAACACCAAACCGCTAGGCAGCGGGGTGCGAGAGACTGTAACTGGTAAGGTCTTAACCGAATATAAAGTCGGTGCAAAGGAAACGCTGTTTTCTATTGCTCGGCGATTCGGAAGTACCGTCGAGGATGTTAAAAAACTAAACGGGCTGGATTCGGACGCTTTAAAAGAAGGACAGGTCCTCAAGATCCCCGATGGGCCGGTCTCGATTACGACTACGTCGACCGCTCCCTCGGCAATCAATATCCCGTTACCCGATAACATCACTCGAGAAGAAATTGAATTCGAAACCAATCGGTACGGCATCCGAGAAAAAAAAGAAAAAGGTATCGGTATTTGGATGGATAATTTAGAAGCGCGGGGGAAAAGCAATCTAGCGCTTCATCGAACCGCACCAGTGGGCACCATTCTAAAGATTACCAATCCACTTACTAAAAGCGTAACCTTCGCCAAGGTGGTCGGTAAGTTTTCGGAAACTGCAGAAAGCAAAGATGCAATCGTTATTTTATCCAAATCTGCAGCATCTTATATCGGTGCGTTAGATCGACGATTCCTGATAGAAATTACCTACGGCGCTCCCGTAAACTAGATTACGAGTGACATGTGTACACGCAACCGTCCATTTTTAATAGGTATTGCCGGAAGCAGTGGCTCCGGGAAGACATTTTTTTTGAAAAACTTTCTTGATCACTTTGCCGCGGATCAAATCACGTTGATTTCTCAAGATGATTATTATATCCCCGCGAACACCAAAACGCAGGAAGAGAATCGACTTTATAATTTCGATGTCCCCACGGCAATTAATCGATCACTATTTTTCGACCATATTCGCGATCTTCTTGACGGCAAGTCTGTCACCCAACTGGAATACACTTTCAACAACCCAAGCATCGCGCCCAAAGTATTAGAGATCAAACCAGCGCCCGTGCTCGTAGTGGAGGGCTTATTTATATTTCACTATCAAGAGATCAACGACTTACTGGATTACAGGATCTTTCTAGAAGCAGACGAATCAATCGCCCTCAAGAGACGGTTGAGAAGGGATCTAATCGAGCGTGGTTACGGCCACGATGACGTCATGTACAAATGGGTCAACCATGTGTTACCGGCGTTTAAATCGTATTTATTACCGCACCGCGAACAATGCGACTTAGTCATCAAAAACAACATCGACGATCCGGGCATTATTACTGATTATACCGCGCAAATCGCGCTTGAATTAAAACAACAGCTACCCCTAAAGACCCCGTAACCCATGAACAAGCTCGAAACAATCGACATCAACTTGTCGCAGGAAATGCGGAAATGCTTTTGGTCCTCCGAAGAGCTATGTTTCAAAAAATGTTGTAAGAAATATAAAAAGGGAAAACGGTGCAAAAAATGTCCCAAAAGCTAAACAAGAAATTTTTCTTGCATTAAAAACCGACACGAATTCTCGTCTATATTTATTTAGATTTATCGATTATTTACATTCATAGGATAGTTATTCATTCGATAAGCTGTAATTTTGCCACATATGATTGTGTCTGCCAACATATTGAAATGGGGAATGAGGCTGTACCCCCCACTCTTCTTTCAGCGGATATGGGTCAAAAACATCCATCCCGATTTTATGGGCGCAGACATCACCATCTACAAAAGCCTATTAAACATTAATGCCAATAAGTCCATTTTCGGCGGGACCATATTTTCGGCGATTGATCCATTTTATCCCGTTTTACTCGACCAGTATTTTCAACATAATGGTATAAGACGAACGGTAGCCTGGTTAAAGACCGCGCAGATAGACTATATCAAACCCGCTCGACATCAATTGAGAATTCAAGTTAGGCTGGATCAAACTATATTGACTGAGGCGCTAACACATATCCAGTATGAAGGCAAAATTACACGCACCTTTCACACACGTATTTTTGACGCGCAAGGTACACTGTGTGCAGTAGCACATAACGAAATATACATCCGAGATTTGGACTTTGATTTCGAAGAACGAGACCAACGCCCAAAGGAAAGCTCGGCATCAAAAGAACGGGAGAACTTGAAACAGATCTCCAACCCGAACAAACCGTAAAAATATTGTAAATAAAAAAGGAATATTGGCCATATTCCCCCCAAATTTTAATTTGGGCTTAATGAGCCAACAATTTATGAAAAAAGTAGCCCTACCTCTTGCGCTTGTTTTCGCTTTGGGATCCTGCCAAAACGCTAACGTACAAAACAACGATCAAAAGCTTGCCCAGCAAGCCATTGAAATTCATGATGAAATCATGCCTCAAATCCCTAAGTTTGACAAAACATCCGTAAAAATTGATTCAATATTAACTCACCTACAAGGATATGCGGAAAAAGACGAGTTACTGGATACGGTACAACTAAAATCCGAGCTATTGGATCTCAAAGACAGTATTGAAACCGCGACAGACAACATGATGACTTGGATGAGAGACTACGATGCCACCAGTCAAGAAGAATCCTATCAGCAAAACGAGGTCGATAAAATATCGACAATGAAACAGCAATTTGATCGGGTCCAGCAACAGATTAACCAAACCCTTGGAAATCTAAAATAACAACATGAACAACAATCAAACACTACGGCTCAACAGCATCTTTTGCATTTTAATCGTTTTACTCATCACCTCATGCGACAGCAGTCAACGGAAACTTCCTATATACGGCGAACGCACGCCTGTAGAAAGCACTGGTGATGGCAATCAAACGGACACCGTGTACCATACGATTCCAGATTTCACGTTCCTCAACCAGGACAGTATCGCCTTGACTCAGGCATTTTTCGATGGGAAAATTTATGTCACCAATTTTTTCTTTACGCATTGCCCTAGCATTTGTCCAACGATGCAGCGCAACCTGCTAAAAGCATATGAAAAATACCAAGATAACGACAAGGTATTATTTCTCTCGCACAGTATCGACTTTAAATACGATCACCCTTCGGTACTCAAAGATTACGCAAACAAATTGGGGGTAAATGACGACAGATGGCAATTTGTTACTGGAACAAAAGCTGATATCTACGGCATTTCCGAAGACTATATGGTATATACTAAAGAAGATCCAAATGCTCCAGGAGGATACGATCATCAAGGATATTTGGTTATCATCGATCCGGACAGACGGATTCGTGGTGCTTATGATGGAACAAACGACGAACAAGTTGCCAAATTACTGGAGGATATTGATGTTTTAATTGAAGAATACCAATAACCATGAAAGGCTACTGCTTGCTCATCCTGGCCGTCCTTATTTTGGCTATCCAATTTCTATTTTCATGCTCGGGGAACTTAAGTGTGGAGACCATGCAATATGCGACAAATGGGCAAAAGCTATATAGAACACATTGCCAAAATTGTCACGGTGCTAAAGGTGAAGGATTAGGCCGCTTATACCCACCGTTAACCGATGCTAACTTTTTGAACGCACATCGGAGCGATTTGGCCTGTATCGTAAAATACGGTATGAGCGGGGAGATTGAAGTATCGGGAGTCACCTACAACGAAAATATGCCCGGTGTACCCGAACTGACGCCAATTGACATTGCCTACGTGTTAACATACATCACCACCTATTTTGGAGATAGTGAGACCCATTTTACTCAGCAAGAGATAGAAAAACAATTAACAGACTGTCAATAAAACGATTAGCGTCGTCAGGAAATAAAAAAAAGGTTTTCAAACGGGGAGAATGAAAACCTTTTATAACCAATTATAAACCTAAATTATGATACCACAAAGATAAGTGTAAAAAGTACACAAATCAAGAACAATTTGCATTTTTAACAAAATATTAACCTTAGCTCATTTTTATCGTCTTTATAACGAACAAGTGACATAATCCGAGTGATCATTTTAGTATATTTGCACCCGAATGAACATTCAATTAACAGAGAAAAAAGAACAGATTTTCGCCGCCGCGCTGTCGATGATTAACGACCATGGCTTTCACGGTTCTCCCATGAGTAAAATTGCCAAAGAAGCTAAGGTTGCCGTGGGTTCGATTTATCATTATTTCGCGTCAAAGGAAGATCTGATCATTGAATTATACTGGTATTGTAGCGACATACTAAAAAACAAAGCTCTTTCCATTATAGAATCCAATCAAGCGTACGAGATCCGTTTTCGGTTGTTATGGAAGGAATTGGTGTTATTTTATTTAGATCGCATGGAAATCTTCGGATTTATGGAGCAGTTTTACAGTTCTCCTTTCTATGAAGGCATACGTGCACATATATTTAAACAAAAATCCGAGAGAAACATGCTCATCCATTTTATGGAGGAAGGCGTTGAAGAAAAACTACTCAGGGACTTAAATGGCGCCCTGTTAATTTCAACCTATTTAGGGGTTGCTGTATCTTTGGTAAAAAGGTGCTTATATCATAAAAATAGACCAACGGATGAGGAAATCAACACCTTGGTCGATATCATTTGGAACGGAGTTAAAAAATAAGTCTATGAAATACAAATTTAGGGGATTAATCATTTTGGTTTCTGCGCTGGCCACATTAAGCACCACAAGCGCACAAACTCAAAACAACTTAGGTAGTAATGCATCCTTGGACGAGCTCATACAGTTCGCGCTCGAAAATCAAATTCAGGTGAAGCAAGCCCAGGTGGACCAAGAAATAGGAGAACGCGAAATTGCGTCCGCACTCTCCGGGTGGTATCCACAGCTCAATGCTTCGGGAAGCCTGTCGCATTTTATGCAATTGCCTACGGCTAACATTAACGGACAAGATATTGCCATGGGGCAACGCAATACTTCTGCACTCACATTTCAGGCTGACCAAGCCCTTATTAATCCCGGGTTATTTCAGGCGTCAAAAGCGGCAAAGCATATCCGTCAACAAAACAACTTGAATCTCGAGGATACGAAGATCAATACCGTTGTCGACGTCAGCAAGGCTTATTATGACATTTTGACCAGCGAAGAACAAATCAACATCATACAGGAAAATATTGAACGAATTTCGCGTCAGTACACGGAAGCCAACATTCGCTATGAAACAGGGTTGGTCGACAAAACCGATTACAAACGAGCTCAGATCTCGCTGAACAATGCGAAAGCTGAACTGCGAGCTGCGCTGGAGTTTCGTAAATACAAATATGATTATTTGAAAACGCTTCTTGGACTCAATCCCAGGGAAAGCATTACTTTGTCTTTTGCCAACCAAAATATGGAAGCTAATGTTTTGCTCGACACGACTGCTGTAGTAGCCTATCAAAACCGAGTAGAATATCAACAACTGCAAACGCTAAGAGAGTTACAGAAGTTGAATACGCAATACCACAAATGGACATTCCTGCCGCAACTTGGCGCTTTCGCTAACTACGGACTGAACTACAGAAACAATAGCTTCGGTGATTTATATCGGAATAATTTCCCACAATCTAGCATCGGTCTAACCTTGACGTTTCCTATCTTTCAAGGAACAAAACGTATCCAAGAAATCAGGAAATCAGAGCTAGAGGAATCGCGTATAGCTTTGGACATTGAAAATTTGGAAAATCAAATAGGAGCTGAACTTTCCGCTGCTAAAGCAAATTATAAAGTCAACCTAAGCGACTGGAGAAATGCGAAAGAAAACGTAGATTTATCAGAAGAGGTTTACAATACGATAAAGCTGCAATACGAAGCAGGAATCAAGACTTACTTAGAACTCATGACGGCAGAGACCGATCTAAAAACCAGCCAATTGAATTATTTAAACTCACTATATGCTGTACTGTCTAGCAAACTAGATATCCAAAAAGCTTTAGGAGTTGTAGACACATCCCATGAATAATCATCTCAACAATAACGACAAGAAATCTCGGAACATGAAGACGAACCGCCTATTTTTCATATTACTTTTAGGATCAGGTATGGCACTGACCGCCTGTGGAAATAATAACGAATCCACTAATCAGCAAGCAGGTCCCGCTCAGCAAGCAGCCTCGGCTATACCCGTTACCATGGCAACAGTACAAGCCGAATCGGTAACCGGTGTGCGCTCCTATCCCGCTAACGTAGTACCTCTACAAGAAACAGAAATCCGCGCGGAAGTGAGCGGATACATCACCAGCATATCGGTTTCCGACGGTGCATTTGTCACTAAAGGTCAAAAACTGTACGAGATTGATCGTGTGCGGTATTCAGCAGCAGTCGATCAAGCGAAAGCAAATTTGGAGATCGCCAAAGCCAATTTAGACCGTTCAGAAAAAGACCTTCAGCGGTATCAAACATTGGCTGATCAAGATGCGATTGCTAAGCAAACGCTCGATTACGCCTATACCGACGTAAACAATCAGCGGGCACAAGTGCAATCTGCTCAAGCTGCACTCACAACAGCGGAAACCAACCTGAAACGCTCGGTAATTATCGCTCCGTTTTCTGGAAATATAGGTATCTCTCAAGTACGTTCCGGAGCATTGGTTTCCGCAGGGACTACCCTACTCAACACCATTAGCTCTACAAACCCTATTTCCGTTGAATTCCAAATAAATGAGAAAGAAATCATGGAATTCAGCGATTTGCAAACCGGAAAATCACAAACAGATATAAACCTAAGGCTGCCCGACGGGAGTATCTATGCAGCTGCGGGGAAGATTTCAACTATTGATCGGGCTGTAAACCCTCAAACCGGTAGTTTAAAAGTTCGTGCAAATTTTGACAATCCGAACAACACCTTACGTGCTGGAATGAATCTGACTTTGAACGTAGCGCGTAAATCGAGCGAAGACGCTTTGGTGGTTCCTTACCGCGCCATTTTTGAACAATTGGGCACGTTTAATATCTACACGGTGAACGACAGTAACATAGTAGATCTCAAGCCTGTTACTTTGGGTCAGAAACTAGGTGACATGGTCGTGGTTTCCGAGGGATTACAATCAGGAGATAAAGTAGTAGTCGACGGCATCACTACATTAAGACCAGGAGCTGAAGTAGTCGATAAAGCTCAAATGAGCCAACAATAGTATATATGCTTTTCCAAAAAATATTTAACGCATGATTTCAGAAGTTTTTATAAAAAGACCGGTAACCGCGATGGTGGCGTCGATCTTGATCACCATTGTGGGGATTATTTCCATTACGACGCTACCCATCAGTCAATATCCTAATATTGCGCCCCCGACGGTTTCCGTGTCTGCGACGTATACTGGTGCTGATGCACAAACGGTGGAGAGAACGGTAACCACTCCTATCGAAAGCCAAATTAACGGAACTCCGGGCATGATTTACATGACCTCAAACAGTACATCTGATGGAGGGTCCCGTATTACGGTTACTTTTGAGGTGGGAACCGATATCGATATCGCTACACTTGACGTGCAAAATCGGGTCAGTATCGCCGAGCCGATTCTACCAGAGGCCGTACGACGGCTCGGTGTGACTACGCGTAAAGTAAATACGGATGTATTGATGATGGTTTCATTGATCTCTCCTGACGGATCCCGTGATCAGAACTTTCTAGCGAACTACATCAACCTATACCTCAAAGATGCTTTACTACGTGTTAACGGCGTAGGTGATGTAATGGCATTCGGACAACCCTTTGCCATGCGTGTATGGCTCGACGCGAACAAGCTTGCAAACTTAGGACTGGCTCCATCTGATGTGAGTGCAGCCATTGCGGAACAAAACTCCAGAATGCCTGGTGGAAGCGTGGGTGCCCGGCCACAAGAAAACGCACAAGTTTTTGAATATCCCATTATTTTAGACTCGGATTTAGATGAAGTAAATGAATTCGAGGATATTATTATAAAGACCAATCAGGACGGTTCGGTAGTACTTTTGAAAGATGTAGCCCGCGTCGAACTGGGTCAATTTAATTATGGTATCACCAACAAAGTGAATGGAAATGTTGCCTCAGGGATGATGATTTCCCAAACGCCTGGCGGCAACGCGGTGGAGACAGCTGAAGGTATCTACGAGACCCTAGAAGAGCTCAAAGGAGCCTTCCCTTCTGGTGTTGACTATGTCGTCGGATATGAAACGGTGTCTGTGGTGAACGCCTCGATCAGCTCCGTAATTCACACCCTTATTGAAGCAATGATATTGGTAACACTGGTCGTGTTCTTCTTCCTACAGAGTTGGCGCGCTACGTTGATTCCGCTACTCGCGATTCCCGTTTCCATTATCGGTACATTTATCTTCTTCACGCTTTTTGGTTTCTCCATCAATAACTTAACAATGCTTGCCTTCGTACTCGCCATTGGGATCGTTGTGGATGATGCCATTGTAGTGGTAGAGGCGGTTCAGCATTATATCGATCATTATAAAATGGATGCCAAAGAGGCAACCAGACGCGCTATGAAGGATATCACCGCCCCGGTTATCGCGATTGCCTTAATCCTGGCTGCCGTGTTCGTTCCTGTCGGGTTTATCCCGGGAATGGTGGGACAATTGTACCAACAATTCGCCATTACGATCGCTGTTTCAGTAATGATATCAGCATTTGTTGCCCTATCCCTAACACCGGCTTTGTGTTCAATTATGCTGAGACCCTCGGCAACGACGAAGGATGCGAAAGGATTGAACCGCTTTTTCTATCTCTTCAACGTGTGGTTTGATAAGGTCACCTATCGGTATTCCAAAGGCGTAAAAAAATGTATTAAAGCAGCGCCCTTAGTCTTGATTTTGCTGATCTGTATTTTTGTGGGAACCGGATGGATGTTTACCGCTAAAAAATCTGGATTTATTCCTAATGAGGATGCAGGGATTTTCTTTATGGGAGTGAACTTACCGGAAGGTGCGTCCAGCGCGCGAACCGAAGAAGTGTTAACCGAATTGACTAACGATCTTCGTGAGACATACCCTGAAATTAAATACGTCACGTCCATTAACGGAATGAACCTATTGAACCGGGCCGCAAAACCGAATGGAGCTTCTTTATTCGTGGCCTTGCATCCTTGGGGAGAACGAGAGCGACAGGTTTCGGATATCACGAGCTCAATTATGGCAAATTACCGGAGCTATTCTAAAGCCTCAGTAATCGCTGCCACACCACCGGCCATACCCGGTTTGGGGACCTCGGGTGGTTTCACAATGGAGTTACAAGACTTACAAACCGTCGATATTAAAGAGTTCGAAAATGTTACCGGGCAATTCTTAGCGGCAGCAAATCAACGCCCAGAAATTGGAATGGCATACACCTTATTTAACAGCAATTCTCCGAATTACAAGCTGGAAGTCGATCGGGAGATGGCTAAAAGAATGGGGGTACCTATTTCCAATATTTACAGCACCATTTCCTCCTATATGGGTAGTAGCTACGTAAACGATTTTACCAAATACGGTAGAAACTTCCGGGTCGTAACCCAAGCGGACACCAGCTACCGCATGCACATCGAGGATCTCAATAAACTTTATGTTAAAAACGTGCAGGGTAACTCGGTTCCCGTATCTAATCTGATTCGCTACGAACTGATCACAAACCCATCGATTGTGAATCACTTTAATATTTTCCGGGCAATCCAAATCTCCGGTGAAGCGGCTCCTGGATATTCATCGGGAGATGCAATTCGCGCCTTAGAGGAAGTGGCGGCACAGACTTTATCTGCAGGATTTAGTTATGAATTCTCTGGATTAAGTTTACAGGAAAAGCAGGCAGGGAACAAAACCATACAGATTTTTGCACTCTGTATTTTATTCGTGTTTTTATTACTCGCATCGCTTTACGAGAGTTGGTCAGTTCCGTTCTCCATTCTTTTATCGGTACCATTAGGTGTGTTTGGTGCGATACTAGCGCTTACCTTTATACCGTCATTGGACAATAACATTTATGCACAAATCGGATTAGTGACAATCATTGGGCTGGCAGCGAAAAACGCTATTCTAATTGTTGAGTTCGCGAAAGAACGCGTCGACATCGGGATGAATCTAATAGAAGCGACCCTGGATGCCGTTAAACTCCGGCTACGTCCTATTATCATGACTTCATTAGCCTTTATATTGGGTATCGTGCCGTTAATGCTTTCTACCGGTGCAGGTGCGGTTTCTCGCCAAACAATTGGATGGACCGTATTTGGCGGTATGACTGCGGCTACGATTCTAGCTATATTTATCGTTCCGGTGTTATTTGTTGTCATCACGAAGATGGCCTACGGCAAGAAAAAATTAGCCGAGCTGGAAGCTGGATTTGATGAAGAAAAACGCAAGAACTTAAGCGCTCATTAATCGCTTTATCTCTTTCACAATGGAAGCGGCCTGTGTAAAACACAGGCCGCTTTTTTTATGAGTTACAAATTAGTTGTTATGCAAACGTTTGCACAAAAATACGCAATCGATTTCGTGAGCTACGCACTCGTTTGTTTAACCGCTCTTCTCTATCTTCCGTACCTAATTTATGCAACACCCTTTAATGAATCAATATGAACAAAACGACTACCCGTCTTTTTAAAAGGAATGCAATTCCTTTGGCCTCTGCGTTGATGATGGGCCTTACCATCCCAGCATTTACGTATGCAGCTTCAACAGTAGAAGCAAGCGGACCCGCATTTCTCGTCCAGCAGCAACAAGTTTCTGGCACTGTTTCCTCAACTGAGGGTCCCCTTCCCGGTGTGACCGTATCAGTAAAAGAAAATCCTACGGTAGCCACATCGACCGATGATAATGGCCAATTTACCATTCAAGCGACGGAAGGTCAAACCTTGCAATTCCGTGCAATCGGCTACGCCAGTGTCGAACAGATCGTGGACGGCACATCACTTCAGATTACTCTGCAGGCCGACAATCAAACGATCGATGAGGTTGTTGTTGTTGGTTTCGGGACACAAAAGAAGGCAAATTTAACTGGCGCGGTGCAGTCGATCGATGCCAAAGATCTCGAAGATCGTCCGGTCACCAACGTGTCTTCCGCCTTGCAAGGAAAATTCGCAGGTGTCACCATCATCCAAAATTCAGGACAACCCGGAAAAGACAATGGGTCGGTCCGTATCAGAGGACTCGGGACGGTCAACAATGCAGACCCACTGGTCATTGTGGATGGCGTGGAGAGTAGCATGAACAATATCAATCCAAATGACATTGAATCAACAACTGTCCTAAAAGACGGTCCGAGTGCCGCTATTTATGGATCAAAAGCTGCCAACGGTGTCATTTTAATCACCACAAAAAAAGGAAAATCTGGAGCTCCTCAATTGAATTACTCTGGATACGCCGGCTGGCAAGCTCCGACACGACTTCCAAATTACATGCGTTCATATGACCACGCTGTAATTTTGAATGAAGCGCTTATGAATGAAGGGAAGACAGTCCGCTTTTCGGATACCGAACTTGACGCTTTTCAAAACCATACCGACTTGGACACCTACCCGGATACCGACTGGTTGGGATTACTCTACTCGGAAAACGGATTTCAACAAAACCACAATGTCCAATTGTCTGGCGGCACGGATAAGATTAATTATATGGCATCACTTGGCTACTTAGGACAAAATGGAGTCATTCCGGTAGCCAATTCCAATCGATATAATCTGCGCACCAACATCGGGGCTCAAGTGACCTCTCGTTTAAAAATCGATTTGGGAGTAGCCTATAATTACCAACGAATCAACGAGCCAGTCAATCCATACACCGGTGATATGGCACAGATTTTTAGACAAACCAATCGTATTCCTTCCTTTATTCCTTATAAATACAGCACGGGTGAATACGGATATTATGGTGATGGGAACCCAATCGCATGGCTAGATATGGCGTCTACAGATCGTATGATATACAAACATACGAGCGTGAATTTAAGCGGTGAATATGAAATCTTAGACGGCCTAAAATTCAAACAGGTTGTCGGTTTCCAACCGATCGACAACATGTCATCGAAATTTGTGAAAGCGATCACTTATTACGACGTAGCGGCACAACAGCCTGGTCCGACTCAAGGCGTGAATAATTTGACGGTACTCAACTACCAATCCGAGCGCCTCACCATGCAATCGTTATTGACTTATGATAAAACGATCGGCAATCACCAACTCAATTTATTGGGGGGATTTATGGATGAAACGCTACGCCACGATTATTCCTCCGCATATCGCCAAGGCTTTCTAACGCAAAATTTGGAAGAGTTAGAATTGGGTGATCCAAATGGACAGGTGGCCACAGGTGGAGCGAAAAAGCTAATTCTACGCTCATTCTTTGGAAGAGTGAATTATGCATTTGCAGGCAAATATTTATTCGAGGCTAATGTGCGCCATGATGGTACCTCGAGATTTATTGGTAAAAACCAGTGGAGTACATTCCCATCCTTTTCTGCAGGATGGCGACTTTCTCAGGAAGATTTTTTCGTAAACTCTGGATTGAGTAACGCCATCACCGAACTGAAGATCCGTGGAGGTTGGGGTAAGCTAGGTAACCAACAACTACAAGCCGCTGCTTTAACTAGCTATCCGACCGGAGACAATTATTATCCAGGGCACTTCGTTTTGAGTCCAGGAGTAAATGCTGTTCTGGGCAATGAGCTACAAAGTGGTGGAGCAATCCTAGATCCGGCTAATCCCTTATTAATCTGGGAGGAAACGGTGAGTTCGAATATCGGTATGGATTTGAATTTTTCTAACAACATCTCGGTAGTAATGGACTACTTCGACAGAAAGACCAATTCGGTATTGCTAACGCTACCGGCTCCAAGAACCTTCGGTTTGTCAGATCCTACAGAGAATGCTGGGAAAGTGAGAAATAGAGGAATTGAATTACAAGTAAATTACCGCAATCAGGTGGGTGATTTTAATTATGAGATATCTGCCAATGGTTCTTATATTAAAAACGAACTGGTAGAGTGGAAGTCACCAGCTGCCGAACCCCATAGTGATTATTACGTATATCAAGCAGGACTCCCGATTCGTGCGTTTTATGGCTATGAGACCTTAGGTATTTATCGTTCGGATGAAGAATACCAAAACAGTGGTGTAACTGGCATTAACGGTGGACAGAACATTGGAGCCGGTGACATCATCTACAAAGATCAGAATGGCGATAATAAGATTGACGGGCAGGATCGTGTATATATTGGATCACCAGATCCAAAGTATATCTTCGGCTTAACGGCTAATCTATCTTATAAAAACTTCGATTTGAACGTGTTTTTCCAAGGTGCAGCTGACGTCCAGGGTTATTTGTGGGGCGAGGCGCTTGGTATGATATCCGGTTCGGACAAACCAACAGACATCTACCAAGACCGATTTCACCCCGAGCACAACCCGAACGGATCCATGCCCAGAGCACTCACGACTTGGGTTCAAAATAGTCCGAGTGGAACTCCATCGGATTTTTGGATCCAAAATGGCAGCTACCTCCGCATGAAAAATTTGACGTTGGGATATAATCTTCCCGAAACCGTTTTATCGAGAATCGGTTTGAAAGGCGCAAAAATATATTATAGCGGACAAAACTTATTGACCTTTACTGGATTTGCAAAAGGGTTTGATCCTGAAGCACCGGCGGGTACCCGAGGTAATTATTATCCACAAGTAAAAACTAATGTCTTTGGCTTAAACGTCAATTTTTAATCGAACTATCATGTTAAATAAATATAAACTATTTATCCTCGCAGGCTTTTTCGGATTCGTTTCCTGTGAGCCTTTGGATCAGGAACCTTTAGATCGCAACAACTCAGAGAACTTTTGGAATACCCAAGAGGAAACCGCCTATGCTGTAACCGGATTGTACAGCGGCTGGGAAGTCGGTTCACAGATCTTCTACATGGATTGTGTTTCGGACAATTCCAATAGTGACTTTTCTTGGGAAGGATTTCAACCATTAGGGAACGGAACCGCTAGTCCCACCAACGCCGGAAACGCGGATTCGCGTTATTCCTACGAGCACATCCGCCGAGCGAATTGGATTTTAGAAAATATCGATCAATCGCCTATATCAGAAGAGCTCAGAGAAAAATTCGTAGGTGAAGTGAGAACAATTCGTGCCTACCGCTATTTAGATATGGCAATACTGTTTGGAGATGTCCCGCTCATTACCAAAACGGTGACCACTGATGAAGCATTAGTCGAAGCCACTCCTCGCGCTGAAGTCTTTGCCTTTATCGATAAAGAACTTCGTGAGGCCGCAGATCTTTTACCTGTCAAACAAACCGAGACAGGACGCATGACAAAAGGATCGGCACTAGGTCTTTTAGCAAGAAGTCTAGCATTCCAACGTAAACACGAAGAGGTAGCGGTAGTCACGCAGGAAATCATCGATTTAGGGGTGTACCAACTCTTCAACGACTACGCTGGCTTATTCGAAGAGGCAAACGAATCGAATAGTGAAGTGATCTCCGAAATACAACATGTGGCTAAAGTTCAAGGATACACGAGTTTGGGCATCATGATGCCGAATTCTATGGGCGGTTGGAGCTCCATTGTTCCTACACAAAGCCTTGTAGACGTCTACGAGACTAAAAACGGAAAAACCATTCAAGAAGATCCAGCATATCAGGAGAATCAGCCCTTCACCGACAGAGATCCGCGTTTTGAGGCCACTGTAGTTTACCCAGGTGCTCGATACAACGGAAGCATCTTCGATCCGCTCAACCCGAGCTCAAGCAACTTTCCGTCAGGTCCAGACAACGCATCCAGCACAGCATACAACTATCGTAAGTATTTACAGAACCCATCTAGTTATGAAAACGTATGGGATGTCGGTGTAAACGTCATCGTACAGCGTTATGCAGAAATTCTGCTACTGAATGCGGAAGCGAATATTGAATTGAACAGGATCAACGACCAGGTGTATGCAAATATCGATTTAGTTAGAGAGCGAGCAAAGATGCCAAAAGTCGATCGGAATACCTATGCCAATCAAAGTGAGCTACGAGAACTCGTTCGACGTGAAATTCGTGTGGAATTAGCCGGTGAAGGAAGACGCTTTTTCGATATTGTAAGATGGAATATCGCAAAAGATGTAATGAACGGACCGGTCTATGGCTCCTTGTCAAATGGATCAGTAAACAGCACTACTGGTGAGGTGACATTTACCTCTTTGAAAGATCGTTTTTTTGTAGAAAACCGTGTATTTAAGGAAGGAAAGAACGAGCTTTGGCCCATTCCTCAGACCGTAATCGATCGGTCTAAGGGCACACTGAAACAAAACCCGGGATACTAGAGTATACATCTAGTCAACATCATCAAGGCTATACCTGGTTTCAGGTATAGCCTTTTTTATGCTTCGTGTTCCTTACGCAATCACTTTAGCATCATCCCTATCGAGAGATTTACCTGCTGGTGATTAAAATTCGATCCATAAAAATTCCCTCGAAGCTGTTGCCAACCGTAGCTAGCCGAAATCGTCAATTTTGTTCGTTTAGGTGAGTCGTAGAGGTAAAAGACTCCTGTTTTCGCCAAGGCACCTCGATCGTATACTGGGCCAATCTTCGGCGCATACCCCAGATTTGCCAAAAGGCCAAGTCGTGCGTAGCCCGCCGTCTCCACAAGAGGCAATCGAAAATCGGCAAACAACGGAAACAGATAACGATCATACTGGTGGGCTGATTCCATTGAATTATCAATTCGGTATTCCCCTTTGAGTGCACCGCTTCCTAATCCAACCCCGGCAAAAAATCTCTCGTTGAAATTCTTGCCGAAGATAAAATGAAGAGCATACCCCGAAAAGGCCCCTTTATAACCCGGATTTTTCACACCCAGCGTTCCGGCTGCTTCCAAGACCGTATAATATGAAGACTGTGCATAACTCTGCTGCGCAAGCATCACCAAGGCCATTGCACAAATAATAACTCTCCGCATTTTTAATGTAGTATTTTGAACACAAGTTCCGTTAACAATTCTCCCGATGGAGTGAATGGTCCTGCGTCCACCCCCTTACTTTTCAGATCATAGTCTTTGATCTGCCGAATAACGTCAAACAATTTCCGACGGTTGAAATGACGAGCAGCGAGCTCATATTCCTTAACAAAGAACGGGTGCACACCCAATGCCTTGGCCGCCTCAGAGGCCTTCTTATCCGGTAAATAGTGATATTTTAACACCTTAATAAAATACCCGCCCAAAGATGCGATAACTACGGGAATGGGATTGCTTTTCGGGTTTGCCGCAAAATAATGAACGATTCGCAAAGCTTTGGTACGGTCTCTTTTTGCTAAAGCCGAGTTCAATTCAAAGACGTTGAAGTCTTTGCTTATACCAATGTTCGCTTCTATATCGTGAACAGTTATCTCTTGCTGCTTGTCTATATTGAGTTCGAGCTTCTCGATCTCACCTGCAATTTTTGACAGATCAGCACCCAGATATTCTGCCATCAACGCCGCCGCCTGAGGGTGTATCTTACGCCCTTTACTAAGCATTTGGTCATAAATCCATCCCGCTACTTTATCTTCGTATAGCTTATTGGATTCTACGACCACACCCGCTTTCTGTATCAGGTTAAATACCTTTCGGCGCTTATCTAGTTTACCGTATTTATAGGAAAATACCAGCACCGTACTGGGCAAGGGCTGAAGAAGGTATTGTTGCAATAAGGCATCATCTTTCCATCTCATATTTTGAGCTTCTTTCACCAAAATGACCTGATAGTCGCTCATCATCGGATACCTTTTTGCCGTGCTTACTAAGGATGAAAAATCAGTATCCTTACCATAAACGATGGTTTGATCAAAGCCCTTCTGCGCATCGTCTAAAACCGTGTGCTCTATCGCGTCGCAAACGATGTCAATATAATAAGACTCTTCTCCATGCAGGAAGTATACCGGAGCGAGCTTTTTCTTTTTTATATCAGCAAGTATTGATTGGATATCCATTTGCACGAAAATACAAAATTCGTGTCATTTCTCGCCTTTGTAAATCCTATTGAATTTGTGTATTTTTGTAAATGTTTACACCGCTTCCGTTGAACCTACCGCCCTATTCTGCTAGAATTACACACAGAGATGGACGATATTATATTTTCGACGAGTTACGTAAAAAACATCTTCATCTGACCCCAGAAGAATGGGTTCGACAACATTGGATTTCGCATTTGTCGCAAACCTATAAGTACCCGCGAAGCTTAATGAAGGTGGAAAGTGGGATCTATCTCAACAGTCTTCAAAAACGTAGTGACTTAGTCGTTCTTAATCAACAAGGCGACAGTGTACTTTTGGCAGAGTTTAAAGCGCCGTCTGTCAAAATTACAGAAAAGACGTTTTCACAGATCGCGAATTACAACACAATCTACAAAATTCCGTTACTTTTAGTGAGTAATGGAATTGAGCATTATTATTGCAGAATAGATTTCCAACGGGCGGGATTCGATTTTCTGCCGACTTTGCCATCTTTTTCGGAGAGTCATTTTGGATATTAAAATAAATATTATATTAGTAGCTTAAACACAGAAAGAAACGAATGAGTATCAACAAAGACGAATTCAGAAAATACGCGATTAAACATCTAAGAATAGGTAGTCAACATGTGGATGGTTACATCTCACGCGTTCAGCAAAAATTACCGTCAAATTTGACGCCTTATATTATTGAAGAGCGTCAAATGAATGTCGCACAAATGGATGTTTTCTCTCGCCTGATGATGGATCGAATTATCTTTTTAGGAGATGCGATTAACGATCAGGTTGCCAACATCGTCCAGGCACAATTACTTTTTTTGCAGTCCACGGACGCACAACGCGATATACAGATCTATATCAATTCGCCAGGGGGAAGTGTATATGCTGGCTTAGGGATATACGATACCATGCAGTATATTGCACCTGACGTAGCCACGATCTGTACGGGAATGGCTGCATCTATGGGGGCGGTTTTGCTAGTCGCTGGCGCTAAAGGTAAGCGCGCGGCGTTACGTCACTCCCGCGTGATGATCCACCAACCATCCGGGGGGTCACAAGGAGTCGCTGCCGATATGGAAATTAATCTTCGGGAAATCCTCAAGCTTAAGGAAGAATTGTACAACATTATTGCTGAACATTCCGGCCAAACCTATAAATGGGTTGAAGAATCATCTGATCGCGACTATTGGATGCGTGCACCCGAAGCGAAAGAGTTTGGTATGATAGATGAGGTGTTACAACCGAAAAAGGAAACAAAATAAAGACAATGAGTAAATCGAATAATAGAGGCATCCACTGCTCTTTTTGCGGCATCAGTAAGAATGAAGCCCAAATGCTTATAGCAGGTGATGGCGCGCACATCTGTGATCGATGTGTGCAGCAAGCCGGAGAGATATTAGCAGAGGAGCTGAAGCAGAGAAAGAATAAATCGATCCAAACAGCTCTCAAATTAATTCGTCCTAAAGAAATCAAAGAACATCTTGACCAATATGTAATCGGGCAAGATGATGCAAAAAAAGTCATTTCCGTTGCCGTCTATAATCATTACAAGCGGTTAAATCAACGCGTGGAACCTGACGAAATCGAAATTGAAAAATCAAATTTGATTATCGTCGGAGAGACCGGAACAGGAAAGACACTACTTGCTAAAACCGTTGCAAAAATACTAAATGTACCTTTTTGTATTGTGGATGCAACCGTACTTACTGAAGCGGGATATGTGGGGGAAGATGTAGAGAGTATTTTAACTCGTTTACTTCAAGCTGCCGATTACGACGTGACAGCAGCGGAACGTGGTATCATCTATATTGATGAAATCGACAAAATAGCGAGGAAAAGCGATAATCCATCGATCACACGGGATGTATCTGGAGAAGGTGTGCAACAAGCCCTACTAAAGATATTGGAAGGCACCAGTGTCAATGTTCCACCCCAAGGAGGTAGAAAACATCCGGATCAAAAGATGATATCCGTAAATACAGGTAATATCTTATTCATTTGTGGTGGTGCATTCGACGGCATTCAGAAAAAAATCGCAAATCGTTTAAAGACGACTACTGTCGGGTATAAGATGAAGGATGAGGATCAGGATATTGATTTGAATAACCTCTACAAATATATCACGCCACAGGACTTGAAAAATTTCGGTCTAATTCCGGAATTGATTGGACGACTACCGGTCCTAACACACCTAAATCCGCTTGATCGTGATACGTTATTAAACATCTTGACAGAGCCAAAAAACGCACTGATCAAACAATACGTAAAGCTCTTCGAATATGAGGGCGTTAAATTGACATTTGATCCCGAGGTATACGACTTTATCGTTGATAAAGCTTGGGAATTCAAATTAGGCGCCCGTGGTTTACGGAGTATTTGCGAGGCGATTATGTTAGATGCGATGTTCGAGGCCCCCACGAGTAAGGACAAGTCCGACACCAAAGAGTTACAAATCACTTTGGAGTACGCTAAAAACAAGTTCTCCAAAACCGATTTTAAAAAGCTACAAGTTGCTTAACTTTCGGACCCTCGCAGTTATGTGAGGGTTTTTTTACCCCCAAAATCCCGGTTACCTAAAAGAAAATTATTATGAAAACAAATAAAGAGAACCAGGAGATCGAGTCCCCTGTTAAAGCTGGTCTAAAAACAAAAGAAGACATCGTTAACAATTGGCTTCCTAGATACACAGGACGCAGTTTGGAAGACTTTGGCGAATATATACTACTGACCAACTTCAGCAATTACGTACAGCTATTTTCTCAAATGCATGAGGGTGCTGAGATTTTGGGTACGGACAAGCCCATGCAGACCTGTACTGCAGACGGTATCACCATCATTAATTTTGGAATGGGTAGCCCAGTAGCTGCCACTGTCATGGATCTGCTTACCGCTATTTCTCCCAAAGCTGTTTTATTTCTAGGCAAAACCGGTGTGTTGAAAAAGAAAATCAACGTGGGCGAATTAATTCTTCCCATTGCGGCCATCCGGGGGGAAGGGACGTCAAACGATTACCTGCCACCCGAAGTACCTTCCCTTCCTGCTTTTGCGTTACAAAAGGCAATTTCGACTACTATCCGTGATCATTCACGGGACTATTGGACCGGAACCGTTTATACAACGAACCGTCGGGTTTGGGAGCATGATAAGCAGTTTAAAAAATATCTCAAAAGTATTCGCGCGATGGCGGTGGACATGGAAACAGCAACCATCTTTTCGGTTGGTTTTGCAAATAAGATACCGACAGGAGCGCTGCTTTTGGTCTCTGACCAGCCGATGATCCCAGAAGGAGTGAAAACAGAAATATCCGACGTAACGGTGACTAAATCTTACGTGGAGACCCATGTGAAAATCGGCATCGACGCCTTAAAACAACTTATAAATAATGGCTTAACGGTAAAGCACTTGAAATTTTAAGAAATAAAAATAGACAAACAGAAAAGGAGGATCACCATGTGGTACAACAACATTTTGGAAACCATTGGCAACACCCCACTGGTTAGGTTAAACCGAGTCACCAAATCCTTAAAAGGAACTGTTTTAGCCAAAATAGAAACCACGAACCCCGGAAACTCCATCAAGGATCGGATGGCGCTGAAAATGATACAGGATGCCGAAGCAGCTGGCCATTTACGTCCTGGAGGGACCATCATCGAAGGGACCTCAGGAAATACCGGAATGGGACTGGCTATTGTCGCCGCAATCCGTGGTTATCGATGTGTTTTTACAACTACCGATAAGCAGTCCAAAGAGAAAATAGATGCCTTGCGGGCCTTTGGCGCGGAGGTAATCGTTTGCCCCACTCATGTTGCTCCAGATGATCCTCGCTCGTATTACTCCGTTTCAAGCCGCTTGGAAAAAGAAATCCCCAATGCATGGAAGCCGAACCAATACGACAATCTCTCCAACGCTCAAGCTCATTACGAACAAACCGGACCAGAGATTTGGGCGCAAACTGAAGGCAGCATCACCCATTTAGTGGTTGGCGTCGGCACAGGTGGCACGATATCGGGGTCAACTCGCTACCTGAAAGAACAAAATCCCAACATCCAGATATGGGGTATAGACAGCTATGGTTCCGTCTTTAAGAAATATAAAGACACAGGGATATTTGACAAAAACGAAATCTACCCCTACATTACCGAAGGGATAGGTGAAGATTTCTTGCCAAAAAACGTAGACTTCAGCTTAATCGACTTATTTGAGAAGGTGACCGACAAAGACGCAGCGCTGATGACCCGAGATCTCGCAAGAAAAGAGGGGATATTCGCAGGAAATTCTGCTGGCGCGGCAGTTGCTGGTTTGTTACAATTAGGAAATCGTCTAAAACCGAGTGATGTGGTAGTCGTTATTTTTCACGATCATGGCTCTCGCTATATGGGTAAGATGTACAATGACGATTGGTTAAGAGAACGCGGTTTTCTAAAGGAAGAAAAATTGACTGCTAAGTCAATCTTAGAACGCCGTGAGCGACAGCAAATGATCACTGCAGATGTCGATCAGTCCATTAGTGAAACGTTTAAAGCCATGAAATCACTTCATATTTCTCAAATACCCGTCACCCAAAAGGGCATGGTGATTGGGAAAGTGACCGAGTCGGATATTCTACATGCATTACTGGAAAATCAGTCTCTGCGCTCCTCCCCTGTCGCATCCATTGTCACCACACCTTTTCCCTTCGTCGATTTGAACACACCGATCGATAACATATCGAGTTTAATCAATAAAGATGTACAAGCGGTCTTGGTTGAAGACGAAGCAGGACAGATAAACATCATCACTCAATACGATATTATCAACGCAATTTCTGGGATATAACGATGCTTTTTTTTAAGTTTAGTGATATACTACAAATTGATGGAAAGAAACAATCGATTAAAAAGACTCGAATATTGGTTAAAAGCACGTCTAGGAAAGATTGCGTTCATTCGTTTGGAACAAAAGCGGGAAACGGCTTGGTACGGAAATCAATATGGAGGCTTTTACGCCGACCCCTCGTTAATCCCTACCGGAGGAATTGTCTATTCCTTTGGGATAGGCGAAGACATCTCATTTGATCGGGCGATTATCGAAAAACACGGCTGCCGTGTTTACGGATTTGACCCCACTCCCAAATCAATTTCATGGGTTAGAGAAACCTCCATACCCGAAAACTTTTTTTTCCATCCGTTTGGAATTGGCGCTGTTACCGAAAAAGCCATATTTCGTTTACCAAAAAACAAAGATCACGTCTCGGGCAGTGTCTACGAACATCGTTTAGTAGACAATGACAATGCTGTTGAGGTGTTGCTAAAAAGCTTTTCTGATATTCTTGCGGATCTTGGACATCAACAAATTGACGTTCTTAAGATGGATATCGAAGGGTCAGAATATGCGATTATAGAAGACATACTGACGTCCGGAATTCCTATCACGCAAATTCTCGTAGAAACCCATGAGCGATTTTTTGAGGACGGAAAAACAAAGGGAGAGCGATTCTTTAAACTATTGCACCGTCACGGCTACCGTATTTTCGCCATTTCAGATACATATCAAGAAATATCGTTAGTAAAACAGCCGATGTAGAGAATAACCGGATTGGCAGTCAGTCCATTGTTCCACATCGCCGAGTGGACACTTATTCAGTATCGGAAACTTCTGAGATAATATAAACGTCTTCTTGTTCTTTTTTCATTTTGTATTTTTCCCGCGCTATACGCTGTATTTCCGCAGGATTATACTGCACATCGTTTATTGCCTGTTCGATCCGATCGATTTCAGCGGTGTAATAATTTTTTTCCTCTTCGAGTTTGGCTTTCTCGGTTTGAAAATCATATTGCGTAGCGATATCGTAACGATCGAAAAAGCACATCCAAACTAAAAATGCCACTGCAGCAATTAAATATTGATTCCGTATCGTATTAATAAAGCGTTCCATAATTATAAGGAGATCATTGCACCTGGTTAAATATACGTATTAAATTAAAAAATCGTAAACAAAAAAAGGAATCAGCTGATTCCTTTTTTTGTTGCAATAGAAATGCGAACTATTTCTTAGGCGAATACTTAAATTCAGCACCGATAAATCGTGCGTTCTCTCCCAATTCTTCTTCAATACGTAGCAATTGGTTATATTTTGCAATCCGATCAGAACGTGAAATCGATCCTGTTTTAATCTGACCACAATTTAAGGCTACAGCAAGATCGGCGATAGTGGTATCTTCTGTCTCACCTGAACGGTGCGACATGACCGACGTATAACTGTTATTTTGTGCCAGATGAACTGCATTAATGGTCTCCGTCAAAGAACCAATTTGATTTACTTTCACTAAAATTGAATTGGCGACACTTTTATCAATTCCATCTTGTAATCGAGTGGTATTGGTCACAAATAGATCATCACCAACTAACTGTACACGATCACCAATTTTTTCGGTTAACAATTCCCAACCTTTCCAATCATCCTCTGCCATCCCGTCCTCAATGGAAATAATCGGATACTTCTCTGTCAGCTCGGCCAAATAATCAACCTGTTCTTCGATAGAACGAACTGCGCCACTCTTACCTTCAAATTTCGAATAGTCGTATTTACCCTTTTCAAAAAACTCAGTCGAAGCACAATCTAAAGCTAAACAAATTTCTTTACCTGGCTTATAACCCGCTTTTTTAACAGCATCCAATACGGTTTCAATAGCGTCTTCTGTTCCTTCAAAAGTAGGTGCAAAACCACCTTCGTCACCTACTGCAGTAGATAGGCCACGATCGTGAAGAATCTTTTTCAGTTGGTGAAAAATCTCTGCCCCCCAACGCAATGCTTCAGAAAAAGAAGCGGCACCGACTGGCATGATCATAAATTCTTGAAACGCGATCGGTGCATCCGAATGTGATCCACCATTAATGATATTCATCATAGGTAAAGGTAACGTGTTGGCATTTACCCCACCAATATAACGATACAACGGCTGACGGCTTTCCTGCGCTGCTGCTTTTGCTACTGCAAGTGAAACACCTAAGATCGCGTTCGCACCTAATTTCCCTTTATTTTCTGAGCCATCCAGCTCAATCATTAATTTATCAATTGCATTCTGCTCGAAAACATCAACCCCTTCTAATGCCTTTGCGATAACCTTGTTTACATTATCAACAGCTTTTAAAACACCTTTCCCTAGATATCTCTTCTTATCACCATCGCGTAATTCCACAGCCTCATGTGCTCCAGTAGATGCTCCAGACGGAACAGCTGCTCTACCTACAAAACCATTTTGGGTTGTTACATCAACCTCAACCGTAGGATTTCCGCGCGAATCCAAGATCTGCCGCGCATGTACATCAATAATCAAACTCATTTTTTATAGGGTTTAAAAGTAAATCTCACTTAGTGTATTAATGACACTAATTTAATAAAAATTGTAACTAATCAAAAATATCAAAATTTTCGGCCAATTGATAGTTTTTAACGTTAAATCACTATTAACTCACTTATGTTGTTAGAATAAATACCGTTCACTATCGGTCAACTTAATGGATTGACACATTATGATTTAATCATCGCAATAAAATCATCAAAAAGATAGCGAGAATCGTGCGGGCCTGGAGAAGATTCAGGATGGTATTGTACCGAAAACGCGCGCTTTCCTTTGACACGTATTCCCTCAATAGAGTCATCATTCAAGTTGACGTGAGTAGCCTCTACCAGACTTGAGCGTTCCACGTCCTCTCGAACAATACCGAAACCATGATTTTGAGACGTAATCTCACAGCGGTCTTCAATGATATTTTTTACCGGATGGTTAATCCCGCGATGTCCATTGTGCATTTTCTCCGTGCGGATACCGTGAGCTAGGGCCAAAAGCTGATGACCTAAGCAGATACCAAAAAGCGGCTTATCTGCAGCAACAATTTGCTTTATGGTCTCAATAGCGTAATCCATAGCCGCGGGATCTCCGGGACCGTTCGACACAAAATATCCATCAGCATTCCAACGTTCCATCTCCTCAAACGATGTCTTAGCCGGGAATACCTTAGCGTAAACCTGACGATCGTCAAAATTTCGCAAAATATTTGTCTTTATCCCTAAATCCAGAACCGCAACCCGTGTCGGCGCGGATTCGTCGCCATAGAAATACGCTTCTTTCGTGGAAACCTGACTGGAAAGCTCAAGTCCTGCCATTGAAGGCACGTGCTGTAACTGTTCCATAAGCGATTCAACATTCAAATCTTCTGAAGAGATGATCGCATTCATTGCCCCCTTGTCTCTGATATGACGCACAAGCGAACGTGTATCAATATCCGAAATTCCCACTAAATTACCTGATTCAAAGTAATTCTGAATCGACCGGTCAGCAATTTTCCTACTGTAATCGATATTGAAGTTTTTACAAACCAAGCCGGAGATTTGTATACGGTTAGATTCTTCATCATCTCCATCGATTCCGTAATTACCAATGTGGGCGTTCGTTGTTACCATAATCTGTCCGAAATAAGACGGGTCGGTAAAAATCTCCTGATACCCGGTAGTCCCCGTGTTGAAACAAATTTCTCCGGTGGTCGTACCGATCTTCCCTGCGGCTTTCCCATGAAAAACCGTACCATCTTGTAGAACTAAGATTGCTGGTAATTTGCTGTAGTTGGTCATTCTATTTGAGATTTAATTTAAATATCTTGCTCACTTCACCCAAACGAGTTTTAGGGCATAAAAAAAGCCCGAACGGGCTAACATATCAAACGCTATTGACTTATTTTACTAATTACGTATTGATATTTCATCTGGTTGAATCTTTTTTGTTTTTATCGGGAGACAAAGGTACGAAATATTCTCAGATTTGCAACCCCATATTTTTTTAACACGAATGGCCATCTGTATTTCTCAACAGATAGCCATTCCAGTTTGCAAATTCCTCGTGAATGCTGCTATTGGGTTAATTTAAAAATATCATTACCGAAGACAAATATCATCAGCGCTAGGATAATAAAAAAACCGACCACTTGCGCCTTTTCTAAAAACTGATCACTCAATGGTTTCCCCTGGATCATCTCAACCAATAAAAAGATCACATGCCCACCATCTAATGCCGGTATGGGCAAAATATTCATAAACGCAAGCGCCATAGATAGCATGCCCACTAAGCTCCAGAATCGTATCCAATCGACTTCCGTTCCAAACATGGTAGCTATACCCACAGGACCGGATAATGCTTTATCGGCTCGAACCTCACCTTTAAAAATTTTACCGAAACCTTTGATGTTATCGGTAATAATGGAGAAGGCTTTAGCGGCTCCCAATGGCAAAGCCTCAAATAAGCCATACGAATGCTGTACCAATGGAAAATTAGTAAACCCTAGAATATCTGAACTATCTGCTGGAGCTAAAAGATTCAAGGTCTGTCCCTGACGTACTACATCAAGACTGATTTCTTTATTTCTATTCGCAGCAATTTGTTCCTTGAACACATCCAATCGTTCCACGGACACTCCATTCACCGCGACAATACTATCCCCCACCGTTAATCCAATAAGCTCCGCCCGGCTTCCAGGCTCGATTTCTTGCACCGGAAGCATTTTAAAAATCGGTTGTACCAACTCATTCTTCTTATGTTCGGAGACCTCATTTAAAATATCCGTCGGTACGGTCAATTCAACTGACTTCCCGTTGCGCTCAACCTCTAAAACCGCACCACCCATTAAGACTTCAGAACTTAGCAAATCTTGATAAAACAAATCGGCTTTTTCACCATTTACCGCAACTATCTGATCGCCTTCCTGAATGCCGATCTTTTGCCCTATTACACCCGGAGAGACGCCGTAAAGCTGACGATTGTCCAAATCAGTGGTGCCGAGTCCGTAGGTCAACATCCAAAACACGACAATGCCGACAATTACATTAACAATAATCCCTCCCAACATGACTATCAGTCGTTGCCAAGCTGGCTTCGAGCGGAATTCCCAGGGTTGTGGTTCAGCTTGCATTTGCTCGGTATCCATCGACTCATCGATCATACCCGCAATTTTCACATATCCGCCAAGAGGCAACCAACCGATCCCATACTCACAACCTTTAAAATTAAACTTTAAAAGTTTGACTCCCCAAGCATCGAAAAACAAATAAAATTTCTCGACCTTAATGCCGAAAGCCCGAGCGGCTAAAAAATGGCCTAACTCATGTAAAATGATCAATAAAGACAGGCCTAAAAGCACCTGCCCAATCATAATTATTACTCCCATCTATCGCTTATTTCTTTTTACTAATCTAATTAACTTTTGTTTATTAAAGACCATGCCACAGATCTACTTTGCCTATCGTCCTGGATATAATCATCCAAACTGCAGGCGCTGCGATACGAAACCTGACACAATGTCTCTTCAATCACTTCACTCATCCGTAGAAAACCAATTCGGTCACTTAAAAAAGCATCCACAGCCACTTCATTTGCAGCGTTCAAGACACAGGCACTGTTTCCTGCCGCATTAAGCGCCTGAAATGCAAGTTTCAGGTTCTTAAAGACCTCCAAATCCACGCGCTCAAAAGTTAACTGCGGATAATTTAGAAAATCAAACCGTTCAAATGAGCTGTTCATACGTTCCGGGTAGCCCAACGCGTACAAAATAGGCAGCTTCATATCGGGTATGCCTAACTGTGCCTTTAACGAACCGTCGCAAAATTGAACCAATGAATGCACGATGGATTGTGGATGCACGATAACATCAATTTGCTCAGGGGAAATACCAAATAACCACCGCGCTTCAATCACCTCTAGTCCCTTGTTCATCATCGAGGCTGAATCAATCGTGATTTTTGCTCCCATCGTCCAATTGGGGTGGCGTAGTGCTTGCTTCTTGGTCACATTCACCAAGTCTGCTCGTTCCCACCCCCGGAAGGGGCCACCAGAAGCTGTTAAAATAACTTTTTCAACCGAAGCATTCCTTTCTCCCACTAAACATTGGAAGATCGCTGAATGTTCCGAATCTACTGGCAGAAGTTTAACGCCATGCTTTTCCACTAAAGCGGTAATGAGGTCTCCCGCCACCACTAACGTTTCCTTGTTGGCTAGTGCGACATCTTTTCCTGCTTCAATGGCTGCTACCGTCGGTCGAAGCCCAACAGATCCGACTAAAGCTGTAATGACCAAGTCGAAACAATCCACCCCCATCACCTCTTCTAGCGCATCCTCACCGAACCGCACTTCTATATCGGTGGCCATCAACGCCTCCTTAGCCGTTTGATAGGCTTGTTGATCAGACAACACAACAATTTTCGGTTTGAATTGATGTGCTTGTCGAATCAAAAGATCCGCGTTTTTGCCCGCGGTAAGTATCGTAACTGAAAACGATTCTGGAAATTGTGAAATGACTTCTAACGACTGCGTACCAATACTACCAGTAGATCCTAAAATCGCTATTCTTTTATGCGTCAAAATTGATTGCTCTTTAAATAATACTCTTAATTACCGAAGGATCCGCTCCCCCTTTGTACGCTTTCATCATGTCGATATACACAATCGACATCACTAGACTAACCACAGGAATGATTACGAACGAATTGATGAGGCTCAAAACTCGAGTAACCAATGTATATCCTAAATACTCGGTACCTACTTGTACCAGGTGGGTCAACGCCACAATAAATATAATAGCCAAGAGACGAAATACATTTCCCTTGGTCATCGCTAAACTAAAGCGATATGATTTAAACGTATTGAATCCATCCTCAAGGATAAAAAACGGAAAAAAAGTCGTCCTGATGAGAACAAAGAGCATCACTACACCCGTTAAAAAGGGATGAATCTCCGTCTGTACGGTACGTATTTCTACCCCAAGAAAAAGCAGGGGAAATAACAGCACATACATGATCAAATAAATACTGAACGCGATCAGGCTGTAAAAAAGCAAACCAAGAATGTAATACAAAAACTGAGAAAGACTCGGTATATACTGCTTTACACTGTCTCCACGCTGTCCCTTTGCCAAGAAGATCGCCTTTTTAAGTAAGACCAACTGAAGGCCAAAATATAGTCCGACGAAAGCGAGCAACAACACCACTTTCACAAAATAGTTCGTTGCGTCTAAGTAGATGGCTAGAAACGAAGATAGGTTAGAGGTTATAAACAATAAAAAACACAATCCTGCGATCGAAATATAATTTCGCATCAGAATATCTATTGCCCTTAATACAACATCATTAGCTCTGAAAGTGATATCCTTTAAAAAATCTAGCATGTCAAATCAATAGTGCAAAGATGATAATTTTTTCCTAAGAATCCATCGTGGTCCAAACAATTAAAACAAGAAAAAGGCCAAGGATGGGAATCCTCAGCCTATTTCTTTCGTTATCTATTTTAGCACATCTGGAAGCGGTCGTTCCAGCAGGTATTCGTAATAAAAACGCGCTCGCTCTTTAAAATCATATGCCGATTTTGACCGATCAAATCCATGACGGCTTCCTGGATAGATCATCAGCTCAAACGGCACGTCTCGATCTGTCAGTGCATCGACTAACTGCATGGTATTTTGCATATGCACGTTATCATCGAGATCACCATGCATGATACGTAATCTACCTTTATACTGATCCACATATGGGAGAATTGATCCGTTTTTATATCCTTCAGGATTATCTTGTGGAGTATCCATCCACCTCTCCGTATAATGGGTATCATACAATTCCCAACTGGTAACCGGTGCGCCAGCAATACCGAAATCGAAATACTCTGCACCTTTAGTTAACGCTAAGCAAGTCATGTATCCACCATAACTGTGACCTGTGATCAACAACTTCTCGCTATCTACCCAAGGCTTCGCTTTAAGCCATTTGGCCACGGTAATATAATCAACAAGCTCCCAATTACCCAGATTTCTATGCATCCACGCTACACCTTGCTTACCGTAATGGCCGGATGCTCGATGATCGCATTCAATCTGTATAATCCCCTCTTGCGCCCAATATTCTCCGGTCACCCCTTTCCACGTATTTCTGACTGATCCAGCATCCGGCCCACCGTAAATGCTCATGATGACCGGGTATTCCTTCGATTCGTCAAAATCAGTCGGATAGGTGATGATCACCGGCAATTGAAACTTACCATCGTCTGATGGTAGTGTAAAATACGCTCTGCGAGCCACTTTGTAGGTGTCAAAATCAGGCGACTTGCTATCTGCTAGTTCGCGAATAACCTTACCCTTATTATTGAGTAATGTTGTGCGTACTGGGGTGTGTATATTGGAATAAGTAGTGATAAAATAGTTACCATCCGGGGAAACCTTTACTTGATGAGAATAATCACCAAAGGAAAGGCGCTTCATGTTCTTCCCATTAAAATCCACCCGATAAAAATCAATATTCACTGAGCTTTCTTTACGAGCCGAAAAATACAGCACCTTATTCTTCTCATCAATATGGTTGATGGAGGTCACTTGCCACTCTCCTGTTGTAATAGGATTGATCAGCTGGCCATCCAAAGAATAAAGGTAATAGTGCGCCCAGCCTGTTTTATCCGATTTGAGAATATAATGTTTATTGTCTTCGAGGTACGTAATGCGCTCGGCATGATCCAAGTTAATCCACGTATCTTGAGATTCATTATAAATTTCTGATTTCACACCCGATACCGGGTTAACCGCATAAAACTTTAAATTCGTCTGATCGCGATTCATCCATTGCACCATGATTGATTCGCTATCAAAACTCCAATAAGGCTGTCCAAAATATTGGTCATCCTTCTCGTTAAAGTCGGCCCACACTACGGGTGACCCTGTGACTTCCACAAATCCCACCCGAACTTCTGGATTCGGGTCTCCTGCTTTCGGATATCTTGTCTGTTCTAGGTATCCGTGTTGACCAGGCGAAGCGTAGATCGGGAACATAGGCACCTGCGTATCGTCGAATCTCATAAAAGCGATTCGCTTACTATCTGGAGACCACCAGAACGCTTTATAGTTTGTCGAGCGTCCTAGAATCTCTTCATAGTAAACCCAAGAGGACCAACCGTTATAAATAACGTCGGTACCGTCATCCGTATAGCGAATTTCCTCTCCAGTGGACACCTCTACAGCATATAGATCGCCTTTCCGCGTAAACGCCACATAGTTTCCATCCGGGGAAAGTGTAGGATTTTGCTCTAGCTCCTCTGGACTCTGCGTCAACTGTTTTGGTTGACTTTCCGGATATTGAATAAAAACATCGTTATCTTTCACAAACACTTCCGTTGCGCGATTCGTTGGATAACTGAACGGCTCTTCTTTTGCTGATCTGACGTTGACTTTAGTTAGACGACCGTCAATCCGCTTAATATAGTGTTCATGATCAGCCCATCCTTCGAACACCCCAATTTTCGTTGTCAAGGATGGACTCGCCCCCCAAGCTTGATCGAAAGTTAGCCGCTTGGTTTGCCCTATTAGAGTCGATGACGTGACCATTAGCAATCCGACACACGCCAGTGAAAACACTTTTTTCATATCGTAATTTTAATAAACTGTTTTACTTCCTCACACCTCGTCGTGGAAAGAGCTCGAAAATAGGAAAAAGTAGCACAAAGTAATTAACATTTGCGTAACATATTTAAAATTCTGCTGCACAGCAAGCGAAGCTTTAATAGATGACGCATAAAAAAAGCCACTCTCAAGTGGCTTCTACAATATTCTATTTCAATTACTATGCGCAGGCATTCGCGCTTTTCGCATGACGCTATTACCTGATTATACTAAAATGAATAATCGTCTTTCTGAATCAATTCTCCGTTACTCTCGAAATTGTTTTCTTCCGGATTAGGTTCGTAGCGCTTTTCAATCACTTCCTGATTAGCTTTGATATACTCCACAACACCTTGTAGGCCTTCAGAGAACTTCTCAAAATCTTCTTTATATAGGAAGATTTTGTGTTTAATAAACTGTCCATCCTCAAAACGCTTCTTACTTTCGGTAATTGTCACATAATAGTCGTTCGCGCGGGTCGCTTTCACATCAAAAAAATAAGTACGCTTTCCCGCTCTCACCTTTTTAGAAAATACCTCTTCACGCTCTCTGTTGTCAAAATCTCCCATTAGATTAATATAAAATTTAAGTTTAACCCTTATTTTCAGTCATAAATATATAATAATTAAATTTAAACATCCAAATTTAATTTAAAATTAGTATAGTAAACTACTCATACCAAGGTTCAAAAGCGTGCGATCCTTTCCAGTCGGGTTCAGCGGTACGTTAGGCTAACGGCATGAGCTCTAGATGCCACTTTAGGACTGGCATGTGTTTCACCGAATGTTTTCGGTCATTCACCGAAAAAAAACGAACGAAAACCTATTTCTCGTGGCGTGATCGTTATATTCGTTATACTTTTGAATCAAACGCATTTCGAAAGACACATGACTATGAATAATCAGACACATCACACTCCTGGGAAACGACCACCAGAAAACAATCGATCATCGACGGTTGTCGGCTTTATCATCCTATTTTTAGGTCTTGCCATACTACTCAAGAACCTGGATATGGGCGTACTCATCCCCGGTTGGTTATTTGGATGGGAAATGATTTTGATCGTCATTGGCCTAGTCATCGGTGTCAATTCCAAATTTAAAAAGAAGTCGGCAATGGTGCTGATCACCGTCGGCGGAATATTTTTATTAAAAGACATCATTGGACTTGAACTTGGAAGGCTCATTCTTCCTGCTGCGGCAATCGGATTAGGTTTCTATTTAATTAATCGGAATAAATCGAGTCCAGTTCAACCGCCTCCACCGTCAGATGACGATAACGATTTTGACTGGGACCGGCGTGTGGAACCTCATCCATCAGGAGGATCATCTACACCTGAAGACCTAAAAGATTCACCTATTGCTCCGTCGGATAGTGCGGAGCAAAACTCGTATAACAAATCCTTTGGGGCTGATTTCGACGATTACCTCAAAATCGACAATTTCTTTAGCGACACTAAAAAAAACATTTTGAGTAAAAATTTTCTTGGTGGAAACATCACCTCGATATTTGGGAGCACATCATTGAACTTTCTACAAGCTGACCTCAAACAACCCGTTGTGATCGACACCTTTCAACTTTTTGGAAGCACTAAAATCATCGTCCCTACCAACTGGAAAATCTATCCGAATGTATCTAGTATATTTGGGGAGGTCGACGACCGCCGCCCTATTATCAGTATAGTGACCGATGACCATAAAAAAATATACATCACCGGAACGTCTATTTTCGGTGGCTTGACCATAAAGAACAGTTAACCGAGTTGCATGCCCAATCCAATTAGTGAACAAAACAAAAGATATGTCATCCATGCCTCCTCATGGATTATTTGCGTGCTGTACTTTATCATTATTTACGGCTTGCTAAGATGGTCAAACCTAGACAAAACAGTTTCTATATATGACGCATCTATTGGTGCGCTGACCATGACCGGCATCTCATATCTTATTTATAGCACGTTACAATTTTACCTCCCAAACAATAGAAATTATTGGAAACTTTTTTCCTTAGCAGCTATTTTCTCGCTAATCAGTGTCGTTATCACCCGATTCTTAATTATTCGCTTCTCACCGGATCAAGATTTAGTATATCTTAATTTCAGTCTCCCATTCCGATTTGTGATCAACTTTCTTATCATCACCTGTGTCATGATCATCAACGTCTTTTGGAACATCCAGGAAGAACTCTTGTCGAACAAACGGCGTAAGGAGGAAAGCGAACGAATGGTTCGAGATGCTGAACTCTATAATTTACGCCAACAACTTCAACCCCATTTTCTTTTTAACAGTTTAAACTCGATCATTGCTTTGATTGGAAGCAAGCCGCAAGAGGCTAGAAACATGGTTTTTCAATTATCTGATTTCCTAAGAGGCACGATGCGAAAAGATGAAAAACAGTTCACCTCTGTAGAAGAAGAAATTAATCATTTAAGCTTATATTTGGATATTGAAAAAGTTAGATTCGGCCATCGTTTACACACCGAGTTTATCCTAGCGGATGAAGCCCTTGCCGCCCATATTCCCGTTATGATTTTACAACCCTTGGTAGAAAACGCGATTAAATTCGGTCTATATAATGTGACCGACGAAGTCAAAATTACAATAACTTTAAAATTAGAAAACAACACATTAGAAGTCACGATACGCAATCCTTTTGACTCGGAACATCCAACCGAAACCAAAGGCACCGGATTCGGACTAACCAGCATACAACGACGGATGTACCTGCTATTTAGCCGAACGGATCTTTTGGAAACAAGAATTGAGGGCGACACGTTTATTTCTACTCTTAGCATACCACAGTTATGATCAAAACCATCCTAATTGACGACGAGCCATTAGCGCGGAGCATGGTTCACGAATACCTGAACGAATTTCCAGAATTTCAAGTTGTTGCGGAATGTAACGATGGCTTTGAGGGAGTCAAAGCTATTCATGAACATCAACCCGATCTGATTTTCCTTGATGTGCAAATGCCAAAGCTAACCGGGTTTGAAATGCTAGAGCTATTAGATAGTTACCCGCACGTTATTTTCACCACCGCGTTTGACGAATACGCGTTGAAGGCATTTGAGAAGAATGCAATCGATTACTTGCTCAAACCGATCAGGCCTGATCGGTTTAAAAAAGCTATAGATAAATTCAGAAGTTCTTTTCAACAAAACCGTCCATCACAAGCAGACAATGCCGGTATGGCAGAAGCAATAGAACCCGAATCTCTGGAACGCGTTGTTGTCAAGACGGGGAATCAGATTAAAATCATTCCAGTCCAGCAAATTAACTATTTAGAGGCCTACGATGATTACGTAAAAATCCACACTAGCGATGGTATGTTCCTTAAAAACAAAACGATGGCATCCTTTGAGAGACAGCTTGATCCAAAACACTTTGTGCGTGTCCATCGGTCTTTTATCGTTAAAGTTGACCAATTGGAAAAAATTGAGCCGATGGAAAAAGACAGTTACATCGCTACGTTACATCATGGCGAAAAAGTAAACATCAGCAAATCAGGATACAGCCGATTAAAAAAGGTAATTGGCATGTAAGGTTTTCGCAAAAATAGATACTACGGAGCGCAGCACCTTACTTTTTAATTTGTTTTGTATTTTTGGGCATGAGATTACCTGGAGTCACCTTATTCTTCGCTTTTTTATTTAGCAGTATCCAGTTGGTATGCGCTCAAACTGAAGCAGAAAGACAGAATCGTGCAGTATTCAATCGAATTGAGTATTTCTTCAACACCCAACAGACCGATTCTATTTATCAATTGGCGAATGAAAAATTCAAAGAACAAATAAGCCAAACAAAACTATCGAATATACTCGATCAACTTTACTCGCTCGGTAAAATACAGTCCGCCGACCGAACAGGGTTCACAGAGGGCATAGCCACTTATACGCTAGATTTCGAGACCACCACATTAGACCTTCAACTTGGTGTTGACACGAATTTCCGTTATGGCTTATTTCTTATTCAGCCGCATCAAAGCACAGAACAGGATGAGCTTCCAGTAGAGCATGAACCTGCCATGAAAGACTCGGTCATATCGAACGTGGACACCAAAAGCGAACTTGATCTCTACGTGGATTCTGTTGCGCGTCATTACGCGAGAAACGAGAGGGTACACTCCTTATCCGTCGCCATTATTCATCAAAACAAAATAAACACGTTTTTTTATGGCGAAACGCAACCGGGGAACAATCAGCTACCGGATGCCAATACAAGCTATGAAATCGGATCAATTACAAAAACATTTACCGCCACCTTGCTCGCTGATTTAGTTAACAAAGGGAGACTACGTTTAGACGAAAGTATCGCTACGTATCTTCCTGACTCGCTCGCGCAGAACCCTAATATTAAAGCCATAACCTTTCAAATGTTAGCCAATCACACCTCGGGGCTTCCCAGATTAGCAAGCAATTGGAATACCGGAGCAGATTTTCAGAAAGACAACCCCTATGCACATTATACACGAGAGGATTTGTTTACTTATCTCGTCCAATTTGAACCCGAGAATGAACCGGGGACTACCTATGAGTATAGCAATTTAGGCTTTGGCTTACTGGGCGAGCTTCTTTCTATATTGGAAAATAAACCGTATATGCAGCTTATTAGCGAGCATATTTTAACTCCATTGGAAATGACCAATACGACCGATCAACTTCTCGAATCGGAAGATAATCTTGCACCGCCGTACGATCAGGATGGGCAGGCAGTCCCCTTTTGGAAATTTCAAGCATTAGCTGGGGCGGGATCACTTTCCTCAACGTTAAACGACTTACTCCGATATAGTATCGCGCAACTCACCTATCCAGAAACCGATGTTCAAAAGTCGATGCACCTCACCAAGCAATTTACATTCTTTGTCCCCCCTAACAGCGATATCGGCCTGGGGTGGCATATGACCATGATAGACGGGGTGATTGCCTATTACCATACTGGAGCAACGAGCGGATCAAACTGTTTCATCGGCTTCGTACCGGACGAAAAATCGGTAGTTATCCTATTGTCGAACTCCACAGCTGAATTGGATGAAATGGGCTCCATGATGCTTGAACGAGTTTTACGTACCGACTAACCGCATTACAGGTAGGCTTTTTTTACTCCAGTTTTATTGCTTAGTTGTCGCTTCAATAAGGGGAAGAATTTCATCGATTTCAGCGTCCCCATCAAAGTGAGCAAGAAGTGTTAACGAATCTTTAGCGTAGATGTAGGTGGAAGGAAACGCCTTCGGATTAAAGTTCAATATAAATTCGGCTTCCGGATCAAACAAAAAGTGAACTCGACTATCGGACGCCAGCGCGGGTGCAAACATATTAATATACCCGTCTACTAAATCCTTTGGTTGCATAGATACAAAATAAACATCGACATCCTTTGCCATGCGATCTAAAACGTTCGATATATTATATCCCAACTCTTGGCAATGCCCACACCCCGGATCGAATAAGATAAATACCTGTGTATTGTCGACCACGATTGAATCACGAGTAAAGGGTTCATTCGAATCCATCCTGATGAATTTCTGAAATTCGGGGAGGCGCACTTTCTCTTGACCATATCCAAAGGTAATCGCCATCAAGAAAATTGAAAAAGCAAATAATGTCTTCATCGTCGTCTAAATGAAATTACTACTAGTCCTCAGGTCTCAGACCTGTCTATACACGAAAACTGCGGGCAAATCCATGGCACAGCGCCCCACCGAAGTTCCGGCTTTATAGTGTAGTGTATGCAATGTAACCATATTCATCGATATTATGCCCTGAATCTCGCCGTATGCAAAAAAAACGTATATTTGCATAAAGGCTAAGTTTAAATATTCAATCATAGATTATTGTGAAAAAGCGGATTGCTATTTTTGCTTCGGGTTCAGGATCAAATGCCCAAAAAATCATGGAATACTTCAAATATTCCGACACTGCTGAAGTCGCACTGGTACTTAGCAATAATTCCGATGCTTATGTTCTTCAACGGGCTGACAATTTTGAGATTCCATCGCACATATTTGACAAGAACGAGTTTTACAAGACCGATGAGGTGGTTAATTTATTGAAACGCCTTGAAATAGATCTTGTAGTTCTGGCAGGGTTTCTTTGGTTAGTTCCAGAAAATCTACTGCAATCATTCCCTAATAAGATTATTAACATCCACCCCGCCCTACTCCCTAAATTCGGAGGAAAGGGCATGTATGGAGATCGTGTACACCAAGCCGTTATTGACGCTGGCGAAGACGAGCATGGAATAACCATTCACTTTGTGAATGAAAAATTTGATGAAGGCGAAATCATTTACCAAGCACGATTTCGCGTCGAACCGGGAGACAGTCTCGAAGTCATTAAATTCAACGGCCAACAACTCGAACATCTACATTACCCCAAAATCATCGACAACCTGCTTAAGAAATACAATTAACTCGGCTTACCGAAGCGATATTCTTGTGAGGTAGCCCGCTTAATCTTTAAAAAGTAAACGGCTAAATTCAATCAAATACTTTCGCCAATTGGACCATGTGTGTCCCCCCTCTGATTCGTGATACATGTATTCCATTCCCAGTCGGTCGAGCCGATTCCGATAATCCACACCTGTTTGATATAAAAAATCATCGGTTCCCATCCCGATCCAGTACAATTGATAACCTTGTTTTTTTTGACGCTCCAAGTTTTTTCCAAATTCATCATATATATTCAGACCAGCTTGATCCGTTAATCGAAAAGCAGCCGAAAATAAACCTATATAATCAAACACATCCGGATTGGCTGCTGCAATAAACAAGCTGTGGGATCCCCCCATCGATAACCCCGCCAGTGCGCGGTGTTTCTTATCCTTTTTTACGCGAAAGCTATTTTCAATAAAGTCAACGACTTCCATAAACGTAGATTCCATTACCCCCGAGCCAACGTCCGGGGTTCGAAATTCGATGGGATATTCCCCACGTGCAGAATAACCGGGCGCGGCCTGATTGCTTGTATGCCCGTTCGGCATCACCACCAACATAGGCGCAATCTGCCCCTTAGCCACTAAATTATCCATAATCTGACTAACGCGTCCTAATGTCGGCCAGGCCTCTTCGTCTCCGCCCATCCCATGCAATAAATACAATACGGGGTAATCTGCGTGCTGCTCGTGATATCCTGGTGGCAGATACACCGTCATACGTCGTGATTCTCCTTCGATCTGAGAAGGGTACCACAACTTCACGAGTGTACCGTGTGGTACATCCTGGGTCTTGAAAAAGTCTGCTGGTTCACCCTCGGTTATGAAATAATTAAACACCTGGCTCACATCCCTAATTTGATACACATTTGATGGGTCATTAATCCGTAACCCATCAAGCACAAAATAATAAAGAAAGAGGTCTGACGGCAAGGAGTCAACCGTTGCAGACCATACACCGCGCGCGTCTTGAGACATAACGATTACGCTGTCCGGGGATGATGCCATCCAATTTCCTACCAACTGCACGGTTTGCGCGTTTGGCGCGTGCAAATGGAAGCTCACTGATCCATCCTCATGCTTGACCGGAGAGCGAATTTGAGTGGTGGTTCCTCCGATATTTTCTTGCGCTTGAATGAGAAAGAAAGCGAACAAGTTCAGCACCATTACCGTGGTTATTTTTTTTATGACCATGTTTACAATTGATTTAGTTCAGCATATAATTTACATATTTTTTGGCTACTGCATCACAGTTATCAAAATACAAATCATTCTTTAGGAGATTTATAGATTAAGTATTATCTTTGCGGCTCCAAACAACACACCATGAATCATCCTGTTAAGATCAAGAACGCATTGGTTTCCGTATTCTACAAGGATAACCTTGCGCCACTTATTAAATTACTAAATACATTCGGAGTCAACCTATATTCGACTGGGGGGACGGAGTCCTTTATTCGTGATCTTGGCATCCCTGTTGAACGCGTTGAAGACTTAACGGGATACCCATCTATCTTAGGGGGACGCGTTAAAACTCTCCACCCCAAAGTTTTCGGTGGAATTTTATCACGACGCCCGCTACCAGAAGATGGTGCACAACTTAGTGAATACGAAATTCCCGAAATTGATCTGGTCATCGTTGACATTTATCCTTTCGAGGAAACATTAGCAGCGGGAGCTTCAGAACAAGACATCATCGAAAAAATCGACATTGGCGGTATTTCACTGATTCGAGCTGCGGCTAAGAACTACAACGACGTGGTGATTATTTCCTCGAAGAATGACTATCAGGAACTAGAAGATATATTGAAAGCGCAGAATGGAGAAACGTCTTTAGGGCAACGTAAATCATTCGCTAAACGTGCTTTCCACACTTCGTCTCACTACGATACAGCGATTTTCAACTATTTTAATCAAGAGGAACCGCTTCCAGTTTTTAAACAATCTGAGGAGCAAGCCACTGGTTTACGATACGGGGAGAATCCGCATCAGCGGGGCACCTTCTTCGGAGATCTAGATGCGATATTTGACAAATTAAATGGGAAAGAACTTTCATACAATAACTTAGTGGATATAGACGCCGCGGTAGCTATCATCGATGAGTTCCAGGACCCTACCTTTGCTATCTTAAAACACACCAATGCCTGTGGCCTGGCCAGCCGACCGCATGTGTTAGATGCCTGGACTGCCGCTCTGGCCTGTGATCCAGTTTCAGCTTTTGGCGGTGTGCTCATAACGAACGAGGAAATTGATGAACAAACGGCAATCCAAATCAATACGTTATTCTTCGAAGTACTGATCGCTCCTTCCTATACCTCAGACGCACTTTCAGTATTAAAAAGTAAAAAGAACCGAATCATATTACAGCGTAAACCGATTAGCCTACCGAAAGAACAGTTCAAAACATTACTGAACGGCGTGATCTTGCAGGACAAAGACTCCACCATCGAAGGCCCGCAGGAAATGACTTGTGTAACCACCAAAACGCCTACAAGCGAACAGTTAAAAGACCTGGCCTTTGCCAATAAGATTGTTAAACATACCAAATCCAACACCATTGTGCTGGCGAAAGACAATACCTTGATTTCTTCGGGAGTCGGCCAAACCTCGCGCGTAGATGCATTGAGACAAGCCATCGAAAAAGCGCAGTCATTCGGGTTTAGCATTGAGGGCAGTGCGATGGCATCAGATGCGTTCTTTCCTTTCCCCGACTGTGTGGAAATTGCTGCCGAGGCAGGAGTTACATCCGTGCTGCAACCAGGAGGGTCGATCAAAGATCAGCTTTCCATCGATATGGCCAACGAAAAAGGGCTCACAATGGTTACTACGGGAGTACGGCATTTTAAACATTAAATTCAAACAACCAAATCCATTAAAGCATTTGAGCCTGCCTAAGCGGGCTCAAATGCTTTAATAAACTTCGCAAATCACTTTAGCCTTTAAAACATTGGCGATAATCAAGTGGTTTGTTTATTTTTGCAAGAAGATGTCAGATTTAAAATACAACCAGAGAGGTGTCTCCGCTGGAAAAGAGGACGTACACAATGCCATTAAGCATATAGATAAAGGCCTATTTCCACAGGCTTTCTGTAAAATTATCCCCGATATATTGGGCGGCGACCCCGAGTGGTGTAATATCATGCACGCGGATGGTGCGGGCACTAAATCTTCCCTCGCCTATGTGTATTGGCGAGAAACGGGAGATGCGTCTGTATGGAAAGGTATTGCCCAAGATGCCATCGTAATGAATTTAGATGATTTATTGTGCGTTGGAGCAACAGACAACATCTTACTGTCTTCCACGATAGGTCGTAATAAAAATCTGATACCCGGGGAAGTCATTGCAGAGATTATAAACGGCACAGAAGAAATTTTAGCGGAATTAAGACAGTTAGGAATTGGCATACACTCCACTGGTGGAGAAACTGCCGACGTAGGTGACCTAGTGCGTACCATTATCGTTGACAGTACGGTTTCATGCCGACTTCCCCGTGCCGATGTGATCTCCAACCACACGATTAAGGAAGGACACGTCATCGTAGGGCTGGCGTCTTACGGACAAGCGTCTTACGAAACCGAATACAATGGAGGCATGGGATCCAACGGGCTAACTTCCGCCCGTCACGACGTATTCAGCAAATATATTGCAGAGAAATATCCTGAAGCTTATGATCCGGCGGTGCCCTATGAACTTGTTTTCGCGGGTGGGAAAGGCTTGACAGACAAAATTGAAACAGAGACCGGTGAACAGGTTAGCGCTGGTAAATTAGTACTTTCACCTACGCGAACATACGCGCCGATAATTAAACAAATTCTGGATCGGTATCGCCATCAAATTGGAGGAATGGTGCACTGCTCTGGTGGTGCGCAAACTAAAGTGTTACACTTTATAGAAAACTTACATATCATAAAAGATAATTTATTCCCTATTCCGCCTTTGTTCAAACTGATTCAACAAGAGTCTAATACACAATGGGAGGAAATGTATAAAGTGTTTAATATGGGACACCGTATGGAGTTATACGTTCCGGAAGAGATTGCGGATGACATCATCGACATTTCTACCGCTATGCAGGTTCCCGCTCAACGCATCGGATATGTACAAGCACACCCTACCAAACAGGTTTCTATACACTCTCCATTCGGTGATTTCACTTACCGGTAAAATAGCGGACATGTGAGATGAAAAAGAGCAAGCGGATAATAGGCAGCATCGAAACGATAGACCTACCTGAACTCGGCATCTACGGTATGGCAGCCAAAACGGATACTGGAGCAGAGACATCTGTATTACATTGCGATGATATGACCATACGCAAAGAAAATGGTCATTTGTATATCGTTGCACACATTCAGCCCGATGAAGATTCGACTCAGAAGCACACCATTAAATTCCCAGTCCATCGGGAAAAAACTGTAAAGAGCTCATTCGGGCAGTCAGAAATACGTTATATATTTCTAACGAAAATCCGAATGTTCGACGAATTATACGACATCAAATTATCTTTTCGTGACCGTTCAGCCATGAGTTACCCTATGTTGTTGGGTCGAAACTTCATCAACGGAAAGTTTTTGGTTGACGTGGCTGAAAAAAACCTGGCAGCAAACACGTTATAAACCAGACAGAAACGTTATCAATTTATAAGACTTATACATTGTGAAAATTGCTATTTTATCCACGAACAAGTCGTTGTATTCCACTAAAAGACTTTTAGAAGCCGCTACAAAGCGGGGACATGATTGCGAGGTAATCGATCATGGAAAGTGCTACGTTGGTATACAACAAGACAAGCCCTCTATCCATTACAAAGGAAACAACATCGCGGATGTTGACGCCATTATACCTAGAATTGGCTCTTCAATTACGTTTTACGGTTCTGCTATTGTGCGTCAGTTCGAGGTCATGGGCGTCATCTCAGCGAACCCTAGCCAAGCAATCACGCGTTCCAGAGACAAATTACGCTGCATGCAAATTTTGTCCGGTGCGGGACTTGGTCTCCCCATTACCGGTTTTGCACGCACCGCCTCTGATGTTGACGACCTCATCAATATGGTAGGCGGCACCCCTTTGGTCATTAAGCTTCTAGAAGGCACTCAAGGCATTGGCGTTGTACTGGCAGAAACACGAAAAGCAGCTTCATCAGTGATCGAAGCTTTTTACGGCCTCGGGAATAACATCCTGATTCAAGAGTATATAAAAGAGGCAAAAGGAACCGATATACGCGCATTCGTAGTGGATGGGAAAGTCGTTGGGGCGATGAAACGAACCGCTAAAGAAGGTGAATTCCGCTCTAACCTTCACCGCGGGGGAACCGCTGAAATTGTCAAATTAACCCGGCAAGAAAAAGAGACTGCTATTGCCGCGACGCGAGCAATGGGATTAACAGTCGCGGGGGTTGATATGCTCCCGTCCTCTCGAGGTCCACTAATCTTAGAAGTTAACTCGTCTCCCGGTCTAGAGGGTATCGAGACGGCTACTGGCAAAGATATCGCCAGCGAAATCATCAAGTACTTAGAACGGCAATACGAAGCTAAATTAACCGCAAAGCCCATTTCTAATCGGCAAAAACGGAAAAAGCAGAGCCATCTTTAACTGGGCGTAAAAGATCAATGCGACCGATTAGCCGCATTGATCTTTTTTCTATTGAACAGCCTTACTCACCTCAATTGGCAAATCCGACTCCAATATCGACGCACCGTCACTGAACACCTTTCTATATTTATCGGCACGCATTTCCACACCTTCTAGTTTGTCATAACTTGATGCCGTAGAGATCATACACATCACCCCTCGCTCATTAAAATGCGCATACATATCCTGATTGGATTCCTTTATTTCCGGTCCGATGTAAACAATCATCCGATTATAGGGAAGCCCAGATGTTTTAAACGCGTCAAGCGCCTCCGATGTACGGATATGCATAGAAAAATAGTGCTTAGGATTTCGGTCTAGATAGAACTGTGCTTGCGCTACATTATGCACCGTAACCCACACCCAGCTATACGCATCGTGGGCTTCTATAACCGAAGCAATAGCCGCTAAAGGCACATCTTTCTTATCAAGGTTTAAAATCGTTTTTCCTTTTGCCCACGATATCATTTCCTCCAGGGTATTGATTCTAAATTCAGTAACCTCTCCCTGATGATTTTTTAAACGGAGTTTCTTCAGTTCGGCCCACGTATAGTCCGAGACTTTTCCCGTACCATTGGTGGTCCGATCCAGCGTCTCATCGTGCACCATTACGATTACAGAATCTTTTGTCAGCCGAGGATCGACTTCGAAAATTGCAGTGGTATTTCTCAGTACAGCTTCCATTGCGGGTATCGAGTTTTCTGGGAGACCGTTCTCCATGGTTCCTCTATGTCCAGAGATGATCTTTTTACCCGGAGCGTACTCAAAATAACTATACATTTGCTCCGCGGTTTGAAAATCCAAACGATGGAGGTCTTGCCCATAGCTTTTCCAGCCAAAGCAGCACAGCAAAAATAAAATTGACAGTTTATTCATTTCTTAAATCTTTGATCATAACAGTATGCTTATGCCTTTACAACCCGTATTTCCCATAAGACATTATGCTAGAATAGCACCCTAGCGACAACGGGAAAATGATCTGACGGCAAGCGGCTTTCGTAGTTTTTAAAAGAAAGCTCCGATGGAAAATCTCCTTTTTTCACTTGTTCAACCTCTCCTGCCGGACGTCGGTATGATTCGGTTAATACCCCATAATGTAGGACCTCAATATCGTCTGAGACGAAGATATGATCAATCCGACTGTCGGTGAATAGCTGATCATCAAACGCGTTGAATGTACCGTTCCAGGCATATCGCTTCTGTGCCTTCACATAGGTGTCGCTCAAAAGAGTAGATTCCGCGAGAATGCGATAAATCGGGTTGTGCTGATCCACATTAAAATCGCCAGTAAGAATTACCATTTCATCTTCCTCGAGCATGTCCTGTATTCTTTTCAGTACCAATTCACTACTTTTTTCGCGCGCTTTTGTGCCCTGATGGTCCATATGTAAATTAAAAAACCACAGTCGCTTTCCGTTACGTTGATCCTCAACATGCGCATAAGTACAAATACGGGGCAACGCAGCATCCCAACCCACTGATGGTTTCTCTGGTGTTTGAGATAGCCAAAACACACCCGAATCCAGCAGTTTAAACCTATCTTTTTTATAAAAAATTGGGGCATATTCACCTTTGGTCTCTCCATCATCTCTACCGACACCAACATGGTCGTATGCTTGCAATAAACTGTCCATATCTCCAAGCTGCTCGTGTAAAACTTCTTGGCAGCCGAATATATCATAGTCAATAAATTCAATCAAGGAGGTGACGACCGGCAATCGGTTTGGCCAACCGTTTCCTTTTTCCCTATCGGCCGCATTGTCGTATCGCACGTTATAGCTTCCTACTTTATATTCGCTTTGTTGCGCATTGGCCTCAAAGATGCCCAATAAAGTAAGTGTGACGGATAAGGTAATTAACGTAAAAATATGTTTTCTTTGTATACTCATTTTGTATGGGTTGATTGTTGATCATTAGAAAAAGAATAGGGCTTGGCTTGCTCACTCGTGCCTCGGTCGGTGTTCGGCACTCCAGTCATCTCGAACTCCAATTTTGCACCAGCTATCAAGTCTTCGTAACGCAAGTAATTGCGGTCGTAAAGCTCCCCGTTCAAAGTCAAGCGATCGACATACATCGCATCTAATGATTGATTATTTGCTTTGATTTCCACTTTACGTCCATTTTCTAAATGGAGAATCACCTCATCAAATACTGGCGAACCGATTACGTATTCTCCGGTACCTGGCGCTACCGAGTAGAAGCCGAGGGCTGAAAACACATACCAAGCTGACGTTTGTCCGTTATCCTCATCTCCGCAGTATCCATCGGGTGTCGGCTGATATAACTTATCCATAATCTTTCGTACCCAATACTGACTCTTCCAGGGTTGTCCCGCATAGTTGTAGAGGTATGGCATGTGTTGGATGGGCTGATTGCCGTGTGCATATTGCCCCATATTCATGACCTGCATTTCCCTCATTTCGTGAATCATACTCCGACTATCCATCCCCATATAGCTGGGAATAACGAAAACGGTGTCTAACATAGATACAAATTCGTTTTCCCCTCCCATCAAATTGATCAATCCCTGAGGATCGTGAAATACGCAAAAGCTCCAATGCCAGGAATTCCCTTCTGTATAATTTCTAGACCAAGCGCTGGGATCAAAATCCACTAAAAAATTTCCATCAGCATCTTTGGGCCTCATTAACTTCGTCTCCGGATCAAAGAGATTTTGATAATTCAACGCGCGCTCGCGATACACCTCTAATTCTGACTCTGGGCGGCCAATAGCTTTTCCATATTGATAAATACACCAATCATTGTAAGCGTATTCCAACGTCCTGGCCACATTTTGATTAATATCGACGCCAAAAGGAATATAACCGTATTGATTATACTCTTCATAACCGGTACGTCCGGTAGCCGATATAGAAGGGTGGACGTGATTAGCCCCGTGTTCCAAAGCCTCCCATAATACGGCGGTATCATAACCTTTTCGTCCGGTTATAACCGCATCTGTAACGATAGAGGCCGAGTTGTTCCCAATCATCGATTCGCGATGTCCAGGACTTGCCCACTCCGGTAGGAAACCACTTTCTTTGTACGCATTCACCAAGCCCTCTTGCATATCGTCATTCATCGAAGGATAAAGTAAGTTCAAGAGCGGAAACAAACTACGGAAGGTGTCCCAAAAACCGGTATCGGTAAACATCGCACCGGGCAACACCTTCCCATTATATGGTGAATAATGTATACGATTGCCCGCCTCATCAAATTCTGTAAAATCTCTAGGGAATAACGTCGACCGGTATAATGCAGAATAAAACGTGCGAATACGGTCTAAATTCGAATCTCGCACCTCTACCCGTCCTAACACTTCGTTCCAATGATCCCTTCCCTCTTGCTTAATGTCCTCGAAGTCTTTTGCGGCTACTTCCTCTAGATTCCGTTCGGCCTGCTCCACACTGATAAAAGAAGACGCAACACGGGCAGAAATCACCTCTCCTCTTTCAGTCTGGAATCCGATGATGGCCCCAGTGTGATTTCCACTTACCTCATTCATGTCCCCTACCTCCCCGTCTTTGACCGTATGATAGGAAATCGGTGTCTTATCAAAAACAATAACAAAGTAGTTCTTAAAATTGTCTGGGACCCCTCCACTATTTCTTGTTGAATAACCGACAATCTTGTTTTCTTCTGGGATAACCTGGACATGAGAATCTTTGTCAAACGCATCAACGACAACAAATGCCGAGTCCGTTTCTGGAAACGTAATCCTAAACATGTTCGCCCGTTGCGTAGGGGCAAATTCGGTAGTCACGTCGTAGTCTGCCAAATACACGCTGTAGTAATACGGTTTGGCAATCTCAGCTTTATGAGAAAACCAACTCGCTCTATTCTCCTCATCGAATTCCGGTTTACCGGTCATGGGCATGATAGAAAACTGTCCATAGTCGTTATTCCAAGGACTGGGCTGGTGAGTTTGCTTAAATCCTCTAATTTTATCCGCGGTATACGTATACACCCAACCGTCTCCCATTTTACCGGTCTGAGGTGTCCAAAAGTTCATTCCCCAAGGCCGAGCAATCGCTGGATACGTATTCCCATGGGACAATTCAAATTTCGATTGCGTACCGATCAGCGGATTGACATAATCAACCGGAGAAAATTCCTGAGCGAATCCACGCAGTAGGAAAAGCAGTACAATAGCAATAAAAGTTAGCGTCGTTTTCATATAGGTCTATTTAGATAATGCAAGTTAAGAAAATAATGCTAAATCGAATTTGCTATATAAAAATATGGCAAAAAAAAACCACCCGAAAGGGTGGTTTAAGAATATCTAACAAAACGAAGCGATTAAACTTTATTTTACTGCGTCGACTACTGCTTTAAACGCTTCTGGATTATTCATAGCAAGATCCGCTAGTACCTTACGGTTTAATCCGACATTTTTCGCGTTTAATTTACCAATCAATTGGGAATATGAAATTCCATGCTCGCGTGCACCAGCATTGATACGCTGGATCCATAAAGCTCTAAATTCGCGTTTTTTAGTTTTACGGTCGCGATAAGCGTACTGTAAACCTTTTTCTACTGTGTTTTTCGCAATGGTGTAAACCTTACTGCGTGATCCGTAATAGCCTTTAGCTAATTTCAGGATTCTTTTCCGTCTTCTTCTCGAAGCAACTGCGTTAACCGAACGTGGCATATTTATTAAAGTTCAATTTGGTAAAAGGTGTCGCGTTTTCCAGCGAACTTACGACCCGATACCCGGTTAAAAAAAATTATTAATTAAAAATGTTACGACTATTTACCGATACCCAACATACGTTTCACGTTGCCGGAATCTGCGTCAGTCACATAACTTGTTTGCGTTAAGTTACGTTTTTGTTTTGTGGTCTTTTTAGTCAAGATGTGGCTTTTGTAAGCACTTTTTCTTGCGATTTTACCTGTTCCAGTCAATTTAAAGCGTTTTTTCGCGCTGGAATTGGTTTTGATCTTTGGCATAATACTTATCTATTATATACTCGAATTGTTAGCTATTCTCTATTTTTTTACTGTTTTGGGAGCTAATGTTAAGAACATCCGCTTTCCCTCCAATTTTGGAAGCAATTCTACTTTACCGTAGTCCTCCAAGGCTTGCGCAAAACGGAGCAACAAAATCTCTCCTTGCTCTTTAAACACAATTGCACGTCCTTTAAAATGCACGTATGCGCGAACTTTTTCTCCGGCTTCCAGAAATCGAATAGCATGTTTAAGTTTGAACTCAAAGTCATGCTCATTGGTATTCGGTCCAAAACGAATCTCTTTAATCACCGTTTGCTTCGCATTGGCCTTGATTTCCTTTTGCTTTTTCTTTTGTTCGTATACGAATTTACTGTAGTCTATAATCTTACAAACAGGAGGCGTAGCATTTGGAGAAATTTCAACCAAGTCCAATTCCAATTCATCTGCAAGTTGAATTGCTTTTCGAGTCGGATATAATCCTTGCTCTACATTGTCACCTACCAAACGAACTTCCGGGACCCGGATATTTTCGTTGATACGGTGTTCTGGTTCTTTCTTCCTAAACGGGCCTCTGCCCCTATTGCCGAAATTGTTACTTCTTGCCAAATGTTTCCTTTTTATTAAACCGTTATTTCTTTGATTAATATCTCTTTAAATTCCTCCGGCGTTATTGATCCTAAATCAACACCACCGTGCTTGCGCACCGAGATTTTGCCGCTCTCCATTTCCTGCTCTCCTACGATCACCATGTAAGGCATCTTCTTTACTTCAGCATCTCGAATCTTCCGACCGACCTTCTCATCGCGCAAGTCAATCAGACCGCGAATATCGGAATTATTTAACGATTCTAAAAGCTTTTGCGCATATTCTTCGTATTTTTCTGACACTGGCAAGACGATAAACTGCTCTGGAGCAAGCCATAACGGAAAATGTCCCCCGCAATGCTCAATCAAAACAGCCACAAATCGCTCCAGTGACCCAAACGGTGCTCGGTGAATCATGACCGGACGATGCTTCTGATTATCGCTACCGGTATATTCCAGTTCGAAACGCTCCGGGAGATTATAATCTACCTGAATGGTCCCTAACTGCCATTTCCTCCCTAGCGCATCTTTAACCATGAAATCCAACTTCGGTCCATAAAATGCCGCTTCACCATACTCCACCACTGTGGGTAATCCTTTTTCTTCCGCAGATTCTACAATTGCCGTTTCTGCTAAAAGCCAGTTCTCATCACTTCCGATGTATTTGGTTTTGTTCTCCGGATCTCGCAACGAAATCTGAGCCGTGAATTCGTTAAATCCCAGCGCACTAAACACATACAACACCAGGTCGATCACCTTTTTAAATTCGTCTTTTACCTGATCAGGACGACAGAATAAATGCGCATCATCTTGTGTAAAGCCACGGACACGAGTCAGCCCGTGCAACTCTCCAGATTGCTCATACCGATAGACGGTACCAAATTCTGCAAAGCGAACAGGAAGGTCCTTATAGGATCGGGGCTTCGTCTTATAAATCTCGCAATGATGAGGACAATTCATTGGTTTCAATAAAAACTCCTCTCCCTCCACCGGTGTTTGAATAGGCTGAAAGGAATCTGCTCCATATTTCTCATAATGCCCCGAGGTGATGTATAGTTGTTTATGCCCAATATGTGGGGTAACTACCGGTTCATAGCCCGCTTTTATTTGCGCTCGCTGTAAAAAATCTTGAAGCTTCTGCCGCAACGCAGCTCCCTTAGGAAGCCATAGCGGAAGCCCCATTCCAACTTTTTCAGAAAAAGCAAAAAGCTCTAATTCTCGACCAAGCTTCCGATGGTCTCGCTTTTTCGCTTCTTCCACGAACTTCAAGTACTCGGTCAACTCAGAAGCTTTGGGAAAAGTGACGCCATAAATACGGGTCAGTTGTTTACGTGTTTCATCACCCCGCCAATACGCGCCAGCTACATTCGTCAATTTGACGGCCTTAATGAAGCCAGTATGAGGTATATGCGGACCTCGACACAGATCAGTAAACGCTCCCTGCGTGTAGAACGTAATCTTTCCATCTTCAAGGTCTTTGATTAAATCCAGCTTATACTCATCCCCTTTTTCTTGGAAGTAAGATAAGGCATCAGCTTTCGAAACTGCTTTTCTTTCGAAGTGCTCTTTTTGCTTCGCTAATGCGATGATTTTGTCTTCTATTTTCTTGAAATCATCCGAGGAAAATTCGCGATCGCCAAAATCTACGTCATAGTAAAATCCCGTTTCGATAGCCGGCCCTATACCAAATTTAACACCGGGGTACAAACTTTCCAACGCCTCTGCCAGTAAATGTGCAGAAGAGTGCCAAAACGTCGATTTCCCTTGATCGTCTTTCCAAGTTAATAATTTCAATTTCGCATCCGCCTCAATAGGACGAGATACGTCCCACACCTCTCCATTCACTTCCGCGGCCAACACGTTTCGTGCTAATCCTTCAGAAATCGATTGCGCCACTTGAAAAGAGGTAATTCCGTTCTCATATTGACGGACCGATCCATCAGGCAAAGTAATATTAATCATTTACAACATGACTTAAAGTGATAAAAATGCACGACCTTTCCAATGTTCACAAACACATTAGTGAGCAAAAGCCGCACCTACAATACAGTGTTGACAAAATTATAGAATATTTCGTGCAACACGAAACTTTTACCTCGTGAAAAGGCGGCAAACTCAAAATCAAAAATCATTTCGAAATCGCTGTTAAAATATACGTAGAAAACGAGACCCCAAACCTTCTCTCAATGGAGCTGCGCCCTGTCCTTTATGAAACGCCCCTTAAAATAGACATCCGGATTTGGATCCGTGCGCGTCCGGCGGAAACGCTTTCAGTATTTTTTTGTTACTTTTGCCAATTAATTGCTCATCAATGTCACAACAGGTTCCAGAAGACGGCACATATCTTCCGCTCATGGAAGAGTTCTACACCATTCAGGGAGAAGGGTACCATACCGGAAAAGCGGCTTATTTCATCCGATTAGGCGGATGTGATGTCGGCTGCCACTGGTGCGATGTAAAAGAAAGCTGGGACGCGGATCTACATCCGCTAACATCGGCTGATACAATCGTAAAAAATGCGCAGCAATATGCCGCCAAAACAGTGGTCGTCACGGGCGGCGAACCGCTTTTATATAATCTTACTTATTTAACTCAGCAACTGAAAGAGGCTGGAATAAAGATTTTCTTAGAAACTTCCGGTGCTTATCCCTTAACAGGGTATTGGGACTGGATTTGTTTGTCTCCCAAAAAGTTTAAGGCCCCGCGCCAAGAAGTACTTAGCGCAGCCGGAGAGTTGAAGGTGATTGTCTTCAACACGAGTGATTTCAAATGGGCCGAGGACCACGCTCGTTACGTGAGTAGCGATTGCAAACTCTATCTTCAGCCGGAATGGTCGAAGGCCTCAGAGGTTACTCCGAAGATTATAAATTACGTGATGGAGAACCCACGCTGGGAAATTTCGTTACAAACACATAAATATTTGAACATCCCATAAAGCCCTGCAGCCGATACCGGACTAGTAAGTCGGCCAGAAGGGGAACAGTGGATGTTCTTCTCGAGCAGCGGACATGATCTCCATCGCTTGTTGTACCAATTCAGGATGCGCTTCAGCTATATCCCGTTGTTCGCCGATATCGGTTGGCAAATGATACAATTCGACGGGAGCCTCCGCCCCCCTCAACGCATTCATGCGTACCGCTTTGTAGTCACCGATACGCACCGCTTGGCGTCCTCCTTGTTCATGAAACTCCCAATATAGATACGGATGAGTTTGTTGCCCCGCCTCTCCTATTAGGGTAGGTAAAAAACTGATTCCATCGCTTTGAGGCAAAGAGTCAGCTTGCGCAAGTTGCAATAGTGTAGGACCTATATCCCAAAACGCAGCGACGTGGTGAACGATTTGCTCCCGATCAACCCGATCCGGCCAATGCACAATCAAGGGGACTCGTATCCCCCCTTCGTACAGGTCTCTTTTATAGCCGCGCAAATTTCCTGAACTTTGAAAATACATCGGGTCAGCACCGCCCTCTTGATGTGCACCGTTATCACTGGTAAAAATAATGATGGTGTTATCTAATATTCCTTCTTCCTCTAATGTTTCCACAAGCTGTCCTACATGCCGATCCAGTCGAGCTACCATAGCAGCAAACGTGGCTCTCGGTTGCTCTTGGGAGCTGTATCCAATCGGCGCTCCCGGACCGTAATCACTACCTTTGAAGGGAGTCTCATCAAATCGTCCTTTGTATTTCTGAAACAAACTATCCTCAGGCACGACCAATTCGGCATGAGGAAGAGGCGTAGGCACAAAAAGGAAAAATGGCTCTTGACTGTGTGCTCGTATAAAAGCTAATGCACGGGTTTGGATTAGGTCTGGCGCGTAGATTTGCGGATCCGCCGTATTGTTCCCTTCCAATTCGATTCGCTGGTCATTGTGCCATAGGTGGTTAGGGTAATAACGATGCGCTTCTCTTTGACAATTGTAACCAAAGAACTCATCAAAACCCCGCCTATTAGGATCACCGCTCGTTCCGACCATACCCAGCCCCCATTTGCCAAATGCTCCAGTCTGGTATCCACTCTGTTGCAAGCGTTCAGCAAAAGTGACCACATTTTCCGCTAAAGGCTCCTGGCCCTCAGGCTGAATCTCTTTATTCCCGCGGATATAAGTATGACCGGTATGCTGTCCCGTTAAAAGAGCGGATCGTGACGGCGCACACACGGGCGCCCCCGAATAGAAGTCTGTAAACAACAAACCGTTCTTAGCTAACCGATCAATATGAGGGGTCTCTATTTTGGTTTGTCCATAGACGCCAAGGTCCCCATACCCCAAATCATCCGCTAAAATAAAGACGATATTTGGCCGGTTTTGCCCCACCGCAATGTCCTGACACACCGTAGCGAGTAACGTTAGCCCGAAGTATATTAACGCCCTCATAAATTAAAGCGAAACAATCTGGCCGGTGAGTACCGATTGATCACAAGCCAACGCAATTTTCAGACTATTCAATGCATCATCCATTGACCGGTGTAAGTCCAAATCCTCCCGAATTGCTTGTAAAAAATAACGCTGTTCCCGGTTACACAATTCTTGGTGATCCGGTTCATCATGTAAATCAACCCACTGGTCTTCTCGAGTAAAACGATTCTTGGCATCGATTTCCGCATAATGCACCTTTAGGGATTCTGTTTTGGTGTGGGATTCAACCGTATCGGATTGACCCGAGGCAGAAGCCTCTTTAGCCACTATAGAAACGGACCCCTTCGGTCCGAATACATCCTTAATAAAGAAGGCGGTTTCGCTGATCATCGGCCCCCACCCCGCTTCATACCACCCCACACTCCCGTCACTAAAACGGATTTGTAGTTGACCGTAATTGTAGCGTTCTGTCGGTATATCGTCTGTGAGCCGTGCACCAATTGCAGAAACCGATACCGGCTTGGCATCGGTCATCTGGCACATCACATCAATATAATGCACACCACAATCGACAATCGGGCTCAAGCTTTCCATCAAATTCCGATGCACATCCCACATGTGCCCCTCACTTTGTTGATTCAAGTTCATCCGCATGACCAATGGGTATCCCATTGATCTCCCAATTTCAATAAATTTAATCCAGGAAGGATGATGGCGAAGAATGTACCCCACCACTAATTTTTTATCAGCCTGCTTCGCGGCATCTATTACGGCCTCAGCCCCCGCAACGGTATCGGCTAGTGGCTTCTCCACAAACACATGCGCTCCAGCCTGAAACGCCTTAATGGCGTACTCCTCGTGTGTGTCTGGATAGGTGGAAATACAGACCGCGTCTGGACGGGCTGCCGCTAAGGCTTCATCATAGTCATCGTACAACGGATAATCTGCACCTAAAGCCTTGTTTAGTGCTACTTTACTATCTCGCCTAGAGACCAAACCCACAATTTCGAAATCCTCCATGTCGTGATAGGCTTGTGCATGAGATGCCCCCATGTTTCCACACCCGACCACAAGTATTTTAATTTTATTGTTCATCTTTGTTTTACACGTTATTTAGCCCCGGTCTAGGAATTCTAGCCGTATCTATTTCCATATCCCAACTGTATTCATCCGAAGTCGGACCGTAGGTCTTTGTGGAATTCTCAATTTCCTCCAGAGAAATAATTTTCCCGGTGTAGGCTGCTTCTCTCGCCCATATAGCCAACAGCGTAGAGTCGGCCATAAAATCGTCTTGAATCAATTGTTTATTTCGAATGGCAGCGAACAATTCATCATGCTGTGTTTGATACATATTGTTCATCTGTCCTTTGAACTTCCAAGGGTGTGCACCTTCAATCTGATAGCTACTCAATAAACTGACGTCCATAAAACCTTTACTACCGATGGCCTCAACAGAATTGCGCGGTTGGGTGCCGTTCTGTTGTCGTCCAAAATGAAACCCTTTCCTTCCATCACCGTAATCAAATTCTATAGCGAAGTGATCCCACACGTTCCCGTAACGATCCCAGGGTCTGCTTTGCCTACCTCCGGTTCCGGACACGGTTTTGGGAAGTCCGCCCCCGAGCATCCAGCTCATAAAATCAATGCTATGTACCGTTTGTTCGACAATAATATCTCCTGAGTATCGCTGATAATAAAACCAATTATACAACTGATACGTTAAATCGTCCCAATCCGCCTGCCTCGGTTTCTCGGTTAGTTCTCCTCCAAGCCGGAAAGTACTGATGGAGTACAAATCCCCAATGCTTCCATTATGAATATGCTGAGCCAATTCCCTATTGGGATTGGAGTATCTAAAACAATAACCAGACACCAGATTCAATCGTTTACTTTTTGCCTTTTCAACCGCTTCACGTACTCGATGTACCCCTGGAATATCAACCGCCATTGGCTTCTCACAAAAGACATGCTTCCCTCGCTCAACGGCTTCGGCTAAATGATCCGGTCTGAAACTTGGTGGTGTAGTCAGCAAAGCCACATCCACATCTGTAGCTAACAACTTCTTATAGGCGTCAAAGCCGACAAACCGCCTGCTCTCAGGCACATTTACCCGATCTTGATGTGCTTCTTTTAATGTGTTTAACGCGGTCTCCAATTGAGCCGGAAAAACATCGGCCAAAGCGACGATCTCTACATCAGGATCGGCCTGTAAGGCTTGAAATGCCGCGCCCGTACCTCGCCCACCACAGCCAATTAAACCTACCTTTATTTTTCTGTTGAACGCCCAATCTGATTGAGGCGCAGCGAAAGTAGAGGCCCCTAAGAGCACACCTCCATTTTTAATAAAATCTCTACGATCCATTTTATTGTTTTATTCTTCGGTTAGATTGATACCTATTTTATATTTTGACAAGGGTATGAAAAATAGCCCAAAAATTATCTATTTTAACAGCAAATTAGTAATTATTGAAATCTTATGCAAATAACCAATGAGCCCATATCTTACCTTATAGACAATACCACCGTGATCTTTGGCATTTTAATGGCCATATTAGGATTCGTTTTTTACACCTCCAGCGTAGGCAACCGCTGGATCAAAGGGTTTTACAACGTTATTCCACCTTTATTACTGTGTTACTTTCTTCCGGGACTATTAAATTCCTTTCATGTTATCGACGGGGTAAACTCCCCTTTACCCGCTATCGGCAGTCGTTATTTCCTCCCAGCCTGCCTTATCTTATTCGTGATAAACCTAGATATTAAAGAGATGTGGGCGCTAAGAAAGCGCGCAGGACTTATGTTTTTTACAGGTATGATTGGAATCGTACTGGGTGGGCCTCTAGCGGTTTATCTTACTTCCTTAATGGCGCCGGAAGTGGTTGGAGGATCAGGCCCCGATGCGGTTTGGCGCGGTTTGGGCTCGCTCGCAGGCTCCTGGATCGGGGGCAGCGCTAACCAAGTAGCCCTGAAAGAAATCCTTGAACCCTCGGCCACCCTTTTCTCCTCGATCATCGCGGTGGATGTTTTTGTCGCTTATATCTGGATGGCGTTTTTATTATACGGTGCGAGTAAATACAAAAGCTTCGACCGATTCTTTAACGCCGACGGCGAAGACGTGGAGCGTCTTAAAGAAAAAATGGATGAAAAAGTCAAAGTCAACAGCAAGATACCTGAAACCAAGGACTTGATGTTGATGATTGCCATTGCATTTGGCGGGACTGGATTAGCCACTTTACTTGCCGACCCGGTGGCCAATTACATGACCACGAATTATCCAGAAACAGCTCGTTTTTCGCTCACTAATAGCTTTTTTTGGATCGTATTTTTCGCTACAGCCATTGGCGTATCGTTATCTTTCACTCCTCTTCGCAAGCTTGAATTTGCAGGCGCATCAAAAGTAGGAACGGTATTGTTATACGTACTCATCACGACCATCGGTATGCAGATGGACATCTTAGCCATCCTTGAAAACCCAGGACTATTTATGGTAGGAATCCTCTGGATTTCGTTTCACGCCCTACTCCTGTTGATCGTTGGCAAAATATTTAAGGTGCCTTTTTTCTATTATGCGGTCGGAAGTATGTCGAACGTGGGGGGAGTCGCATCGGCTTCGGTTACCTCCGCAGCATTTCACCCGTCACTCATTTCGGTGGGTGTAATTATGTCGGTATTCAGTTATGCTATTGGCACCTACGCCGGTTGGTTAACCGCAATCCTTATGCAGGTGGCTTCCGGGCAGTGATCCATTTTTAAAATAGGCTTAGTGTTTTATAATAAGATCGCTATCTTTAAACATGGCAAAGCATATCTTTTATAAAGGCCAAGCACTCTGGTCACAAATGGACCCAAACATGCACCTAAGGCACTCAGCTTACGCGGACTTCTGTGCGCAAGCTCGCAGCAATATGCTTCAAGAATTCGGCTTATCGCTAGCCGAACTCAATGCGCAAAAAATCGGTCCGATTCTGTTTCGTGAAGAACTCAAATATTACAGAGAGGTTGGGCTCAACGAGATCGTTGAAGTGAGCGTAGAACTCAGCCAATTCAACAGAAATAACGATAGATTTTCTTTTCGGCACACGATTTTAAAAGAGAAAGACGTGCAGGCCGCAATTGTTGAAGTGGATGGTGCTTGGATCGATACGGTAAAAAGGAAGTTAACGAGAATTCCCCAAAGCTGGATGGAAATGATCTCCAAACTACCTCGTACCGACGACTATGTGGAGATCGGAGACTAAACATCTGGCGCGGCGAATTCAAAACTCGAAAGGACAACGTTAACCACGCTAGATATAAAGCAGATTCAGTATCTTTGATGTTATGCTATATATTGTACCCACACCTATAGGCAATCTTCAGGACATGACGTTTCGCGCTATCGATGTACTTAAAAAAGTAGACATCATTTTAGCCGAGGACACGAGGACCAGCGCACCATTGTTAAAACACTTTGGTATTGAGAAACGGGTGTTCGCCCATCATCAACACAATGAACACAAAGCGGTTCAGGAAATCATTCGGATGCTAAAAGAGGGGCAAGATATCGCATTGATCTCTGATGCAGGTACGCCTGCTATTTCAGATCCCGGCTTTCTTTTAGTACGAACCAGTATCCAAGAGGGCATTGATGTACAATGCTTGCCCGGACCAACAGCATTTGTACCCGCGTTGGTCAACTCAGGGTTACCCAATGACCGGTTTTGTTTTGAGGGGTTCCTGCCGATAAAAAAGGGCAGACAAACACGATTGAAAAACTTATCGACGGAGACCCGGACCATGATTTTTTATGAGTCTCCCCATCGTATACTGAAAAGTTTACAGGACTTTATTGACACCTTTGGTGCTGACCGTCAAGCTTCTGTTTCTCGGGAAATCAGTAAACTTTATGAAGAAACCGTAAGGGGAACATTACTAGAAATTAAGACACATTTTGAATCTCACCCCATTAAGGGCGAATTCGTCTGCTGTATAGCAGGAAACAGCTAAATGAATATAGCTACCCGAATGAAAAGAAATATGGAATAAAATAGATTGACCCGAAGAAAGTGTACTATGCAACATGAAGTCGAAAAATACATCCAAGATGGCCAGGATCGCAAGGTAGTGGAAAAGATTCACCGTAAGCTCATCGACATGCTTATCCCTGGGGAATCAATAAACTACATCTCCGTTCAAAAAAAACCAGCGGTAACCTTACTTCCGGACACCATTACCCTCAGTAATAAGCGTATGTTTTTATGCGAATTCACCAAGCTGGGTCTGGCTACCAATTTTGAAATATTTTTCTGGGAAGACATAAAGGACATGGCATTCAAAGAGGAAATATTCGGCTCGAAAGTGACCGTCATTCCTTACACCGGTGAAAATCTTACCGTCGATTATATCCCCAAGGTGCAGGCCAGAAAATTGTATCAATTGATTAAACTCGCACTAGATCAACAGCAGCAGCAAGAAAAACAGGAAATACTGTCCAATACGCCTCCCGTATCCAATGCGCCTTCGGACCAGATATCACCTGGCTTGTTTCCCGCTTCCGAATCAAATAAAAGCGCACCGGAGGAGCGCGTCTTGAGAGAAAGTGATCCCCCTTCAGTGGTTCCGGACGAATCACTTGAGGACGAGGTCACCCAAACCCTTAAGAAGCTTAAAACACTATATGACAGACAATTAATTTCGCAAGCAGAATACGAAACAAAAAAAGCAGAAATCCTTAATCGGATATAAACAATGAAGAATAATTATCTGTTGGCCGGTCTTAGCGCCATCCTACTCTGGATATCTTGGCCTCCTATCCCATACACCAGCTTTCTGCTGTTCATCGCTTTTATACCGCTTTTGATTGCGGTAGAGAATACCATCCGAAACGATTATAAAAAGAAGGGACGAAAGGTCTTCGCTCTGGCGTTCCTTACTGGTTTCATTTGGAATACGGCGTCTGTCTATTGGGTATACAATGCTATGAACGCCTATTTGGATGCGTTCACCTCGTTGCTTATCGCGCTCATACCCTTTTCATTAGGACCGTTATTGATGGCCACCGCCTTCCGACTCTATTACCAAGTTCGCAAGCGACAGTCCTTCCTAATCGGTGGGTTAGCTCTGATTTCATTCTGGATTGCCTACGAATACCTTCACCAAAGTTGGGATCTGGCTTTCCCATGGATGACATTAGGGAATGGTTTTGCGAATTTCCACGAATTGATTCAATGGTATAGTGTAACCGGCATCTACGGAGGAAGTGTTTGGGTCTGGGTCGCCAATATTATTGGCTTTCTATGGGTCTGGCAACGGAAAGAAAAGATGGAGGTTTACCCTCAGAAACGGCTAGCGGCTGGCTTTACACTATGGCTACTGCTACCAGCAGCCATCTCTTTGTTTACGTACTTTTCTTACGAAGAACACCCCAATCCTTCAGAAGTTGTGACGGTCCAACCGAATATTGATCCCTACGGCAAGTGGGGACAGATTACTCCACAAGAACAGTTAAAAACGTTAACCGAATTATCTCAGAAGGTCGCTAAAACCAATACTGAATTTTTCATTTGGCCAGAAACGGCGATATCCGACCCGAAACAGATTAATGAGGACGAGTTCAGAACCTATCCACAGTATGAGCACGTACTGCAATTCTTAGCGCCATACCACAATGGCAATGTGCTTTCGGGGATCGAGAGCTATCGATTATACGATGCACGGGAAACCCAAACGGCTCAAGCTATCGGAAATTTATTTTATGACCGTTTTAATGCTGCGGTGCTGATCGATGGAAGTAGTAAATTGCAATTTTACCATAAATCGAAATTAGTGCCAGGCGTCGAACAAATGCCGTTCGGAAGTGCTTTACAGTTTCTCACGCCATTGTTTCAACATTTCGGAGGATCTACTGGGGGCTACGGTAGTCAAGCAGAGCCCAACGTCTTTTACTCGGCAAGCGGTATTGGCGCAGCACCAGTTGTGTGTTTTGAATCGATTTGGGGGAATTATGTAGCGAAATACGTACAAGAAGGCGCCCAATTCATCGCGGTAATCACCAATGATGGTTGGTGGGGAGACACTTCGGGAAAAGATCAGCATTTGTTATACGCCAAGCTTCGCGCGATTGAAAATCGCCGATGGGTGGTGCGTTCGGCAAATACAGGAATATCAGGGTTTGTCAATCAGCGTGGCGATATCGTCCAGCGAAGCAGTTGGTGGGTTCCGACGGCACTCTCTCAAGAAATCAATTTAAATGAAGAAATCACATTCTATACCAAATACGGAGACTTAATCGTCTATATCTTTCTAGTAACCGGCTTGATATCATTCTATTTAATGATCCCCAAAAAAAGGAATAACAGTAAGAAGTATGCAACTGAATAAGTATATTTGCCTCCATGCAAGTGTATTTTGACAACGCCGCTACAACCGCGCTAGACGAAGAGGTTATCGATGTAATGGTCAGCACATTGAAAGACCATTACGGGAATCCATCATCGATCCATCAACATGGGCGAGAAATGAAAACCATTGTGGAGAAAGCACGTCGAACGGTAGCGAAATTATTAAACGCATCCCCTTCTGAAATATTTTTCACCTCTGGAGGAACTGAGGCAGACAATATGGCCATCGTGCGAGCGATCGAGACATACGATATTCAGCATGCCATCAGCTCGCCCATTGAGCATCACGCGGTTCTTCATACCCTAGAGGAGCTGGCAAATAAGGGTACCATTAAGCTTGATCTGCTTCAGGTGGATGAAAAAGGCAATGTCGATTTAGAGCAACTGGAGGAACTACTATCTAAAAATCCGAAAACGTTGGTTTCTTTAATGCACGCTAACAACGAAATTGGGAACCTAACCGATATTCAAAAGGTCAGCGAACTGTGTGAAAAACATCAGGCTCTTTTTCACTCCGACACGGTCCAGACCATGGGACACTATGTCCACGATTTATCAGCACTGCGGATCGACTTTATTACTGGCGCGGCTCACAAATTTCATGGACCTAAAGGTGTTGGCTTCATCTATATCAACGGCAAAAACAAATTAAAACCGCTCATTTTCGGTGGAGCGCAAGAGAGAAATATGCGGGGCGGGACCGAGAATGTGTACGGGATTGTTGGGTTGGCTAAAGCACTCGAAATTGCCTATACGAGCATGAGCGAGCATCAAACTTATATACAGTCGCTAAAGACTTATATGATGGAAGAGCTAACCAAATCCATTCCTGATGTGCGTTTTAACGGGGAAACTACGCCAGAAAAGGCACTTTACACGGTGTTGAACGTATCATTACCTTGTACTGAAATCGGGGATATGTTATTATTTAAGCTGGACATAAAAGGAATCTCCGTATCCGGCGGCAGCGCCTGTAGCTCCGGTTCAGACATCGGCTCTCATGTGTTACGTCATTTAGGTGTTGATGCCAGCCGCCCGTCGGTACGGTTCTCATTTAGCAAGCAAAATACCCGAGAAGAGGTCGATTACGCAGTAAGTGTTTTAAAGGACATATGCTTAGGTAGCTGATCCATACGGCGCCCCATATTGAATAGCAAAAGTCGATAACCGGATCACCGAGAAAGTAGCTGTATAGGGTACATTCGCTCGAATCGCCTACTGGAGTAAAAAAGATATAAACACAATCATTGTGATTAAGGCACGTCGTCGACCTTGGTTAGCACGTATTTCTCCGCCAATTCGCCTGTTATCTCGTTACCTGAGAGGTCAAGTTGATTTAACTGATCTTTTGCGACCTTGAAGCTATAATCGATGTTCTCCAAGCTCAGTATTCCACGATCGACCGACCATTTGCCTTTGTATTCGAAGACTTCTTCACTCTTACCGACATAGATATAGCGCATTTGGTAATTCCGGTCATTGTCTAAATGCAAAACAGTAGTGATATTACTACAATCCGCACAGGGTAATTGTCCTTCATAAATCCCCACTACCGAAAGCCCTCTTAAAATATTATCTTCTGTTCCAACCACTTGGTTCACATTCGACCTGCTGTTGATACAACTGTACCCTAAGCCGATTAACAGGATTGCAAAACAGATGATAAACAAAGATTGCCGCATACTAAGACTGTGTGTTAAAATAGAAAAACAAAAAAGGTACCACAATCTCCTCTGTTTTGAATTTTAACATTATTCGTCTTCATCCAGCAAACCACTGGCCATCAAATGCGCATTCTTTAATTCTCCTAAGGCGTGAAAATTACGTTTATTTTGTGCCACGATCATACCTTTATCGTAAATACGTAAAGCTTCGTCTTTCCGCCCAAGCTGTTCTAAATATTTTCCGTAATGATAATAGGTACCCACATAATCTTCGTGGTTCTTCACCAAATCTTCAAAACCACCCAACGCCCCTTTCTCATCCCCAAGTTTGAGTAATTCCATGGTATATGCATATTTCAAAAACGGGTCGTTCGGGCTTTCCGAGAGAAATTGACGCAACTGTTCTAACCTTGTTTCCATATCCAAAATTAGCCATAATTTTCAAATAGTCAATCCGAAATACCAGACCTTAAAACTACTATGCTAGCATAGAAAATGACGAAACAATGACGGACAAACAAAAATGAAGGCAGGCGATCTAAATTTCACAAAACGCCACACAAACCGCATTAAAGAAACCGACAAGCACAATACGCGATATATAAATCTGATTTAGCACCCCAAAACAGACAGCGATTTTCCGAAAAACCTAACTCCCAAATGCTTTGAAATCAATATAAAATCATGTAGGTTTGTGTAAAACACATTAAATTATGAGGATATTAGTTTGTATTAGCCACGTCCCGGACACGACGTCGAAAATAACATTCACCGATGAAGGTGACGCTTTTAATCCACAAGGCGTCCAGTATGTAATTAATCCGTATGACGAAATCGCCCTGTCCAAAGCGGTTGATCTGGCTAGCGCTCACAACGGCACAGTCACTGTCATTCATGTTGGGGAAGCAACTGCAGAACCCACCATCCGCAAGGCTTTAGCTATCGGTGCCACAGACGCGGTAAGGATCAACGCAGCCCCACGAGACGCGTGGTTTGTCGCCAATCAAATTGCATCCTATGCAGAAAAAAATGCGTACGACCTTATTCTAACAGGTCAGGAATCGATCGATTTCAACGGCACCCAGGTCGCCGCGTTAATTGGTGAATTGCTTCAACTCCCCTCGATATCCATCGCAAAAAAATTAGAGATTGAAGGAAGGGAAGCGCTTGTAAGCAGAGAAATCGAGGGAGGAAGCGAACGCCTATCCGTCTCTCTACCCGTAGTCATCGGCACAGCTGAAGGGGTTGCCGAACCGAAAATCCCCAATATTCGTAACATCATGTCAGCTCGAAGCAAACCTCTCGAAGTTATCGAGCCCATTACAGTTGAAGCACTTGAACACATCACTAAATTCGAAACACCAGTCCCTCGAGGAGCAGTAAAGATTGTTCAGGATGTCGATCAATTGGTGGCCCTATTACGGACCGAAGCAAAAGTTATTTAACACAATAAGCAAAAAACGACATGGCAATATTAGTATACATTGAACATTCAGATGGCAAAATAAAAAAATCGGCGCTGGAAACAATCTCTTATGCAAAAGCCATTGCAGAGCAAACCGGAGAACAAGTTGTGGCGTTGTCGATCGGCTCGATTGGCGTACAAGAGTTAAAAGCTTTAGGAAACTACGGTGCGTCCAAGGTATTAAACGTCACCCAAGATGCGCTCAAACAATTTGCGAATCAAGCATACGCAAACATCATCCAGCAAGCCGTCCGGCAGGAAGACGCAAAAATCGTTGTCCTTGCTCATTCATTCGCTGGGAAGGGGCTCGCCCCTCGCTTGGCCGCTAAGTTATCTGCCGGTTATGCGAACGGCGCTATGGAGCTCCCTGAGGTTGATGGCGCGCAGTTGACTGTAAAAGTATCCGCTTTTTCCAACAAAGCCTTTGCTCTCAAATCGATAGATTCCCCTTATAAAGTCATATCCGTTACACCAAACGCATTTGAGCCACGACTGATTGATGGTAGTGAAGCCGAAATAGTGGATTTCTCACCTGAACTTTCACCGCAAAATCTCGACGCGGTAATCCAAGAGATTATTCGGTCAACCGATAAGGTTTCATTACCCGAAGCCGAAATTGTTGTTTCTGCTGGTCGCGGGCTAAAAGGCCCCGAAAATTGGGCAATGATTGAGGAGCTAGCGGATGCCTTAGGTGCAGCGACCGCTTGTTCAAAACCCGTTTCGGACGCAGGATGGCGTCCACACTCGGAGCACGTGGGACAAACCGGTATTGTCGTCAGTCCCAACTTGTACATCGCGATCGGTATTTCTGGAGCCATTCAACATCTGGCGGGTGTCAGCAATTCGAAGACCATCGTCGTGATTAATCAGGATCCCGATGCACCATTCTTTAAAGTCGCAGATTACGGTATTGTAGGGGATGCATTTCAAATCGTCCCCCAACTCACCCAAGCGATTAAGAACTTGAAGCACAACTAAAATACACACACCGAGGAAACAGTGGCCCCATCGAAAAAAAAATTGGGCCACTTTTTTTTTGCTTTTAATATTCCCATCTTTGTAATCACGATAAAGTGCAATTTCATGAAGAAAATCAAGTTAGATATAGTCGGCCTGTCGTACAGTCAGACGCAATCTGGCGCCTATGCATTAGTGCTTGGCGAGGTGGGGGGAAATCGCCGCCTTCCGGTGATCATTGGGGGCTTCGAAGCCCAATCCATCGCTGTAGAGATCGAGAAGATGACACCCAGCCGGCCACTGACACATGATTTATTCAAGACATTCGCTGATACATTTGAAATCTCACTCCAAGAAATACTTATTTATAATTTAGTGGACGGCATCTTCTTCGCCAAACTACTCTGCAGTGACGGTGAACAAACGATCGAGATTGATGCCCGAACATCAGATGCGGTAGCGCTGGCGGTGCGGTTCGAATGCCCGATCTACACCTACGATTTCATTATGAATACCGCAGGCATTGTCATTGAAGGCAACGATTTCGCTTTTTTAGAGAATTTGGAAAACGTCGGAAATTACAAAGCGACTGATGCAGAGAATGACGTAAAGGCACCTTCCGATGTAGACTCTGGAAAAAACATGCCTTCCCCCTACGCAACACTCACCATCGAGCAGCTCGAAAAAACCCTTCAGAAAGCCATCGACAACGAGCAGTATGAAACGGCGGCTAAAATAAGAGATGAAATAGAAAAACGAAAAATATAATCGCCATTTTAAATGCTGTTTCATGTCTGTTAAACTAAGACTGATCGTTATGAGCTTCCTGCAATTTTTTGTTTGGGGGGCTTGGTTAATCACCATCGCGAATTATTGGTTCGGTTCGAAAGATTGGGGCGGGACAGAATTCGGCGCGATTTTTTCGACCATGGGCATCGCTTCTTTGTTCATGCCCACCATCATAGGAATCATCGCCGACAAGTGGATTAATGCCGAAAAACTTTACAGCATACTTCACACCCTTTATGCGCTTGCACTTATTTATTTAGCACAAGTCGACGATCCCGGCCTCTTTTTTACGATCATTTTACTCAGTATGTGCTGTTACATGCCCACACTTGCCCTGTCCAACTCGATCGCTTACACCGCGCTTCATCAAGCAGGACATGATTTAATCAAGTCTTTCCCTCCCATACGTGTTTGGGGAACAGTTGGTTTTATCGTGGCCATGTGGATAACCAACTTAAGTGGCAATAAAGCTACCGAAGGTCAATTTTACATCGCGGCAACAGGTTCGCTCATACTGGCGATCTATTCGCTATTTAAATTACCCGCTTGTCCACCGCAACGACAAACCGATAAGAAAGCAGGCCTTATTCAAATCATGGGTTTGGAGGCCTTTAAACTATTCGGAAATCTAAAGATGGCACTTTTCTTCGTGTTTTCAGTTTTTCTCGGCGCTGCTTTACAACTAACCAATGCCTATGGAGATGTGTTTTTAGATGAGTTTAGATTCTACCCTAAATATGCGGACTCGTTTGTGGTTCAATATTCAACGATCATCATGTCGATCTCTCAGATCTCTGAAACGCTATTCATACTCGCTATCCCATTTTTCCTGAAAAAATTTGGTATCAAACAGGTCATGCTAATCGCCATGTTCGCTTGGGTGTTACGATTTGGACTATTCGCCTACGGCAACCCGTCATCAGCCGGACTTTGGATGATTATCCTTTCGTGTATCGTGTACGGTATGGCCTTCGACTTCTTCAACATTTCAGGATCCCTATTTGTCGAGACCAATACGGACAATAAAATCAGATCCTCTGCCCAAGGTCTATTCATGATGATGACCAATGGCGTGGGCGCTGTGCTAGGTTCATCGATCTCCGGTTGGATGATCGACCGCTATTTCACACTCACCTTTACTGACTCGGAGGCATTAGCTACGTATTTGGACACCTCAATCGACAACTCCACGTTTCTTCAGTTTTTGAGTTCGCGGGGAATACAACAATTCGAAGACGGCCTACTCTCTCAGGTTGTTCGACTTAAAGACTGGCATCACATCTGGTTGACTTTCGCACTTTATACGCTCATTGTAGCAGTATTATTTGCCCTCTTTTTTCGCCACAAACACAAGCCTTCTGTGCTAATGGAAAAGCTATAAAACCGATTAAGATCACTGTTTAATTTGGTCAAAGAATTGGCAAAACCCAACAATTAATCCTACTTTGCAAGAAAGATATGTCATGAGTGATTTTGTATTAAAAACCGCCAATTTATCATATGCTTATCCAGGAGGATCAACGCTGGTCTTCAAAGATTTACAACTAAAAAAACAAGAACATACCCTTGTACTGGGTGATTCTGGATCCGGTAAATCGACCCTATTAAATTTGATCGGTGGCTTTTCATACCCTCACACTGGACAAGTTGAAGTAAACAACCAAGTACTCGATGAACTTAGCGGCACATCATTGGATCGGTACCGCGCACAAAACTTAGGTTTTATCTTTCAAGAAGCCCATCTACTTCGAAACTTAACAATCAGTGAGAATATACAATTGGCGCAGAGTTTAGCTGGACTTGCCGTTGATCAACCGTCCATCAACGATATACTTAGAAAATTACAATTGGATAATTTTTCGAGCCGTCGTCCCAACCAGTTGAGTCGTGGCCAGATACAACGTGCAGCAGTCGCTCGAGCTCTAATCAATAAACCGACCTTGCTAATTGCCGATGAGCCTACCGCCTCCTTGGACGATAAAAACACATTTCTGGTTATAGATTTGTTAAAGGAGTTAGCAGATCAACAAGGCAGCACACTACTGATTTCAACACACGACAAGCGTCTGAAGGATCAATTCAACAACAGTTACATTCTAGAAGCCTAAAAAGATGAACACACTTCAACTTGTTTGGAAGAACATTTCTCAACAATGGGCCTCCACCGTATTGAGTATTTTACTCACCGCATTCGGCGTCGCCATCTTGACCAGCCTGTATATCACCAGCGATTCCTTTGAGAAGCAGATGGATAACAACAGTAAGCAGGTTGACCTGGTTGTTGGTGCCAAAGGCAGCCCATTACAACTTATTTTGAGCACGCTGTATCATGTGGACAACCCTACCGGCAATATCAAATTAAGCGAAGCCCTTTCGCTTCAGGAAAATCCTTTCATCGAACTCGCTGTTCCTATTTCCTTGGGAGACAATTTTAAGGGACACCGGATTATCGGAACAGATACCAGTTTCATGGGCCTGTATGATTTAGAGATAGCGGCAGGGGAATTATGGGGAACGGGCTTCGAGGTCGTTATTGGCAGTGAAACCGCACGGAAAAACGGGCTCCAACTGGGCGACCATATCCATGGAGCGCACGGTCTATCCGAGGGTGCACATGTGCACGAGGACCATCCCTTCACTATAGTAGGCATACTTGAACCCTCTGGAACTGTGGTTGACAACCTGTTGTTAACCAATTTGGAAAGTGTTTGGGATATTCACGGGATCCACCACGATGACGATCACGACCACGGCCATGATCATGATCATGATCACCCGCATGATATGGGCCAGCTTCACGAGCATGAATCCACCGATCAGCACGTACACCTACACGGAGACCATCCCGAAAATCATGACAGCGTAACGGATCAGGAGCAAGTTGAAGAGCTGGTCGCCGAACGACCGGTAGCCGACGTGTTCATAAAAAATATTGCTGACGATATCGTAAGAGACACAAGTCTGGAGATCACGGCACTGCTCGTCACCTTCAGTTCACCCGCCGCAATCGGGACAATACCACGATTAATTAATCAATCGACCAACATGCAAGCCGCTTCGCCAGCTTTGGAAACAGCGAGACTGTTTTCATTAATGGGAGTAGGCATTGATTCGTTGGAGATATTGGCTTACATCATCATGATTATCGCGGGTCTAAGTGTATTCATCAGCTTATATAACGCATTGAAAGATCGGAAGTACGACTTGGCGATTATGCGCACCTTGGGCGCAAGCAAGTTTAAACTTTTCACGATGCTGATTGTCGAAGGTTTAGTGATCACGTTAATAGGTGGTTTTATTGGTTTGCTACTTGGACATATTGGTGTGTACCTTATCGGACAACAGACCAGTCAGAGCACGGCCATTTTACCAGCCTTTAAATTCTACGGAAAAGAATGGTTAATTTTACTAATCGCTTGTCTGATCGGTATGGTTTCCGCATTGATTCCAGCCATTAAAGCGTATCGAACAAGCATATCGACAATACTTGGTAATAAATAAAAATGAGACATTACATCGTTACACTACTCTTACTTAGCGGCCTAGTTGGGATCGCTAATGCCCAAATCGGAAATTTCAACGAAGCACAAATTCCCGATCATACACCGATGATGAATAGCACTTGGGAAGCTATTGACAAAATGATGTATAAGGTCACCACCGAGGGAAATAAAAAAGTATATACGCCGGCCTATCCAGAGCCTCTTAAGAAATTAGAAAACACTGTGGTTGAACTCCCGGGTTATATGGTTCCTCTTAAAAGTGGCCGTCACCACGACACCTATATGCTCTCTGTACTACCGATTACCCAATGTCAGTTTTGTGGAACCAACGGGATCCCTCCAATGGTCGAGATATTTATGAAAAAGGGAACCGTGAAATTCACTGACGAGCCGATTAAGATCAAAGGAAAAATGGTGTTTAATCCCGAACCTTTAAAGGGAAATGCAGAAATTCAGATTGTGAACGCGGAGTTAATGAATTAACACGAGCGGTTAAGAAGCGCCACTTCTGCACAGGCGAACACCGCTGCAGTTTCGGTACGTAATCGAGACTCTCCTAAAGAGATCGGAATAAAGCCTGCAGCACGGCAACGCTCAATTTCCCGAGGCGAGAAATCGCCTTCCGGACCGATAAGCAATAAATAATTTCCATTCGCCACGAAGCCCTCGCTGATGAAACGTTTGTCGGATTCCGTTTCACAGTGAGCGATGCCCTTGGTAAGACCCGGATCGTTCTTCACTTGATCTACAAGCACATCCAAGGGGATCATCGGATTCAACTGCGGGACATATGCCTTTAAAGACTGTTTACTTGCCGCTACGACAATTTTATTTAATCGGTCGAGCTTTACTTCCTTACGCTCCGAATGATCGCACAGCAGCGGCGTAATTTCATCAATGCCAATTTCGGTCGCCTTTTCCAGAAACCACTCCACGCGGTCTATATTCTTCGTCGGCGAAACGGCAATATGCAAACGATAGCTCCTTTTCTTATAATCGGATCGATACGAAAGTATCCCCAACTGGGTACGTTTAGGATGCGCATCTGAAATTTCCGCCTCAAAAAAGCCCCCTATACCGTCAACAAGTGAAACACTATCGCCTACACGCAGTCGAAGTACTCTGATAGCATGTTTACTTTCCTCTTCGGAGAGCTGGTAAGTCTTTTGGTCGGACTGAATGTCTGGGGTATAAAACAAGTGCACGGTGCCTCCTTCTATTCTATCTCCTCATCGGTAGATACTTCTATCAAGTCTAATTTGACGAACTCGATGTTTTGTTGTGTTTTTTTGATGATGGTAAAGCGATAGCCAAGTTCCTCTGTACTGTCTCCTACATCAGGAATTTTCTCAAATAAATGAGAAACTAAACCCGCCATAGTGTCATAATCCGAGCTTTCCGGAAGTTCCAATGGAAGATAACCGTTGGCGTCGTGTACGCTCGCTCCTGCGTCCACCATAAATTCATTTTCGGAAATACGCTCGACTAAAGGCGTTTCTTCGTCGTATTCATCCTGAATTTCGCCGACTAACTCTTCCACAATATCCTCCAACGTAACCATTCCGGCCGTACCGCCAAACTCATCTAAAACGAATGCGATTTGAATGCGCTTTTGTTGAAACTCAGTCATCAAATCATTGATTTTCTTCGTCTCGGGAATGAAATACGGCTTACGCATGATATTCCTAAGAATGACCGGCTTTCCTTTCACTACTAACGGAAGAATATCTTTCGTGTGAACCACCCCGACAATCTGATCTATATTATCATCATATATAGGTATTCTTGAATACCCCTCTTCGGTCACCGTCTGAATAAATTCCTCAGCAGAATCTTCGTGGTCTACCGCTACGATCTTGGTCCGAGGGACCATAATGTTTTTTACAATCCGTTCATTGAAATCGAACACGTTTTTTAGCAGCTCATGCTCTGCATTATTCAGTGCCCCACTTTCCTTCCCTTTCTCTAGAAGGTATTGCAGTTCTTCTGACGAATGGTTTGCCTCGTGCGCGCCTACTTGTATGCCAATGAGGCGCAACAAGAAATTGGCGAAGCCGTTTAAAACCCAAATCATCGGCCTAAACACATAGTAGAAAAACTGCAGGGGAAGCGCAATCTTCATGGTCGTGGCGACGGGCTTTTGAATCGCAATTGATTTGGGAGCCAATTCTCCAAACACAATGTGAAGAAAGGTAATGATGCTGAAGGCAAGTACTAAACCTAGATTCGAGGCTATGGCACTCGTTAACTCCACATGGAATAACCCAAAAAAACGATGGACTACCTCCGTCATGACGGCTTCCCCAACCCATCCTAAAGCGAGGGATGCCAGTGTAATTCCCAATTGCGTCGCTGCCAAATACCCATCTAAATGATTAATGATATTTTGTGCGATGCGGGCAACTTTACTGCCTGATTTCACCTGCAATTCGATCTGGGAGGCGCGCACCTTAACGATCGCGAATTCCGCAGCAACGAAGAAGCCGTTAGCGAGCACCAAAAACACGGTCCAAAACAAATCAATTCCCATATCCCAAAGCCTCCTTAGCTCGAAATGTTTTTACCGTAGACGCGGCATTCAGAGAGAATCGTATATAACTAAGCATCCCTGCTTGTCGATCGGAGCCGTTACATTGCATTTGATCAAGCAGGGGTGCAGTTGCCTTTCGCGGCAGTGAATTCATGTTTACTTTTGAATTCCACGCTAATGACTCCACGCTAGAATTGGCTAGCCTATGGAGCGACTGAAGCGCGGATAATCTGGGGGAAGGGTCCATCAATCTAGTATTTGTTCCTAATTTCCTTATTATATAATTCAACGCTCTCGGTGATGATATTCTGCGCGTATGATCGTCCATATAGATTCTCAATGGTTACGTTCTTACCCTCTAGCGTCTTATAGTCTTTAAAAAACCGAACAATCTCTTTCATGGTATGAGGAGGCAATTCTGATAAATCATTGATATAATTCACCGACATATCGTTTTTTGCCACCGCGATGATTTTATCATCTTGTTCACCATTATCGATCATGTGCATCACACCGATCACTTTCGCCTCTACTAAAGACATCGGATAAACGTCTACTGAGCAGATTACTAAAATATCTAATGGATCTTTATCATCACAATACGTTTGCGGGATAAACCCGTAATTAGCTGGATACATGACCGAGGAAAATAATACGCGATCCAATTTGATCAGTCCGCTGTCCTTGTCAATTTCATACTTTGCTTTTGAACCTTTAGGGATTTCGATAATGGCATTTACGGAGTTAGGCAAGTCCTCACCAGGAGAAACTTGATGCCATGGATGTTGTGTACTCATTAAATCAATACTGTTTGTTTATTTGTTTTTTCTATTTTTTAGCCATTTTTTCAATAATGCAATTGCAATTGGCAAAAATGCAACCACTATTAAAATAACGATAATAATCTCTACATAGTTGATTATCCAGGGGAATTTCACTCCTAGAAAATAACCGCTCAACGTCAATATGGAAACCCATAAAATAGCTCCAAAGACATTGAACAATACGAATTTTCTAAAATTCAACTGCACTACACCGGCAAATATGGGAGCAAATGTACGAATTATGGGTACAAATCTTCCAATTATTAAGGCAGTACCCCCGTATTTTTGAAAGAACTCCTCGGCCATAATCACATATTTCCGTTTGAATAAGAACGAATCCTTTCGTTTAAAAAGCATCGGACCGGTTCGATGCCCAAACCAATAGCCTGCAAAATTACCTAAAATACCCGCTCCCAAAATACCAAAGTACAGGGTGGTTATGTCAACATCAATCTTTTCCAATGCACAAAACAAACCTGCAAGAAATAAAAGATAATCACCAGGAAGAAAGAATCCAAAAAAGAGCCCAGTTTCTGCGAAAACAATCAGACAAACTATATAAAAGCCCCCATGGCTTAGTAGGTATTCTGCATCTAGCAATTGTTGAAAGGACAACAAATATTCTTGCATGGTATATATTTTTCACTGCTATCGGGGAATAACCATGATCGGCTAAGCTCCCAACGCAAGTGCATCAATCATCAGGGATTTGTGATAGAAGAAATAGCTTCCCTAATTTTATCCGCAATAGCGGACAGTCTGTCTTCAGATAGTTTCAGTTTCGGCTTCTCAAAATTCATGTCGTGAACATGATTCAGGGGCATAAGATGAATATGCGCGTGCGCAACCTCCAAACCAACTACCGCAACCCCCACCTTCTCACATGGGAAAGCTTTTTTGATTCCTTGAGCGACAATTTTTGAAAAAACCCATAGTCCCATATATTCGTCATCATTGATATCGAACACATAATCGGTCTCTTTTTTAGGGATGACCAAGACATGTCCTTCAGTGAGGGGGTTCACATCCAAGAAAGCAAGATAATCGTTACTTTCGGCAACTTTAAATGCAGGCAGTTCTCCTGCGATTATTTTTGAAAATATTGTAGACATATATTACGTTTTCATACTGCGGCACCCACAGGAAATCTGCGATAGCCCAATCATATAATCGGTAGCTTCCTCGCTATTATATTTTGTCGACTTGCTCGCACAACGACAAAAAGACTTTAGTTTTCTCGTTTACCGATATTGCAAATATATACAACTTTTTTTGTACCTACGCACCAAATCCCAGCTTAATATTGTCGCGCGATAGCCAGAATAATCCCACAGACACTCGATCTTTTTTCTTGTAGCGATTCTACGAATGGTTACGGGTTGATGCAAATAAAAAAAGCCCCAAACTTTGGGGCAATAACTTATGCGCTGTGCGGTTATGGCTTCCGCACATAACCTGTTTAACGCTTATCTTGAGATTTCCAAAACTTCAAGCTGCAATTCGCCTGCAGGTACTGTTACCGTAGCGACGTCACCCACCTGTAGCCCTAGTAATCCTTGGGCAATCGGAGACTTAACGGATATTTTACCTGCTTTAAGGTCAGCTTCTGTCTCGGACACCAATTGATACGCCATTGTTGCACCTGTTTTCACATTTTTTATTTTGACATGTGAAAGCGCCAATACTTTGCTTGTGTCTAAACTGGACTCATCGATAATACGTGCTGAGGCCAAGACCTCTTCGAGCTTTGCTATCTTTGCCTCATGATGCCCCTGCGCCTCTTTAGCGGCATCGTACTCCGCGTTTTCAGAAAGGTCTCCTTTATCACGTGCCTCTGCAATTGCCTTAGCAATGTTGGAACGACCTTCGGTTTTTAAATATTGAAGTTCCTCCTTTAATTTGGACAGCCCTTCCTCTGTGTAATAAGTTACTTCTGCCATAATATTAACTTTTACGCTTTTCTTAAATGATCATTTAATTAACAAAAAAGACAAGACCACACTCCCCGTTTCCGAATAGCATGGTCTTGTTGTCCTTACGAAGATAAGAGATTTATATCATAAAAACAATTTTTTACTCTTGGTTTTCACTCTCTTCGTTGATAAAACGATACCCCAAGCCCCTCACGGTTTGAAGATAATAGGGTTTATCTGGATTGGTCTCAATTTTCTTTCTCAAACGAACCACATGCATATCTAGTGTGCGGGTATTGACATTTGAACTGTAGCCCCACACCACTTCCATGAGCTCCTCTCGCGTAATATCACGACCTTTATTTTGAAGAAAGTGCAAAAGAATTCGATTTTCCAATATCGTCAACTCAATCTTCTTCCCGTCTCGTATGAGCGAATGCACATTGGGATGGTGCTCTGTATCGCCAAAATGGTATATTTCATTCTGCGTTTTCGGCACAAAAAATCGAACTTTGTTTTCGATCATGGCAACCAACACATCCATATTGAACGGCTTTGTGATATAGTCTGTTACCCCATAACTATATGCATCAATCTTGTCGATGTCTTGAGATTTCGCCGTCATCATAATAATGATGTTTTCAAAACCACCTTTTCTTACGGCCTCGCAGACATCGATACCTTCCTTTCCAGGCAACATCCAGTCTAAGAGAACAATATCAGGTTGTTGATCGACTATGACTCTTTCAGCCTCTAATCCATCACTGCACTGAATGACCTGAAAGCCTTCGGTCTGCAAGCGATGGGTAACCAAAAATCGAAGGTTATCATCATCTTCCACCACTGCAATTGTTATGTCCTTATTCATCATATCCTATAGATTATTTCGGAAAGATCAACGTAAATGTCGTTCCCTCCCCTTCCACACTACTAACCCGGATCTCACCTCCCATAAACTCGGTAATCTCTTTACAAAACGCCAACCCTAAACCAACGCTTCCACCTTGATTAAACTGATTTTTAACTCGGTAGAATTTCTTGAAAATATTCTTCAACTCCGCCTTGCTAATCCCAATCCCACGATCAGCAAATGTCATGACGAAACTCTTTTTCGTTTGCTGCACACTAATATCTATAATTTTTCTCGAAATTTCGGAATATTTGTAGGCATTGTCAATCAAATTCTGAAACACCGAGTGCAAAAGGACAGGATCTGTATACATCTTGCTATCAACGTCTAAGTGTGACGACAGGTCTAAATCTGGGTATTTTATCCTCGTGGCATCAAACACCTCCTCACAAAATGTAATCAAATCCACATATTCTCCTTTGAACTTTAAAGACTTGTTCTCAATTTGCGTGAACGACAACAGTTTGTTCATTAAGTTATTCAACTTATCGGCCTCCTGATCTAGGATTTTCCCATACATATTGCGCTCCTGGTGTGTTATATTCTCTGCACTACGAATATTATTTCCAGCTATTTTGATGACACTCACAGGTGTTTTAAACTCATGCGTTAAATTATTAATAAAGTCGTACTGCAATTGAAATAGCCGGCTATTTATGGCAATATTTCGGTAAATTAAATAAACAATCAGCAACAGAACGATGTAGAGCAGAGAAACGCCCAAAACAACCGGAAAAAACCGCCGATTGATTTCTCCTCGTAAAAATTGCTCAGAAGAGTCGAATTGAAGCTTAAATTCGGAGAGCGAGCCGGGTAAGGGCATGTCTGTAGATAGAAACGACTCTTCTTCTATAACATTTGGGTCAGCAATCGCCAGGATCCGAATGTTTTCGTATAAACGAGGCTGATTATTGACAATCTTTAGTTTTTGAGGGTTAAGATGATATATGAACAAATCCTGATCATATGCCACGGGCATGGTAGTCGCCGATGTATCCGCCAATAGGGCCTTGTAACTTTTCAACGTGCTTATCCTCGGAATATTCAGGTAGGCGATTTTGCCGGGCATCGTATGATAAAAGACCCGGTAAATATCATTCTCAGTCAACGAGGTCGAATCGTGTAAAACGTCTAAAAAGTTGACCATTTTTATGGCCATGTTATTAAAATCATCCGAGGTTGGTCTGCTCTCTGTCGAGCTCATACTTTCCCGAATTAAGCGATGCTCTTCATCCAAACGGTAGGAGAATATGGATCGGGGATAGATCAATAAGTTTTGGAACCTCACGCCGGTCGTTGAAGCATTTTGATTGGTAAAAATCACATCGTAGAACACGATCTCCTCTACAAAAGAATTTCGTCTAAGAATTTTCTCCGAATAGGTTACCGCGTGCGTAGAATCCAAATACCCCTGGTAGTTTGATACTTCGGATATATCGTTGTTGAAAAAGCTATTAAATGGCTTTAATGTCGCGTCGAACACATCGACTCGCCTATTAAAAAACTCCGACTCCACAAAGTTTGAGGTGACCGTTCTAGCCAGAAAGACGGACACAATATACAAGACCGTAAGAAAGGCTATAAATGCTATCAATAAGCCTATATTCTTTCTATATTTACTAGCTTTTTTCACCATCGCTATTGTAAATATCGCTCCAAAAATGTCTCGATCTCCTGATAATATTCGACTACATTTTCCGCATTTCTGAACCGCTTACCCTCATTCTTTTTGAAAACATATCGAACGGGGATACCATTGTTTTTTAATTTTCCTACAAATTGGTTCGCGTCCGTAACCGAACTAAATTTGTCTTTTCCACCTTGAAAAAAAAGGACCGGTATACGGACTCTATCGGCGTGAAAAACGGGTGAAATGGCTTGAAAGAGTTCCGGCTCAGTTTCTGGGTTTCCAATGATGTGGTAAAAATGCTGAACATAATGTTTCAGATGCGGTGGGATTTCTCGAAAATACGTAAACAGATTACTATAACCAGAAGATGTGATGGCACAACGATAGAGTGACGGATTAAACGCAGCGGCATGGAGCGCAGAGTAGCCGCCGAATCCCGCCCCCATGATAGCGATCCGGTTTTTATCGGCAATGCCCTGATGAATCAACCAAGCGACGCCATCTGTAATGTCTGTTTGTATTTTGCCACCCCATTCTTTAAATCCCGCAGTCCAAAACGCCTTGCCGTACCCGGTAGACCCTCTATAATTAAGCTGAAACACCGCATACCCCAAATTGGACAAAAACTGCACTTCTGGATCGAATCCCCATTCGGTACGTCGATTCGGTCCATCATGGACCAACACCACGACAGGACAGTTCGTGCGAAGTGATTTGGGATAGGTAAGAAATGCGTTGATCGATTTGCCGTCGCGCGCGAGAAAACTAACCTCCTCCATGGGGTTAAACGTCATGTCTGCCAATTTAGGATTCTCTTCGCTCAATAACTTCAAGTCTTTTGATGTTCGATTGTAATAGTATGTCTTGCCGGGGTGTACATCACTATATACCCGGACGATAAACCCGTTTAATGTCGAATCATTGTCCAAAAACTCCACTTCAGCACCCTGGAACTTGGCTTTCATCGCATCATACACTTCTTGATAATTAGGATCGAAAACAACTTTATGATGCTTATCCACAAAAGACGTGGTATACGCGACACCTTCTAATTCCGCTGAATACCCTTCATTACTCAGATCGCCGCGATCATGCTCGTAAATTAATCGTAATTCTTCTCCGGTATGAAGATCAAATTCCACCAGCGCTCGCTTATCCCGGTTTCTATTCGACAGGGCGTATATTTGATGATCTGAGCCTTTTACAAAGCCCAGAGGCGTAAACCAAGTGTCAAAATCATTTTTCAGAATTTCGCGAAACGGAGCCTGATCGTTCTGCCGATATAATAAGGTGCTTTGTACGCTATCACTGGTGAGTGCCAGACGAACCACCCCATCGGGAGAACCGATCCAAGTCGTTACATTGCCTGGGTTTTGATAAATCAATTTTTCGGGTCGACCATCAAGAAAGATTTGATGGAGATCAAATAGAGAAGAATCGCGCTTATTCATTCCCGCCATTAATCCCCCGTCTCGAACCCGGATAGGGTGCACCCAACGCAGCTTCGCATCCGCCGGCTCCATGATCGCGTTTCGCCGTTCGGTCTCGGTATGAATCCGATACAGCCGCAAACTATCACCTGGAGACTCGGTGTTTGAAAAAACAATATAGTCGTCATCCACCCAAAAGAAATGCTGGACGTTTAGGTTTACTTGATAAGTAAGTTGTTTGGATGAGTCGGCATTATTCAGGTTGAGAATAAATATATTCTTGCAATGATCGTGCTCACCTAAATAGGCAATTTTACTCCCGTCGGGCGAAAGCTTAAAGGAGTAATTATCAGGCTTCACGAAGAAATCTTCAATCGGTACACGTGGCTGATCGCTCTGCTCTTGCTTACAGGATAGGCACAGAATCAATACACTCAACACAGAGAATAAAGAAATTATATTCATATTTTTCGCTTGCCTAGACTCAAATATTAAAAAAAATAGCGTAATATCCGATTTGCAACCTTAATTTTACAGCCAATATTCTAAAGCTTTTTAAAACATGTATTTATACAATGCTTCTCTTATTGTCGAAGAATCCGTTCATAACGACCTTATAATTTGGACGAAACAGCTATTAGCCACAAAATCGACTGCTGTAAGACTGTTAAAAATGTTGGACTCTCCCCACGAAGGCCATACCTATTGTTTACAAGTGGAAGTCGACAGCCAAGAAGACATCCAGGAGTTACGCATAGGGCTAATCAGTGAACTACAACAATATATTGATCATCATCACCGTGAAAAAGCGTTTTTATTTGAAAGTGTGATGGAGTACTTGGCTTAGATCAAAATTGAGTAGTTTCTAGAGCGATTTGAGAAAAGTACACCCAAACGGGTTAAACTCACATCAACGAGCCCACCGTCTTGATGCTTACTCTATTCGTTGACCTGTTTTAATGTCGCCGAGACGCTATCCTGTCCCGGACGTCGGAACTTAGTGTACCACAACACGCCAATTCCGCCGGCGATGATAAACGGCATGGATAGCAGAAATAGAATCCCACTATTCAGACCGTTACCCTGCGTATTTCCTTCTTTGGTACTGTTCTCTGCGTTAAGCGTACACATCGCACATTGCGCATTTGAGCTCAACGGTGCTATAGCTAGCACGCAAACGAAAAGAGCAACAAATATTCGAACACGTATGAATTGTAGACCTGTCATAATACAAAGGTAGTGTTTCTATCTGAATTCTTTACACCGAAGGTTTAAGGTTTTTCAGGAGAGCAAAACATTAAACTTTTCCCAGAACCCATCTTGAGGAAGCGGTGCTCGGACCTCCATCCACTCCTCCTTTACAGGATGTGGAAAAGCCAAAGATCGGGAATGCAAGCAAATCGTCCGACGCTGCCCACCTCTAGGATAACCATACTTATTATCTCCTACAATGGGACATCCCATATATGCTAATTGACATCGAATTTGGTGCGTACGTCCAGTAATCGGCCGTATAGACAGCAGGTAATAGCCGTTCAACTCACCAAGCACCTCAAAAGACAATTCGGCGTAACTACCATTTTTCACTTCCCTATCGTACGCTCGGGTAATCATTTTCTTTCGATCACGTATCAACCAATTTTTTAACACACCGCTGAGTCTTGGCGGACGTTCACGAACCAGCGCCAAATACTCTTTTTTAACAGCGCGATCGTGGAACAATCGATTCATACGGTCTAATCCTTTGCTCGTCTTAGCGAAAAAAATCAGGCCGCTAACGGGTCGATCCAATCGATGAATAACCCCTACAAATGCCTTATTAGGCTTGTGGTATTTTTTTGTCAGGAAATGGTCTAACATCTCCTCCATTGATCGATCATTTGTACGGTCAACTTGGACGATATCCCCTCCTCGCTTATTGATTCCGATGAGGTGATTATCTTCGTATAAGACGTCTTCTTGCGTAATTTCCATTTCTATCCTATGCTTCCAATCGACTTCGATTCCTTTTAAGCGAACGCCTCAGCCCTCTCCTTAATTGGATTCCTTTTCCGTAGGGGCCGTAGCCTCTTCCCGGGCTTTTTTCTTAAAGAATCCCCGCAACAGAAAATTACTTTGTAGCGCTTCCATATTTTCATCCAGTTTTTCCGTACTGGTATTCAAGTTCCGTAGTATTTGCCTGATTTCCTCAGCAGCTGCCGGGTCATTCGTCAACACGCCTATGGCGTTGTCCTTATCGTTTAACCGCTCTGTTGTTTGATTTAAATTGGACATCAAAGCCGATGCAGTCTGCGTGACCCCTTGCAACTGCGCCGCCGATTCACGAAGACTCGCAAATACGGCAGTATCGGTAGTGAGATCATGAATCAACCCCTGTTCACTGTTCAGTTTTTCAGATAGGACGGCTAGATTACCCACCGCTTGATTCGCTTCTTGCATCGTACCGTTAAGAGAAGAAACGGCTTGACGGAGATCTTTCGCAATTTGATCATCGGTCATCATGGCGCCGACCGCGCCTTTCCCTTCCAACAAGTTTTTAGACAGCGCCGCAAAGTTCTTCGTAATTTCCACCAAATTCTCATTATTGACCTGTAAGGTCGCCAACATGGCATCCATTCCACCAGCAGCACCAGATTTGACCTCGTCGCCATCCTCGATCTGAGGCTGTGTATCGGTACCTCCAACCAAACTGATTATGGCATTACCAATTAAACCGTCTGAACCGAGGGTCGCCACGACATCCTTACGTATAAACTTGCTCGATTTCTCTTCAATATTCATACTGACTCGGACATGCTCTACATCCACAAACGTGATTTCTTTTATTATTCCGACTTTCACTCCTGAGAACCAAACGTTATTGCCGACCTTCAAGCCCTTGACATCGTTAAAGTACGTCGTTACCAGAAGGTTCTTGCTAAATTTATTCTGCTGAGTACCCAAAACCAAAATCCCAGCGACTAAAATAATCAGTCCAATGAAGGTAAACAATCCCACGATAATCGATCGTTTTCTTTCTGATGTTGCCATATATTCTGTTATACAATAAAGTTATAATCGTAAAAAGGTTTGACCCTTTTATCATCTGTATCAAAAATTTCCGAGAACGTTCCTACTCGCTCAAATTTACCATCCAACAGCATGGCGATGCGATCGCCCACCATCTTTGCGCAAGCTAAATCATGCGTAATAATGATCGATGAGGTCTGGTAACGTTCTTGCACCTCGTTGATCAATGTGTTGATATCCAAACAGGTAATCGGATCAAGTCCTGCAGTGGGCTCATCATACATCATGATATCCGGCCGCAAAATCAATGTTCTGGCGATGCCTATGCGCTTACGCTGTCCGCCGGATAATTCCGCTGGCATTTGATTGATGGCGTTCAATAACCCCACACCATCCAGCACATCTTCAACTTCATGATCAATCTCCGCTCGGGTGAGGTTTCGCTTATTTCTAACAAGTGGAAATTCAAGATTTTCTCGCACCGTCATACTATCGTACAACGCACTGTTTTGGAATGAAAACCCGATTTTTAAACGCAATTCACGCAGCCCTCTTTCATCCAAATCAGTGACCGTATCGCTTAGGACTCGAATTTGACCCGAATCTGGTCTCAATAGCCCCGAAATCAGTTTAATCAAAACTGATTTCCCGGTGCCTGAGCGACCCAAAACAACGAGGTTCTCTCCATTAAAAAGAGCAAGGTTCACGTTTCTCAGCACGTGAAGATCTCCAAAGGACTTGCTGACATTCTCAACCTGAACAACAACGTCGTTATAATCAATGATAACTGGCTTTTTTTGTTCCATTCCCTATCCCATTAATGCCAAAACTTGGACGATCAGTAATTCTTCGATAAACACAATAAACATCGACGCCACCACAGCACTATTTGCTGCCTTTCCGACACCTTCTGTACCTTTCGAAGAGTAGTAGCCCACATAGGTACTCACAAAGCCAATAGTAAAGCCAAAAACAATGGCACGAAACACCATTGCAAAGATATCTTTAGGTGCGATCGCTTCAAAAACTTGTGTAATATAACTCAGGATACTCAATTGATCTTTTGCAATGATGCTCAAATATCCTCCCGCCAATCCAATCCCCGCCACATAAAAGCAAAGTACTGGGATCATAATGGTGGTAGCAATGATCCGACTAACGATTAAAAACTTAAATGGATTGGTACCGGACACCTCCATTGCGTCAATTTGTTCCGTCACATTCATCGAGCTCAATTCCGCACCAATTTGCGAACCGACTTTGCCCGAGGCGATCAAAGCAGTCACTAACGGCGCCAATGCCCGCACAATGGCAATGGAAATCAAAGCGGGCAACCAAGAGGACGCCCCAAATTCTTCTAAGGATGGTCTAGATTGTTTCGTAAAAACGTAGCCTACAATAAAGCCCGTCAAACTGATCAATGGAAAGGATTTCCAACCGACTTCATAACATTGCCGAATAATCTCCTTGAATTCAAAGGGAGGACTGACTAATTCGCGAAAGAATCTCATTAAGAAACGATGGAGCTTCGCGAATTCCAACAATAAGGACTCTATTTTCCCTGCCATTAATTGTTTTTAATTAGTGAACCCTGCGATCATCAGAAACGCATCTGGATTCCGAGTTTTTACGTCGAATTGGTTTACTCCACTAAAAGTTCCTCTCGCTCCACTCGTTTTTATGATGTACTGTTATAATGTTTATCGTCATAAACCGACACCGGCAAATATACCACTTTTTCTTTTTTCACAAAGCAACAGGCGGTAAACCAGTAGCCATCTCACTACATCGTCTTTGGGAAAGCGGTTGAAAAACCCATCGTTAAAAAGCGTTAAACTGCCTTTGATCTTAAACCATTGGCACGTACATGGCGTCATACTACCAAACAGATTCGTAAACTTAAATTGACAATCACATGAAAAATTTGAGGACCCCCACTATATTGGTAGCTGTACTATTTTTTATGGTGCAGTTCCTTCCCTACTCTCGGGCAACTGCCCAAGGTAGTGCGCACATGTCATTCGATGTATTTTACAACGAACTTGACCCCTATGGTGATTGGACGCAAGACCCAGAATATGGAGACGTCTGGTACCCAGCAGTAGAGCAGAACTTTCGCCCTTATGGCACCAATGGATATTGGACCATGACTGAGTATGGAAATACTTGGGTGTCTAATTACGATTGGGGATGGGCACCATTCCATTATGGGCGTTGGGTACACAGAGGTCACCGAGGATGGGCCTGGGTACCTGGATACGAATGGGGACCAGCCTGGGTTAACTGGAGAAGCGGTGGCGGTTATTACGGGTGGGCGCCGATGAGCCCGGGTGTGAATGTGCAGGTTAATTTGGGAATCCCGCTGGATTTTTGGGTATTCATTCCCACCGGTCGCATTTATGATCGCCATATCCCGAGATATTGGTCTCGTGGACGGAATTATTACAACCGTACCACCATCATTAACAACACCTATATCGTGAATAACAATCGATATTATGGCGGGCCGGCCAGGCGAGATATCGAACGCCATATTGGACGACGTGTTCCCGTGCGCAACGTGCATTTCGCTGATCGTCGTGGAGCAAGCAGGGTAAACGACCGCTCCGTATCGATTTTTCGTCCCGACCGCTCTAGTAGACAATCGGCTGTCAATCGCAATTCGCGGACAAATCGGTCTACTACATCGAGAGACCGGGTTTCCGCCAATCGATCGCAAGGGAATAACTCCTCGAGAATAACCCGAGATGCAAACGGACGTCGAGTGATGCACATCGGCAACGATAAGAATACACGGGGGACAGTCAACCGTACAACGAATAGTCAAAATACGGTACAGCGCACAAGAAATTCGAATCCATCCAGTGTCACACGAAACCGGACAACCCCCCGCCGCAACACACCTAATCGCGTGGAACGGTCTACTTCGTCGCGAAACACGACGGTCAATCGGAATACCCCCAGTCGTCGTGCCCCGGAGAGCCGAACACAACGACAACGTGTAGAACGATCTACCCCCCAACGCTCGACCACGTCACAGCGTCCCAGCGTACAGCGGAAACAGAATCAAACGCAAAGCCGTGTAAAACGCACGCAGAATACGCGAAACCGGTCTAGTGTTCAACGGACCTCCAATACCTCCAGAGCAAAGGTTTCTAATCAGAGAGCCAGTTCGCAACGTTCTAGCGGTAGAACAACCCGTCGTTAACGAGGCGTAGAAACCCAAAGACAAACAGAAAAATAAAAGGGCCTGCTCACATTTAAACAAATGCGCGCAGGCCCCTTTTTTGATCAGGCAAGTAGCAATGCCTAGTCGATGTACTCAAACCCCACATAGGGTACTAAACAGTCCGGAATCCGAATGCCCTTTTCCGTTTGATTATTCTCCAACAAGGTGGCTACGATTCTAGGAAGTGCTAAAGCCGATCCGTTTAGGGTATGTGCCAGTTGTGTTTTTCCATCTTCCCCCTTGAAACGAACCTTCAAACGATTGGCCTGATAGTTTTCGAAATTGGAAACCGACGAGACCTCTAACCAGCGTTTCTGTGCAGCACTATAGGTCTCCATATCGTAGGTCATTGCTGAGGTGAAGCTCATATCTCCCCCGCACAGACGCAATACCCGGAAAGGCAATTCCAACTGCTGTAAAAGTGATTGAACATAACGACTCATATCCTCCAAGGTTTTGTACGAATGATCCGGATGTACGATTTGAACCAATTCGACTTTATCGAATTGGTGTAGACGGTTGAGGCCGCGCACGTGCGCACCATATGAACCGGCTTCACGACGAAAACAAGGTGTATACCCACAATGCTTAATGGGGAAGCGTTCAGCTGCCACAATCACATCGCGATACATATTGGTAATGGGGACCTCCGCTGTGGGAATAAGATATAAGTCATCGTTCCCCACATGATACATCTGTCCTTCTTTATCCGGGAGTTGCCCCGTCGCGTACGCAGACATTTCATTCACCACTACAGGAACCTGCACTTCGGCATAGCCTTCGTTGACCGCTTGATCCAAAAAGAAATTTATCAGTCCTCTTTGCAAGCGGGCGCCTTTTCCTTTATAAATCGGAAACCCACTTCCGGTAACCTTTGTACCCAGCTCCAGGTCAATAATATCATATTTAGCGGCCAACTCCCAATGTGGCAATGCATCATCAGGCAACGAGGGAACTACACCGGATTCTAAAACGACCTCATTATCCTCGGGACTGCTTCCTTCTGGGACCTCTGCAGCAGGTAGATTCGGCAGCTGTAACAGTTTCTCGTTTAATTCTTGCTCGATTTTTTCCAGTTCATCGCCCAAAGCGCGTAATTGTTCTTTGTATGTTGCAGATTGGGATTTAATCTGCTCAGCTTCCTCCTTGTTGCCTTGACGCATCAGCTCTCCAATCTTTTTTGCCGAAGAATTTGCCTCTGCTGCAATAGAGTCGGATTGATTCTGAACTTTACGCCTCGTCTCATCAAGCGCAATAATGTGATCAATTAATTCCACGTGGTGGAACTTCTTCACGGCCAGCCGCTCCACGACATGATTTCGATTATCCCGAATGTAATTTAACTGCAACATATGAATACTTTTATTTTAAAGTGTGAGCAAATATAGCAAGACCACAGCAATTTCTGAACTCCATTTTCCGATCATGCATTTAACAACCGAGCTATTTTCGTATCATTGCATTATGCAAAGGCGGTTTGGGGTATATCTCTATCTTCTTCTATTGATCTCCGTATCAATTGACCTGTATGGATCCACACCGGGACTACAGGACTTTACGGTCAAAGAAAGCCTGTCCCAGAATGGAAAGCTTGCGGTAATAGCGCTGGATTCTCTAAACCAAACTGATCCGACGATCAATGGTGCACACACGTTCACCATAAATGGTTTTCAACAAGAACTAAATTTTCGTGATGGTGTCGCAATTACTACTCATCCGGTCACCGCTTCAACTTTTGCCTTTCTTAAACACCATTCCGCAGTGGATCAAACAGATCGAATTTTCTTTCTTCGAGCAACAGACGCCGGATTAAAAATATACCGCATCAATAGTTTACTTTTAATTCTTATACCTATAGTGGTATTATACATTGCCTATAAACTTAAACGCTTTATCATCACCTTAGTGATTGTTGCACTGGTCTACTATTATATGAACCAGTCAAAAGGATTGTCGCTTTCTCAGTTATTTGGGAACGTCATCGATAGCATTAAAGACCTATTTTAAAACGGCATCCCTACACCGAAATTATATTGGATAAAATTATACCGATCAGGATAATGACTTTGGTAATAATTTTCTTTGAATGCTTTAGACTTGAATAAGTGACGAACTACCCACTGCTCTTCACCACGGAATTGCGGGTCTTTAACTTTTAAACCGGCGTCTAAACGAATCACGAAATAGTCTAAGTCCACTCGCAATCCAAATCCCGTACCAATCGCCATATGCGTAAAAAGCTTGTTGATATCGAATTCTCCGTTTGGATTCAACTCGTTTTTACGTAAACGCCATACGTTTCCAACGTCCAAAAAAGATGCTCCGTTCAATTTTGCGCCAAAAAAATTATTAAGCAAACGAAAACGATACTCCAAATTGGATTCGAATTTCACCTCCCCCAATTGATCTAAATTCCGAAGATTTACCCGGATATCGGAATCCAATACATCTCGATTATATCCTCCCGGACCTAAGGTCCTGGCTTGCCATGCACGAATTCCATTCATTCCCCCCGCAAAAAAGCTTTTCTCAAAAATCAGCAATTGCGAGTTATTCCCATATGGCAATGCCAATCCAGAGTTCAACCGAAACACCAATTGGTTATCCCCACCCAAATATCGATACCAACGAAAGTCTATCTCACCTTTTATGTACTGCAAATAAGGTGCACCAAACAACAGTTTCCTACCGTCTTGATCGGTGCTGAAATCAAACACATTACTTAGCAATCCAAGCATATTTCCACTCATATCTACTGCGCCCCGGAAATAGGTGAAATTCGATTTGGTTGATAATTTGGGAGCATTATACGTATACGCATACTGAGCGCCCAACCCAAAATACTGTCTATCGTTGCTTCGTACGTATAAATTATAACCACGATCAATCAAATTCTGCTTGAATTGCTCGTTAAGTCTTCCATCTCGGTACTCGATTACGATCGGTGTAAAGCGATGTATTTTATTTGTCGCTTCATACCACATATAATTCAAACTGTTGATGAGGTAACGATTCGCATAGGTCTGATCTTGAAAAAACAACTGAAGGCTCGATGAAAAAGTGGTTCTGGGGAGACCATACCGTCCCACACTTCGTACGCCGAATGGCGTCAACAACCTAGGAAAGGATACATTCAACCCAATCTGGAAATCATTATTAAATATTTTATCACGCAAACTGCCCGGAAGTCGAGAATCGAATAGCGTACCATAACGCGCTTTTATTTCAATGACTTCTGATCCGCCAAAAACATTTCGATGCGAAAATGTATTTCCGACGTTAAACCCACTCATCCCCGAACTAAAGGTAAATTCGCCTTCGATCTGATTGCTCATGGCCGCTCGAGGTACGAGCCGATAATGTACATCCAGCTTATTGGTGTCTTTTTTTTGGTAATTTACTTTTACCGAACGGAAACCGTTCATTTCGTATAAACGGTCATAAGACAGCTCCTCATTCCTGCTGTCAAACCGGTCACCAGATCTTAAAAAGGCATAACGAGCGATAGGACTTAAGTTAAACCTTGCTGTTTCGTCTAAATAATGGATGTTCGCATTTGAATCAAAGTGTCTCGTGCCGCTGCTTTTCTTTAAAAAGTCCTCCGCGGCTTCAATCGTTAAGTAAACACTGTCAATGAAATAAACCGTATGCTTGTCTACACTATCGGGGTTAGAAACTTGAATCAACAAATCGGTTTGATCGGTTAGCCCAATGGTATCGAGTCCGACACGCATATACTGCCGCACATAATCAAAATACCCGTTCCCCCTCATGCGTTGATATAACGCCTCACGTTCCGCATACAGGGCAGCCGATTCATAGGGTTCTCCGGTTTTTAAAAATGATTTTTCATGTAGCAAATCTTGGTAAAGACTATCTACAGTTGTATCCGCAACTTCTCTATTAATCTGTCGAATACGGTAAGGCTCGCCGATTTCTGCAAGAAAATCAATACGTGCTTTCTTCCTTCCCAATTCGATGACCGGCTCTACCGTCGCATTAAAATAGCCTTTGGTTTGCAAAAAGCGTTGAATTTGAACCGCGGAGAGCTCTACCATCGCCGAGTCTAGGATACGTGGAGCTTCCCCCACATTCTTAATATTGTCGGACTTGTATTGACCGTTACGCGTGTTAAATAAGTTGTAAATGGACAAATAAAGCGGTGAATTCGGACGAATTTCGTTTGCCACATACAGTTCCGCTGTTTCTTTAAGATCTGCGGGTATTCCACCCACATCCACATCGGTCACCAAATATTGATCCTCTTGCAAGTATCTAGCCGAGCGACATGACGATGAAAATAGCGACAAAAATGTTATACTTGCAAGAAATAAAAAACTTTGTTTTAGAATCATTTGTCCGATGTTGTCAAAAGCTCAAATCAGTCTTGTTACCTCCCTGAGACATAAAAAGTTTCGCCAGCAACACAGATTGTTTGTAGTCGAAGGTCATAAATCAGTTCAGGAATTCATGCATTCCAACTACCGAGTGACCACGCTATTTGCCGTAGACGAAGTTGCTGCAAAATTGGGCAAAATCCCCCAAAATATAAAACTTCAAATCCTCTCCTGGCAGGAGTTTAATAAAATAAGCAGCTTGAAGTCGCCGCAGGGTTCTTTAGCGCTGGTTGAGTTGCCTGAGCAGGGGGCTTTTTCGCCCGATCAGTTGACCGGACAGGTCACATTGATGCTCGACGATATCCAGGATCCAGGAAATCTGGGCACCATCATTCGGACAGCAGAGTGGTTCGGGATTGAACAAATCATTTGCTCCCTAGATACAGTTGACGCGTACAATCCCAAAGTGGTACAAGCGACGATGGGTTCCTTGGCCCGTGTAAAATTAGGGTACATCGACCTGGAAGAGTGGATCCCCCAAATTCACATTCCCGTATACGGCGCTGTCCTTAACGGGCAATCGATTTATGAAATACATTTTCCATCCGAAGCGATAATTTTAATGGGAAATGAAGGGAACGGCATTTGCCAATCGCTAGTGAAGCTGTTACAACACAAGATAACAATTCCTAAAATTGGACAAGCTGAATCATTAAATGTGGCCATTGCGACGACTATTTTTTGTTCAGAAGTAACCCGACAACGGCTAACACGGACGAATGGATAAATCGAAAAAAAACACCGCTCGATTATACACCTTCCAATTCGGCCTGTTATGCCTCAGTTCACTACTGTTTTCGGCCAGCTTTAACATGATAATCCCTGAGTTACCCAATTATCTCGCATCACTAGGTGGAGGTCAGCACAAAGGATTGATCATTGCTTTATTTACGTTGACCGCAGGGATTTCAAGACCGTTCAGCGGCAAACTTACCGATCAATGGGGGCGTGTTCCAGTAATGGCTATTGGTTCTATTGTCTGTGTGGTTTGCGGTTTTTTATACCCGATATTATCTTCAGTAAGTGGGTTCTTTTTATTGCGTCTGATTCACGGATTTTCAACTGGGTTTAAGCCCACTGCCACCTCTGCCTATGTCGCGGACATCATCCCTCAACACCGCTGGGGAGAGGCTTTAGGTATGCACGGATTGTGCTTTAGTATTGGCGGCGCTATCGGACCAGCAATAGGGAGTTACATTGCATTGGTGTCCGACCTAAACACCATGTTTTATAGTTCCTCAGCTTTTGCGTTTGTTTCCATTATCATCGTGCTAAACATGAAGGAAACACTTTCAAGTAAACGCCCGTTTTCTACAAAGATGTTACGCATTTCTCGTCGGGAAATTATCGAACCGAGGGTGATACCTGCTGCTATTGTCACCCTATTATCTTACACCGCTTTCGGTGCCATATTAACATTGATTCCAGACTGGAGCGAACACCTAGGTATTCAGAATAAGGGTTTATTCTTTTCTGCCTATACGCTCGCCTCGATTGCCGTACGCTTGGTTTCGGGAAAGGTGGCTGATCGCTATGGTCGGATACGGGTTATGATCGTCGGGCTGGTTATTATCATCATATCGATGATTTATATCGGCTTTGGTGACAATATACTCAGCTTAGTCATTGGTGCCTGTATTTATGGCATCGGAACAGGCATATTTTCTCCAGCCGTCAATGCCTGGACTATCGATTTATCTTTACCGCAATATCGAGGCAAAGCCATTGCTACAATGTATATTGCTCTGGAAGCTGGTATCGGGGGTGGGGCATTATTTGCAGGCTATATCTACCACGACAACATTTTTAGAATACCCTATATTTTCTTTGGCATTGCATTAATCATTTTAATATCTTTTCTTTATATTATATATTGGGATAACCAAAAACAGAAAAGGTAAACTACAGGTTAAGCGGAAATTATGAACCAGAATCGAAACAACCGGCCGTATGCGTTTGAGCTTGCGTCCTCATTGATGGCCCTGATACTCATTGTGGTGGTTATGCACTTCACGCAAAGTATCCTTTTACCCGTCATTTTCTCTATTTTAATCTCCATTTCGCTATTCCCTTTAGCCCGCTTCTTTGAACGACTTCGTTTAGGCAAAGCCTTCTCTGCTATTTTATCCGTTCTTATTGCTATTGCGCTTATTTCCGGCATTTCCTGGTTCATCGTCTACGAAAGTATTATCATCGGAAAAGACGCCTCCGCGATTACTGACAAAGTATTATCAGTACTCACACAGGGCCAGCAGTGGCTAGAGGATCAATTTGGAATCCAACGCACTCAAGTTATTGAAAAACTACGCCAACAAGGAGAACAGGCCCTCGGTAATGCAGGGAGTATGATTTCCAGCACCTTCGGGTCAATTGGAAACACTTTAGCCAGTACGGTACTGGTGCCGATTTACAGCTTCTTCTTGCTCTATTATCGTGATTTTTTCCGGGAATTCTTCTTTAAAGCATTCAAAACCACCCCACAACGCAAAGTCGACGAGGTCCTCAATAAAATATATCAGGTTGTACAGAGCTATCTTGTTGGTTTGATTACCGTTATGGGCATAGTCGCTGTATTAAACACGATTGGATTAATCGCCTTAGGTATAGATTATGCTTGGTTTTTTGGCTCCCTCGCCGCACTGCTGATGCTCCTTCCCTACATCGGCATCGCCATCGGATCGATTCTTCCTGCCTTATTCGCGCTGGCCGTAAAAGACAATGCCTGGTACGCTTTAGGGGTCGTTATATGGTTTCAAGTGGTTCAGTTTTTAGAGGGGAATATCATCACTCCAAACATAGTCGGTAGTAAAGTTAGCATCAATCCCTTGATGGCCATCATCGGCATCATCCTGGGCGGCATGCTATTCGGCTTAGCTGGTCTAATCATTGCACTTCCACTCATCGCCACATTAAAAGTAATTTTCGATGCCATACCGAGCATGGAAGCCTTTGGGTTTCTGATTGGAGAACCTGAGAAGTTACACTTGAAACGGAATTCGACACAAGAGATTTTACGTAAATGGGGAATCGTCCCGAAGCCCAAATCAAAAAAGAAAATAGTGGTAGACGTGCAACTAGATACGTCATCTGAAAAAACGGGCGATGCCCAGGTGCGGTACAAAGAGGTCAACGAATCGGAAGAGATGCCCCCGACCGTTGACGAAAACGACAAGAAGCCGAAAAGTGACACCGATCATTAGAGGTGTCAAGCAGATGAGGGGCGGGCAGTTACCTGACTGGCTTCTCGATCCATCGGTGA
>DXCW01000112.1 GCA_019115805.1 Candidatus Sphingobacterium stercorigallinarum
TATATTTATCATCGAGGCCCAATTTCTTTTTTATAGGCATGTATCTTTTTGTAACCGCTCTTTTGCTTCCGACAGTTGGGAATGGCTTACAATGTTTTCCAAAAACATAATAAGTCAAAGGCAGCTTGTGTAGCTGCATGGATTTTATTAAATCAAATAGTTCATCGCAAATAGGTACAAATCGATCCCCAGTTTTCGCTGTCGGTCCAATAGCCTTGATTTGTCGCGCTTTCAAATCTATGTGCTGTATTTGCAGAAGCTGTATTTCCCTTGGGCGCATACAGGAATAATAAATCCATTTTACATAGCTATATAAATCAGGATCTTTTTCGAGTTCCAACTTCACCTTTTCAGCGACAGCAGGACTATAGTATCGATTTTTCTCAGCGCGATCCTTTTTTAATTCGATATCCGAAGTGTCAATTTTATAATCTACGTCTGAGTTTACTCTCTTTTCAATTCTCTTAAGACGGCTAAATAATGTACAGATAAATTTTACATGATTGTTATAAGTTCGTGGGCTCCATTCTTCCTCGTCGAATGAAGTTTCAAGAAATTCTATTAATTCACTGGCAGTTACATTACAAGCTTTTGGATCAGCTTGACTAATTTCAAACCAATCTTTTAAATTCTTAGTGAAGCTAACGTATGTTTTTATGGTCTTTGGGGCTAAATTTCTGGATTTACAATCTTCCAAAAAATGATCAATTGCTGTAGATATTGGCCAAAAACTTGAAAACGATTCCGCTGTAATAATTGCCTCTTTCTTTTTTTCAATAGCATTTTTATATTCATTTTCAAGATCAGGAAAAAATGGATTAAAACCATTTTTCAGCTCTTGTATAAGATACTTAAGCATGTCCTGAATTTCACGTTCTTTTTCTTTGAGATCGTGGATGTAATTGATCCCACCCGAAAGCTCAAATCTTTTATAACCACTTTCGTCAGGCAATAGGTAATACAAAGCGATAAACCATCCTCGTTTGGCACGGACTATTTTTGGTTCTTTATATTTAGGTTTTGTTCCCATATTTTTAAAGAATTTCCCTGTCCCAATTTTTGGTGGGACTTTTGGTGGGACTTCATTCCCTTTAATTGAAAAACCGCTCTCAGGGCGACTGAAAGCGGTTTTTCTTGCGGAGAGAGCGGGATTCGAACCCGCGGTACCGTTTCCAGTACGACAGTTTAGCAAACTGTTCCTTTCGGCCACTCAGGCACCTCTCCTAATTGGGTAGTGCAAACATAACTCAAAATTTTCACTCTGCAAAGCCCCCAGGCTGAAATTTCAGCAATATTTGATGGGAAATTTGGCAATGATCTGACTACCAATTTGTTTTTAATCTTCTTTTTTCTTGCTGAGATCGTAATCGATTCGAACGTGGTGAATACTCTTCAACATCGACTTGAAAATTTTAGCTGATTCGGATATTTCCCGCATCGTAATGTTCGCGTTGGCGAACTGTCTTTGCATTAATTTGTGATCAATAATTTTATCTACCAGATTGTTGATGGATTCCTCGTTCGGTTCTTTTAACGAACGTGAGGCTGCTTCCACGGAATCAGCAATCATTAAAATCGCAGTTTCTTTAGAGAAGGGAACGGGTCCGGGATACTTAAAACTTGATTCATCGATAACTTTATCCGGATTTTCTTTGATGGCCATATTATAAAAATAATCCACCTTTGTCGTGCCGTGGTGAGTACGAATAAAATCGACGAGTACCTCTGGCATTTGATTTTTTCGAGCCATCTCAGTGCCTTTTAACACATGCGAGATAATGATCTGCGCACTTTGTTCTGGCGTGAGCTCCTCATGTGGGTTATCATTCGTTCGTTGGTTCTCTATGAAATAGAGCGGGTTAATCATTTTTCCAATATCGTGGTATAACGCACCGGCTCGAACCAATAAGGAGTTACCGCCAATTTTGTAGATCGCTGCCTCAGCAAGGTTGGCGACCTGAAGGGAATGTTGGAAGGTGCCCGGTGCTTTGAGAGAAAGCTCACGCAGCAATCTGGAGTTACTGTTCGTCAATTCCATCAGCGTAAGGTCCGAAACAATGCCGAAAAGTTTTTCGAAGGCATAGATTAATGGATAGGCAAGGAGGGTCAGTCCGACACTTACGGCGAAAGGAAGAAGGTCTTGCCAAGATATCGCCGAGAAGGCACCGTTTCTGGTGAGTACCAAGCCGATATAGGCAAGTACGTAAGCAGCTAGAATCAACACGGTCGAAACCAGAAATTGTTCCCGTTTGACCAGCGTCTTAATGCTGTATATCGCCACCATTCCTGCTGTGAATTGTAAAAAGACAAAGTCAAAGCTGTTGGGCACAAAAAGACCTGCAATCAGAACCATTAGAATATGGATATTCAATGCGATCCGCGTATCAAATAATAAACGGAAAATAATAGGGACGCTACAATAGGGGATATAGTACAGACTCGGAATCTTGATCTTTATCGCCCAACTGAGAACACCTAACATCGCTAAAATCACGATAAATATAATAAATAGCAGACGATTGTTGTTGAATATGTCGGGCCTGAAGAAATATAAAAACACCATTAAAAGCGCCATGGCAACCGATATCAGTACAAAGTGGCCGAAAGTGACCAGACTTTGGTCTCCGCTAATGCGCGATTCCTCTTCAAAAACGTTCCGTAGAGATTCTAGTTTTTGGTAGGCTTCATTGTTTATGATTTTCCCTTGTTCGGCGATCAACTCGTCCTTTTGCACCATTCCTCTTGTCGTGGAAATGTTGGCTAGCGCCGTCTGTTCTATTTTATTGGTTTGACTTTCATTAAAGACATAGTTAATGGTAATGTAATTGCGTAACACCTCATACAACCAGTCTTTATATTGGATCACCCGATTCCGCTCCAATGCTGATGCCAGGTATTGCGTGGCCGATTCAATAGTGAAGCAATCCACAGTGTTTTTTTGCTGAGCAATATTATCATGGACGAGCACAAAGTTATACTCCATGGATGTGGGATCGCTGCTCGTAGTGTCACTACCTTTGTTTTGATAACGGTTATTTAATGAAATAATGCCACGATCGTAAACGTAATCGAGCAAAGCGTTTCCCACTTTTCGATAATCCTCGATATCGGTTGTACCTGTCGAGTCTAACTGTGCGGATTGCCATTTTTCGATTAAGTCCGTATTGAATTGATCAATTTGTTCTTTGCTCGCTACATCGTTTAGATTGTACACAGGCTGAACGGTTTTGAGAATGTGCTCGCGATCTCGTTCCAGTTCTTCCGGTGTTTTTAAAATAGCGAAATTGTAAGGTGACGTCAGACTCTCGTGATTCCATGGTTTGCCCTTTTGATACTCGTAGCGGAACCGAGGTTGTTTGGGAAGAAAAATACAAATCAATACAATAGTAAAGATCACCATCGCATATTTCCATAGGCTGGAATTCTGCTGAAATTTATCTTTCGGATAATTTATTTTTAGTTTCGCCACTTCTGAAAGTTAAGTATCTATTCTCACAAATGTAAATATTTTAAGTAAAAGGAGAGTTTAAAAGCCGCCTAGGAAATAAAAAAGCGCGCCGAGGAGGCGGCTAACTTGACGCTGGATTGATTAATAAGCCAAATTAAACTGTTATCTTTGCAAAAAACAACGATATGCCTACAGAACACTTAATTGCACCATCTATACTCGCTGCGGATTTCGCGAATTTGGAACGGGATGTAAAAATGGTTAATCAAAGCCAAGCGGATTGGTTTCATATTGATATTATGGACGGGGTATTTGTTCCGAACATCTCTTTCGGATTTCCGGTCATGAGTGCGATTGCTGGATGTGCGACCAAACCATTAGATGTCCATTTGATGATTGTCGATCCAGATCGCTACTTGAAATCCTGCAAGGATAACGGGGCAGAGATTATTACGGTTCATTACGAAGCCTGTACACACCTGCATCGCACCTTGAGTGGCATTAAAGAGTTGGGATGCAAAGCAGGGGTGGCGCTGAATCCACATACACCCGTTTCTGTGCTGCAAGATGTGATTGAAGATATTGATTTGGTGTGTCTCATGTCGGTAAATCCAGGCTTTGGAGGTCAAAAATTCATTGAACGAACGTATCATAAAATAAAAGAGCTCAGAGCGTTAGCACAGGCCAACGAAACCGATGTGCTCATAGAAATCGACGGAGGAGTAGGACTGTCCAATGCACCAGGCTTATTGGCTGCTGGCGCGGATGTTTTAGTAGCCGGTAGCTTCGTGTTTGGATCCGCCGATCCGATCAAAACTATCG
>DXCW01000113.1 GCA_019115805.1 Candidatus Sphingobacterium stercorigallinarum
CATTTCGGATTGACCTCACAAGATATCAATAATACCGCTATTCCTTATTCCTGGAAGGAAGCCATACAGCAGATCTATCGTCCGATGTTCAATGAGCTGCTTCAGGAACTTAAAACCATGAGTGAGACTTGGTCCGAGGTAGCTATGCTAGCAAGAACGCATGGCCAACCTGCCTCTCCGACACGTCTAGGAAAAGAGGTTAAAGTGTTTGTAGAGCGGCTAGAGGGGCAATTAGACAACTTGTATAACGTCCCATTTTCAGCTAAGTTCGGCGGCGCGACTGGAAACTTCAATGCCCATCACGTGGCCTATCCGGACACCGACTGGGTGGAATTTGGTAACCAATTCGTGAACCAGACTTTGGGTCTGCACCGTTCACAGACCACCACTCAAATCGAACCGTATGATAATTTTGCAGCAAGCTGCGATGCGATGAAACGTATCAACACTATACTAATCGATCTGAGTCGTGACATCTGGAGCTACATCTCCATGGAATACTTTAAGCAAAAGATCACTGCGGGACAGATCGGCTCGTCGGCCATGCCACATAAAGTCAATCCGATTGATTTTGAAAATGCCGAAGGCAATCTTGGCCTGGCCAATGCCGTCTTTGAGCATCTATCTTCTAAACTCCCTATCTCTAGACTACAACGCGATTTAACTGATTCTACTGTACTTCGAAATATAGGCGTCCCTTTCGGGCACACCTTAATTGCGGTTCGTTCCATACTACGTGGGCTAAAAAAGCTGATCTTGAATGAAACCGCTATTCAAAAAGATTTGGAAAATAACTGGGCGGTTGTTGCGGAGGCTATTCAGACCATTTTACGTCGGGAAGGCTATCCGAAGCCCTACGAGGCACTAAAAGATCTGACAAGAACAAACCAAAGCGTCACCCAACAGACCATCGCATCTTTCATTGACGGTTTGGAGATTTCCGAGGGGGTAAAAAAAGAGATTAAGGCAATCACGCCGAGTAATTACACTGGTGTCACCTTGTAGGTTTGACGAATTGATGACCCAGTACTTTAACTAAATCGAGTATATTTGTTTATAATTTAGATTTGATCACATGGCAACTATTAATGTATATACCGAAACGACTCCGAACCCAGCAACCATGAAGTTCCTGGTTAACAAACTTTTGATTAACGGAAGTTTAGATTATCCGGACTCGGAAAAAGCCCAGGAATCACCATTTGCTCGCGAGCTGTTCAAATTCAACTTTGTAAACGGAGTATTTTTCGCCAGCAACTTTGTGACGGTGACGAAGACCGAAGACGCCGACTGGCAGGATATTGAAGAGCTTTTGAAAGAGTTCGTTAAAGGTGCGGTGGAATCCGAACTGGCTGTCAAGCCGGAGGAACACAGTGAAGACGTGGTCTTCGAGGGTACCGACCAGGAAGTAAAAATTCAACAAGTACTTCACGACTATGTACGTCCTGCTGTGGAACAAGACGGAGGTGCAATTGCTTATAAGTCATTCCAAGACGGAATCGTTACCGTGGAACTGCGTGGCTCTTGTTCTGGTTGCCCATCCTCTACAATTACCCTTAAAGCGGGTATTGAGGGATTGCTAAAAAGAATGGTTCCAGAAGTTGAAGAAGTAGTCGCTGAGGCGATGTAAGTGAATGCGAGCAGCTTAACTCGCTCAGAAAATACCGTTAAAATAAACAGACCTCCACCCGGCACACCGTGTGGGGGTCTGTTTATAGATAGGTTGGCGTCTCCAGGTTCAACAAGAGGTTCAGCTTCAAATATTCCGGATTAGTTGCCCCCTACTCCATTAAAAATCACTAACTTTATCGACAAAATAATTGAAACATTATCCTTTAGAAATGAGCGCAGACATAAACAATTTGGAACAGATTGCTTCTCAAGTTAGAAGAGACATCGTCCGTATGGTCCATGCATGCCAATCAGGGCATCCCGGTGGATCATTAGGTTGTACTGACTATTTCGTTGCATTATATTTTCACGCAATGAAACACGATCCGTCGTTTAACATGGACGGTCATGGGGAAGACCTATTCTTCTTATCAAACGGTCACATCTCACCAGTTTTCTATAGTACGTTAGCCCGTGCTGGATATTTTCCAGTCGAGGAACTATCGACTTTCCGAAAAATAAATTCCCGCTTACAAGGACACCCTACTACCCATGAGCATCTGCCAGGCATTCGTGTTGCCTCTGGTTCGCTAGGCCAGGGTTTGTCTGTGGCCATTGGAGCAGCACAAGCCAAAAAGTTGAATAATGACAACAGTCTAGTCTATGTATTGATGGGAGATGGAGAGCTTCAAGAAGGACAAGTCTGGGAGGCAGCAATGTACGCACCACACAACAAAATGGACAACATCATTGCCGCTGTAGATTACAATAACGCGCAAATAGATGGGTCAACCCATGAAGTGCTTTCTCTTGGAGATCTCCGCGCGAAATGGGAAGCCTTTGGATGGGACGTAATGGAAGTTGAACAAGGCAACGACATGTCTTCGGTGATCAATGGCTTACAAGAGGCGAAAAATAGGACTGGAAAAGGAAAACCTATCGTTATTCTTCTTCATACAGAAATGGGGAACGGTGTTGACTTTATGATGGGAACCCATAAATGGCACGGCGTTGCACCAAACGACGAGCAACTGGAATCTGCTTTAAACCAACTGCCACAAACTTTAGGCGATTACTAATTTAAAATGATTGTTTTTTTCATGATGGAGACATCATGAACTAAGTCGCAAAAAATGAAAAAATATACGTATACAGAATCGAAAGATACACGTTCGGGTTTCGGAGCTGGGTTATTGGAAGCCGGTAGACAGAACGAAAATGTTGTTGCCCTTTGCGCAGATTTAATCGGTTCTCTAAAAATGAATGACTTCATTAAAGAGTTCCCGGAACGCTTTTTCCAAATCGGTATTGCCGAAGCCAACATGATGGGGATCGCCGCAGGCCTGACCATAGGGGGTAAAATTCCGTTCACTGGTACTTTTGCAAACTTCTCCACGGGTCGGGTTTATGATCAAATCCGGCAGTCGATTGCTTATTCGGGGAAAAACGTTAAGATCTGTGCCTCTCACGCAGGATTGACTTTGGGTGAAGATGGAGCTACCCATCAGATTCTAGAAGACATCGGCCTGATGAAGATGTTACCTGGCATGACCGTTATCAATCCCTGCGATTATAACCAAACTAAGGCAGCAACTTTAGCGCTGGTTAATCATGAAGGCCCAGCCTATTTACGTTTCGGTCGTCCGGTTGTTCCCAATTTCACACCAGCTGACCAGACCTTTGAAATCGGTAAGGCTATTTTACTTAACGAGGGTACAGATGTGACCATCGTTGCTACGGGTCACTTGGTCTGGGAAGCTATTCAAGCCGGGGAAGAATTAGAGCGTCTAGGAATAAGCGCGGAAATTATCAATATTCACACCATTAAACCACTTGATGAGCAAGCGATCCTAAATTCTGCAAAGAAAACAGGTTGTATCGTTACTGCCGAGGAACACAACCGATTAGGAGGTCTAGGTGATAGTGTAGCTCAAGTTTTAGCTCAACACTTCCCTACGCCCCAAGAGTTTGTTGCCGTTGATGATAGTTTTGGAGAGTCCGGCAAACCAGCCCAATTGATGGAAAAGTATGGACTCAATGCGGCAAGCATCGTCGAAGCAGCGCGTAAAGCAATTACTAGAAAATAGAACAATATGGAAGACTCCCTGATTATCGCAAAATTCGCTACTGAAGAAACGCGGGAGGAAGCTTTCCGTGAACTTTTAAAAAAGTATCAGCAAAAAATCTATTGGCACGTGCGTCGTATGGTAATTAGTCATGATGATGCCGACGATGTGGTGCAAGATATCTTTATAAAAGTCTGGCGAAATTTGCATAAATTCAGAGAGGACTCGCAGTTATACACTTGGTTGTATCGCATCGCGACAAACGAGTGTATAACGTTCTTGAACAAGAAAAAACAAAAGAAAAATGTCTCACTGGATGATGAAAATTCAGCCTACTTGTCCGAGTCGCTAGCCGATGGTGCCTATTTCAGCGGCGATAAAGCGCAAATGAAATTGCAGCAGGCTCTATTGACATTACCAGACAAACAACGACTCGTCTTCAACATGAAATATTTCGAAGACTTAAAATACGATGAGATTTCGGATATTGTCGGAACCAGCGTAGGCGCGCTCAAAGCGTCTTATCATTTAGCAGTAAAAAAGATTGAAAAATTTTTTGCATCTAATGATTAAACCTTTTGTCCGAAAAGATATCTATATGGTACCATGAAAGAAAACAACACATATCGAAATCATACAGGAGGTTCTCCACTTCCTCAATCGTTACGTGTTAACCCTTTCACCTTACCGGAAAATTACTTTGAAGATCTAGAGAAAAAGACGTTGTGGACCATCCCATTTTCCTCCAGGGGAGATGAAACGGGTGGATTTATAGTGCCGAGTGACTTCTTTAAAGAGCAAGGAGAGCAAATTCAGAAACAAGCGGCGATCGATGCAGGGTTCGGGGAAATTAACTTCACGGTACCCGAAGGCTACTTTTTGAACTCCGCGGATCAATTGATCGCTCAGACTAAATTAGACCGGGTAGGTACCCCTACTCCTGATCTACCGTCCGACTATTTCGACAAGCTTAGTGCACGGATCATCCACCGTGTCGAAAGGGAAAAGTCCGTTGGCTTCACCCCCCGCTCGATATCAAGGATCGAAGATGGCTTTACCGTGCCGTCGGGTTATTTTGACACGACCACCGATGAAATTTTATCGACAATAGGCAATGAAGAGTTAAAGGCTAAAGTCGAGACTGATGGGTTTGCTGTACCGGAAGGATATTTCCAGTCCTTGAATCAGGATATCTTGGAGCACGTGTTCGAAGAAGACAAAGTTATTCCTTTCATCCCCGAACCGCTTCAAGCGGTTAGGCGCAAGAAACAAGATAAAACCAAAATATTCACCTGGCTAGGATCTTCCGCAGCCGCGTGTGCAGCAGTTTTTATCGGAATCAATTTTTATCAACAAGAGGCTTCTCAGCGTGTACAATTCGATGAGACCATGACACTACGGGATATTCCAGAAGAGGAAATTATTAACTATTTATCAAACAATAGCGATCCCTCGGATCTAGATTACTATGTAGAGTATATTTACCAACCTGAGGAATCCAAAGGTATAGGATCCGGTATAGACGCAAAAGATTTGGAAGAATACTTAAATTATACGCTATAATGGTTCGGTTAAAACATGTGATGATAACAGCGTGCTTGTTCTTACTCGTTACTTTAACGACTCAGGGACAATCACGTCAAGAGAGGTTTGAAGCGATTGAGAACCAAAAAACCGCATACATCACCAAGCAACTAAAATTATCGCCTAAAGAAGCCCAGCAATTCTTTCCCTTGTATAACCAATACAGAAAGGAGATAAGAAGTGTGAAGCAGAAAAAATCAAAAGGTATACAAAGTCCAGGGAATCAAAACTCATTCCGGCCCGGAAATGATGTTATTGCATTCGATTCCCAGGAAGTGAATATCAAGAAAAAATACAGAGAGAAATTTGCAAGAGTCGTCGGTCAGTCCCGAGCATCTCAATTTTTCGCTGTAGAACAAGAATTTATCGAACTGCTCTATAAAGAATTGAACAGTAGGCAACGACGGTAAAATCAAGAGTAGACTACAACTTGAAATTAAATTTGTTTAGCGATGGGTTCAGTGGACTCATCGTTTTTACTTAGTTTTCATTTAACCTCTCATAAAAATAAACGTATTGTTTTGATCAGTAACAGAGAACTCTTTTTAAAAAACACCGCACAAACATCCGAATCACCGCGTCTGATAGAAATAGAACGTGCTGAGGGCATCTATTTATATGGACCAAATAATGAAAAATATATCGATTTGGTTTCCGGTTTCAATGTCAGTAATATCGGCCACCGCCACCCCAAGGTTTTAGAAGCTGTTAAACAGCAACTTGATCGGTATATGCATGTTACCGTTTACGGAGAGTTTGTACAGGCTCCACAAGTAAATTTTGCCACAGAGCTATTACAGGTGCTTCCCAACAGCTTCCAATCGGTCTATTTCACAAACTCGGGCGCAGAAGCGATCGAGGGCGCGATGAAAATTGCCAAAAAATCAACAGGACGTAAGAAAATTATTGCAGCCAGACACGCCTATCACGGCAGTACCCAAGGTGCATTGAGTCTAATCGGAAACGACGCGTATAGAAACGCGTACGCCCCCTTACTCCCGAATATCGAGTTTATTACCTATAATGATATCGCCGAGTTAAACAAAATCGATCGCGACACCGCAGCAGTTATTGTGGAAGCTGTTCAAGGTGAGGCCGGTGTGCGTGTTCCCACGACGAATTATATGCAAGCCCTTCGCGCGCGCTGTGATTCTACCGGTAGTTTACTCATTTTCGACGAGATACAGACCGGATTTGGCAGAACAGGTAAACTTTTTGCATTCGAACATTTTGAAATTGTCCCCGACATTTTAGCTTTGGCCAAAGGGATTGGCGGCGGAATGCCATTAGGCGCCTTCGTTGCACCTAAAGCGATTATGGACGTGATTAAAGCTAATCCAATGCTCGGACACATTACCACTTTTGGAGGGCACCCAGTGAGCTGCGCCGCAGCACGTGCATCACTCCAGGTCATACTGGATGAAAACCTCGTCGAACAGGTCAGCGAGAAAGCCGCGCTTTTCCGACGGGAATTGGACATCCCTCAAATAAAGGAAATTCGAGGCTTAGGGTTAATGATGTGCTTGCAACTCGACTCTTTTGAGCAAGTCTATCAAGTCAGCAACGACTGCGCGCAACACGGTGTCATTATCGATTGGTATTTGCATTGCGAAACCGCATTGCGGATTGCTCCCCCTTTAACAATAAGCATAAACGAAATTTCCAATGCCTGCAAAATAATCAGAGAATCGATCGCCAAATTCTGTTAGTTTTATTAAATTGCTTAGGTATTTTCCCAACCTAATCACAAAAACCAATGGACAACAGAAGAAATTTTCTAAAAAAAAGTATGCTTGCAATGGGAGCAACAAGCTTGGGTTCGGATTGGCTATATGCTAAAGACACCACCTCATCTCTTGCAAAAAAGATACAGATCCAACCCGGGGATACCATTCTCTTTCAAGGTGATTCCATCACGGATGCGGGGCGCAACAAAGAAAATTTAGAGCCGAACCAAGCAAATGCGTTTGGAAATGGTTATGCGTACTTAGCCGGCTCGCAATTGTTAAACCGCTTTGCAGGTAAAAACATTACAATCTTTAATCGTGGAATCAGTGGGAACCGGGTCCCTGATCTCATTGATCGTTGGCAACAAGACTGCATCGATCTGAAGCCCAATATACTCAGCATACTTATTGGGGTAAATGATTTTTGGCGCACCAAAGATAGTGGAGCCTCTAATACTCCCGAACAATATAAAAGCCAGCTTAAGCAGCTAATAGAGTCTACGTTAACCGCACTACCGGATGTCAAACTCATCATCGGAGAACCTTTTGCCGTTAACGGGGTAAAACATGTAGACGATTCCTGGTATCCTGAATTCCCTAAATATCAAGAAGCAGCGGCTGAAGTAGCGCATGAATTAAATGCCGTATTCCTTCCGTACCAATCTATTTTCGATAAAGCGTTAAAGAATAACACTGGGGCCTATTGGACGACAGATGGCGTGCACACCAGTATGGCGGGAGCTAGCCTGATGGCCGAATCTTGGCTTCAACTCCTTCGATAAAAGGCCCGTCTTAGCTAAGGCTTTCAAAGCGTTTTCTATCTTCCTGAACCCAGAAATAATAGAGAACGCTTCTAGTATCCCCGCTCAATCAGCGCTATTCAGAAGATAGGACTTGAATTGTTCAAAATCCACTGGTAGTGAAACAACAGCCTTCCGCTCGCTCGACAAACTACTCGCTGCTTTGGGAAAGGTAACGGACTTATAGATATCTGCAGGAATCGCTTCGGGAAACTTACAGGGATGGGCTGTGGACAGAAACAAAGACGCATAATCACCAGGTTGCTCACTTCTGTACCTTTCTGCTGCTAAATAGCCGATAGCGGTATGAGGGCAAGCCACGTAACCGTACTGATTATACAATTCGAGTATCCCCATCCTAGTCTGTTCATCATCGAAGGTGTACGAAGTAAGCATTGCTCTAAGGTCGTCCAGATTATGATTAAACAGGTCTAATATTCGTATCCAGTTACTGGGATCTCCTACATCCATCGCATTTGAAAGGGTTTGACGGGACGTTTGCGGCCGGTATTCCCCGGTGTTCAAGTAACGTGGGACCGTATCATTGGCATTAGTGGCCGCTACAAACTGCATCGCCGGTAATCCCATCCTATAGGCCAGCAAGCCTGCGCCGATATTGCCAAAATTACCACTAGGTACCGTGAATACCACACGATCTGCTCCTTGTGATCGGAGTTGGGCATAAGCCCACACATAATAAAAGGTTTGTGGGATCAATCGTGCAATATTAATAGAGTTGGCAGACGTTAAGCAGAGGGATCCATTCAAATCCGCATCATTGAATGCTCGTTTTACCATGGCCTGGCAATCATCAAAAGTACCGTCAATTTCAAGCGCCCGAATATTCTCCCCGTTACCCGTTAGCTGCTGCTCCTGTATTTTAGATACCTTCCCCTTTGGATACAAGATCGTGACTCGGGTACCTTGTACACCAAGAAAACCTAGCGCAACCGCTCCGCCGGTATCTCCTGAGGTTGCCACCAACACATCCAACTGCTGTTTCTCGTCCTTTGACAAATAAGCCATCACACGGCTCATAAACCGAGCGCCAAAATCTTTAAACGCAAACGACGGCCCATGAAACAATTCCAATACGGCAGTATTTGGGGTTAAAAATCGGACAGGTGCATCAAAACCCAATGTCTCCTCCACAATTTCCTTAAGGTCTGCTTTGGGAATATCCTCCCCCAATAACGCATCTGCCACGATAAAAGCAAGCTCTTGAAAAGAATAGTCGGTAATATTTCTAAACACGAATGGGTCGATTGTCGGAATCCGGTCCGGCATATACAATCCCCCATCTGCAGGAAGTGACCGAAACACCGCCTCAGCGAGGGGCACCCGGAGTTTTGTATCATTAGTACTGTAAAATTTCATAAAATTGCATGCAGGAAAATCAGCTGGAATGTCCATTGAAGAGATACGCCTGCTTTCGCATTTCTTCAAAATAAATCGATAAGAATGTCATGTGTAACCTGGTCTTTACTCCAACAAGATCGGACCTTTTCTATTCACCCTAGACACGTACTTTAAACTGTCGATGCCGCAGGTAAACAAATGCTCTTGAATGCGATCCGTGGCACGAGTCGCCGCCTCGATGCCTTTACTGATTGCAACCACCGAAGGTCCTGAGCCCGAAATACCAAAACTGAGTACGCCAACGTCCTGAGCAATTCGCTTCATTTCGTAAAACTCAGGGATAAGAATCGCTCGAGTGGGCTCTATGAGAACATCCTGCATGCTTCGTCCGATCAGATCGTAATCAGATCGATAAAGCCCCGCTACTAAGCCTGCGATATTCCCCCACTGTTGCGCAGCATCTTTTAACGGTACATGCTGGCGAATTAACTGCCGTGCATCGCGCGTCGGAACGTCTACCTGAGGAAACACGATACCGGCCGCCAATTCTTCTGGCACCGGCAATTCAATAATATCTAAAGGCTCATATCCTCTGATTAAAGTGATCCCGCCCATGAGCGCCGGAGCGACATTGTCCGCGTGCCCGAACCCACATGCCAACCGTTCGCCTTCCACACAAAAAGGCATCAACTCCTGTTTTGACAAGGGATCTCCTAACAAATAATTGGCTGCAACCAGCCCAGCTACGGTACTCGCAGAACTTGACCCTAAGCCGCTGCCAATCGGCATATGTTTCGTCAAATCTATTTCCAAGCCAATTTCGTCTTGTAGATTTAGATGGCGAAGTAGCAAAGCTACACTAGCACTGACGGTGTTCTTCTCCGCATCCAGCGGTAGCCTACCTTGGTCGCCCACAATGGACCGTATCCTCACACCGGGACGCGATACACGCTCCATCAACACCTCGTCGCCAGGACGATCCACAGCAAATCCCAACACATCAAATCCGCAAATCATATTCGCTACCGTCGCTGGAGCAAATACGCGCACAGCGTGTTGCTTTAAATCTTCCGTGCCTACCGGCTTTGTTTCGTTGTTTTCGTACATGTTCTTCATTAATTATTTACGATCCCACGTTAACTAAATCAGCAAATACTCCAGCAGCAGTCACTTCTGCGCCCGCTCCAGGACCTTTCACCACTAAAGGTCTTTCGCTATAACGCTCGGTGGTGAACGAAATGACATTGTCACTACCTGAGAGTCCATAAAAAGGATGCTGATCATCCACATATTGTAAACGAATATGAACCTTTCCCTCTTCCATAGCCCCAATGTATCGTATGACCCTGTTATCGCTCTCCGCCTTTTGTTTCATTTCGTTGAAGTAGTCCTCAGCCCGTAATAATTCCGTGTAAAACTCATCAACGGATTCCGCTTCCAGGCAATTAGCTGGCAAAATATTTTCGAGCTCTACATCCTCTACCTCTAGCGCATATCCTGCATCTCTCGCTAAAATCAGCATTTTGCGCATAAAATCAACTCCTCCTAAGTCATCCCGCGGATCCGGTTCGGTATACCCCAATTCCTGTGCGGTTTTCACGACATCGTAAAAGGATTTGTTCCCTTTAAAGTTATTGAAGATATACGATATGGTACCCGAAAGGATCGCTTCAATCTTTACAATACGATCCCCGCTCATCATCAAGTCACGCAGTACGCTCACAATGGGCAGGCCAGCCCCCACATTGGTCTCGTAAAAAAAATCAACCCCGTAAGCCCTAGCCGTATCTCGTAAAAGCTGATATTCCTCGTAACGACCTGAATTTGCTATTTTGTTACAGGTGACAATAGAGATATTGGAACGAAACACTTGTTCATAATAAAGTGGCGGCAATTTGCTTGCAGTGTTATCGATAAAGACACAGTTGGGCAAATTTAATTGTTGCATACGCGCAATAAAACCGGATAAATCGGCAACTTCACCCTGCTCATTTAATGTCTTTTCCCAATGTGCCAAGTCAACTCCATCGGTGTGGAAATACATCTTCCTGGAATTAGAAAGCCCAATCACCCGAATGTCTAAATCGTTATGTTCCAATAGAAATCGGTACTGATGTCGCAGTTGCTTAAATAATGTCGAGCCAATGTTTCCCGTCCCCAAACAAAATACATGGAGTGTCTTTTTCAATTCGGCAAAAAAAGCATCATGAACCGCATTCAATGCCTTTGCCAAATCCTGCCGCTCGATAATCACTGATATATTAAGTTCAGACGAACCTTGAGCAATGGCTCGAGCGTTAATTCCATTACGCCCCAGCGCGTTAAAAAGTCGAGCAGACATACCGGGTGTTTGTTTCATATTCTCGCCAACAACCGCTAAAATAGACAAGCCATTTTCGACTAACGGAGATTGAAGTTTATTCGCCAAAAGCTCGAGCTGAAATTCTGAACGAATCAAATCAACCGCCTGTTGTGCTTCCTGCGGTCGGATAGCGAATGTAATGCTGTGTTCTGAGGAAGACTGTGTGATTAAAATCACATTAATTTGCTCCCTGGCTAACAAGCTGAACAAACGTCCACTGAACCCTGACTTACCGATCATTCCACTACCTGATAAATTGATTACCGATACTTCGTGTATTGATGAAATACCCTTGATCGGATACGTTGATGCGCCGCTTTCATACTGAATGACCGTTCCAGCTAGTTCGGGTTGAAACGTATTCCTAATTACGATTGGAATCTTCTTTAGGAAAGCGGGCACCATGGTGGGCGGATAAATCACTTTTGCGCCGAAATAAGACAACTCCATCGCCTCGGTATACGACAGTTGAGGTACCGTGAATGCTTTTTTGACCATCTTTGGATCGGCAGTTAACATCCCGTTTACGTCAGTCCATATTTCAATTGCAGTAGCCTGCAATGCCGACCCGAATACCGCCGCTGTGAAGTCCGAACCACCACGCCCCAGTGTAGTCATTCGACCTTGTTCATTAGACCCAATAAAACCAGTTACGAATAAAAGTCGATCCGGTTTACCTTGTAAAAGCGCTGCAATGAGTGAGGTGGTCAACGTTTCATTCAAACGGGCATTACCAAAATTAGAATCCGTTTTCACGTAGTGGCTCGCATCGATATACTCGGATTCCGCAATCTCCTGCTCCATTACCTTAGACACCAGATAGCTACATAATCGCTCTCCATAGGACAACACTAAATCCTTGCTTTGTAAGCTCAGCTCCCTCAATGCAGCGATCCCCTGCAGCAAATCTTCAAGTTCGTTCAACAGCAATTTAAGCTTAGTAAGCACGGGGTTTTGAAATTTCACTGCGATCAATTGCTTAACGACCGCGAAATGACCTTCCTGGAGTGTCCTTAGTTGATCTGAAAATGATCGCCCCTCGGCCGCATCGGAAGCCATATCACCCAATGTATTCGTTACCCCGGCCATTGCAGACAATACGACCAAAGGCTTTTCCCCACGTTGATAGGAAGATTTGACAATTTGCAAAACCAACCGGATACTATCGGCAGAAGCTACCGAACTGCCTCCAAATTTTAAAATTTTCATTATTTATGGTTCATTTGATGTATACGAATAAGACTAAAAAAAAAGCCTCCCTCGTAATGAGGAAGGCTTCTATAACTGTACTATATACTATACAATAGAATCATTCCTCCGGAATATGAATCCCGGTGGTAATAATAATTGTAATAATAGTAGACATATGTGTCATGTAAATTTGCTTATGAATCCAAATATATTATAATTTTTTTTAATTCCCTTGTCATTACTTAAAATTATGAAATAAAAATTGAAAATATATTCAAAAACTCATATTAGCGGGTTTCGAATTGCTTTCTAACAATTTTGTAGCGCGATCGCTACATGATCGAGTTGTTAAAAGTGTTAAAGATTTGTTAAAAAC
>DXCW01000114.1 GCA_019115805.1 Candidatus Sphingobacterium stercorigallinarum
GTGTAGCCCTTCAAGTAGTAGCCTTCTTTATTTCTAAAGAAAAACCGGCTCGCACGCTGATTATTTTTGGCGCGTTTGGTCTGCTCGCGATGCTGGTCGGACTAGCCAGCACGGGTACCGTAGCTATATACTCTTTTTTAGCAGGAGGTTTGGCTTGTTCCATCATGTGGGGCTCGATTTTCAGTTTATCTATAGTCGGGCTAGGTAAATACACCGAACAAGGCTCGGCCTTCTTAGTCATGATGATTTTAGGCGGTGGAATTATCCCTCCGATCCAGGGTAAACTATCGGATATTATCGGCATCCATAATTCCTACATCATTCCTGTCATTGGCTTTATTTACATCATCACTTTCGCTATTCTTGTTCGTCGGTTCTTAGCCAAACAAGGGATTGATATCGATGAGACCGAAGCAGAAAAATCAACGTCACCAGCCTAATCTAATTGTAAAAAATACACTAAGAGAATATTTTAAATCCTAAAAAACAACCTGCTAATAATCAACAGATTACAAGCAGGTTGTTTTGTTTTTAGACGATTTCAACAATATTATTTTTTCCACATATCCAATAAAAATTCTTGTTTTTATCAATATTTACCGTATTTTGGTTTAAAACTCAAAAACACTAACAATAAGTTACTTAAAAACATAAATTTATTTATAATGATCATAATTGCAGATGGAGGGTCTACAAAAACAAATTGGTGCTTGTTAGATGACAACAACAAAAAGATCTATTTCAATACAGAGGGTTACAACCCTTATTTTGTAGACAGTGAATATATTATCGCTTCCCTTAAAAAGGGCTTACCGAAAGATATTCCCTTCGAGAATGTTGCAGAAGTAAACTACTATGGAGCTGGCGTACACAATAAGGATAAAGCCGCAATAGTTGAAACCGCCATTAAAGGTGTTTTCCCCGGTGCAAAAGTAGAAGTAGGACATGATCTTCTCGCTGCAGCACGAGCGCTATTGGGAACCGAATCTGGCTTTGCCGCCATTTTGGGAACAGGAACCAATAGCTGTATATACGATGGAAACGACATTACACATAATATCGATTCAGCCGCCTATATCCTAGGAGACGAAGGGAGTGGAAGTTATATCGGAAAGAAGCTATTGGTAGATTTCATTCGGGGTTTGATGCCCAGTGATGTGGCCGAGCTTTTTTACGAAACTTATAAATTGACTCCAGATGAGATTATGGACAATGTGTACACCAAACCCTTGGCGAACCGTTTTTGTGCGAGCTTCAGTAAATTCGTTTACGACAACAACGTCAATTTGGAATACACAAGAAGTATCGTTGAAACCGCTTTTGAAGCCTTCTTTGCGAATTTAGTGAGTAAATACCCAGACTATCAATCGTATACGTTTAACTGTATCGGGTCTGTAGGCTATAATTTCAGAAACGTATTGGAAGATAAAGCTGCGCAATACGGCATGAAAGTCGGTCGTATTCTCCGTTCACCTATAGATGACTTGGTACAATTTCATATTAAACGGGCTAATAGTGTGGCCTCTTAAGCTGCCTGTACGGCTTTGCTGAGGAACAGATAACGCACTGTACAAAATAAAAATCCTGCTGATTTCAATCAGCAGGATTTTTATTTACCGACGTCGCACTCCTATTACGACAGGCTTATCTCTTGGCCAATATCCAATAAGGTCAACTCGGCATTCACTTCCGCAAAAGATTTCTTTGCTTGCTCTTTGTCAATTTGAATCGGAGGGAACGTATCGTAGTGTACGCCGATCACCTTCTTACAATTCATAAAGGTAGTGGCTAACGCGGCATCTTCTGCATCCATCGTATAATGACCACCGATCGGCAAGAATGCCCAGTCAATTTTATAGCGCTCCAATAACTTCATTTCCATTGTGAGTGCGGTATCGCCAGAAAAATAGATCGTCTGTCCGGCTAAGAAGAACACAAAACCGACTGGAAATCCCCCATAGGCACCATCTGGTGTACTGTTACTGTGTGCAGCATACACCATTTTTACTCGACCAAAAGGCAGCTGCAATGTGCCGCCCAAATTAAACTCAATCACGCTTTCTTCGTCAACCCCTTGCCTTCTGACCCATTCGGCAGTTTCCACTACCGCCGCAACCTTTGCTTGGCTTTGTTTTTGGATCGGCAGCATATCGGCCACATGATCTTGATGTCCGTGACTTAAAAAAATATAATCTGGTCGAATGACACTAATGTCTACCCCTTGGGCTAGGGGGTTATAACGGATAAAGGGATCGATCAATATTTTCGTCCCGTCAACATCAAATTCTACGCAAGACTGCCCATAATACTTCGCTACCATACTTGTCCTTATTTATTTATTTCCAAAAAGGTTTCCCAGACCGCCTAGACCACCCAATAAATCCTGAGAAGCTGCTTGCATCTCAGTTTGTGAGATTTCTTCTGCTTGGACTAACGCTTTATTTAGTGCGACTACCAATAGCTCTTCCACCTCCTCCAAACCGCCTTCCTGCAACAGCTCAGGATCTACTTTTACTTCCTTAATCTCCTTGTTCGCCGTGGCAATCACGCGGACTCTACCGCCTTCGGCTTCTCCAGTGACCGAAACATGATCCAGACGAGCCTTTATTTCTTGCGCTTTTTGCTGCGCTTCAAACAATTTGTCAAACATATTTTCTATTCTTTATATCCATCCAAAATACGAATATTTCGGGAATCTTAACAATGCTTTAGGTTCTTTTGGTCAGCTTGATTACCTTTGCACGAGTTATGAATGATGCCATGGAACACCTCAGTTATTACAAACAGCTCGTTGCTGATTTAAAAATTACCGATCCTGCAAATGCGGAACAATTAGAAGAAGAAGTCAGAATCATCATCCATAAGCTCAAATTTATTCCTATAGAGAGCCGGCCACTTGTGGAGTTGGTCTATCCCAAAACGGAGAACCAGCCGGATCAACGGTATCTGGAGGAACTCTTAGATTTAGCAGGAGCTCAGGTTAATCCGCTTATCCATGTACCGGAACACATCTCGATCCTGATTTTCGTAGAGAAATCACCGGAATTCCTAAGCAGGTTACCTGAAATAATTGCAAAGGACTATCAAGATTACCAAGCAGTAAAAAACAACCAAGTATTTGTACTCACTAAACATCCATTTGCACACCTGCCTTCGGATTACCTCATCGACAGTGAAATATTAGCCGAGATCATTCAGTCCAAATACTTTATATTCGGACATGAGGGCAACCATTGGTTTAAGTTTGACCTTCAGGCCTAGAACGCAAAAAGCACAGCCATTGTAGAGGGCTGTGCTTTTTGTTCCCGCGATTCTAGATCTGGTTAGAAATACTTTTTCCTCAAAATCACATACAACTTATCTACCGTTTGCGGCTTGGCTGCCCAATTATTTTTCAACGCATAATTGCTTTGTAAAAATGCATCTGCTTCGGCAAAACTATCAAAGCGATTTAACAGCTCAATCGCTTCCGAATAGGCCAAACTATAGCCGTTGAACAGGTCTTTGATAAATAACAGTTTGTCGTTTAAACTGACGGCTGTTTTCAGATCGATGTTACGGTCTGCGACCCGATCATTCGAGGTATTAAATTGATGTACGTTTGTCAATCCTGCCTTCTTTTGTTGCTGAATCCGCTCATTAATGGTCAAGGGTCGACTTTTTTGTGGGGCTTCCGTCTCCGCTGAAACGTCTTCGACTTTTTCGGTCTTATCCGCTACGGGCTCTTCTACTGGCTCAATCGAAATGTTTTTCTCTTGAATAACCACCTCGTTGACCACCGGCTCAGCGGTGGAAGATGACTGTTCTTCTTGACGCGGCGTGTCTGACGAATTGGTCCAACTGTCCGGGGTACCTGAAGCTGGGGCAGAAGTCGAATTCTCGGTTTGGGTATACCCTGATTCTGGGGTATGTATGGGGCGCTCGCCACCTGTATATCCCGCTGGCTGCTCTTTTTGCGATCCTACTGTCGTTTCCGATTCACTATCCAACGAAGCATCAGATGCAGACGGCTGATCGGGCGCTTTCGAGACCTCATCGCCCTTAGGATCCGTCGGTTCTTTGTCAACTGAAGCATCCTGCGCTGTAGCGTCCCCGTCTGCCTCCTCCATATCACGCGACGAATCGTTTTGTTCCGCACCGGCCTGTTCACTGACCTGCTGCTCATCCGAGTTTTCATTTTGCTCGCTATATACAGATCGCTGTTCCGGGATTTCGGGCTCGGTGGGCTGATCATCAGCCCGCCCCTCTTCGAGTGACGTGGCTGGCGTAAAAATGACATCCTCCTTATCGTTCTTCTGATCCAGTCCGCCCGAATGAGCATCCATAGATACGGTAGCAGCTAAACTAGAGAAATGGGCACTTAAATATTGCGCTTTGGCGGCTAACATTAAAACATCGCGATGTTGTCCTGCAGTTGAGTCGCTTTTAAGTGCATCAAATTCATTTTTTATATCCGCTAACAGTTCGCTAATTTTCTCTTTAATATCCTGATCTGAATACGCCATATTATCTTGTCTTAGAGTCTATATTTTTAGTTCGTCCTCACAGGCACCAGCACGACCCAAGAACGGATGCCGTCGTGCGACCCCTCCTTGCGTTAGGCTGGCTGGAATGCCGTGCTTTCTTACCTCGGTAAAGGTAACGGAAAACAAACACCTTGATTGCTACTGCGTTTAGATTTTTGTGTCCCGGTTGCTAATCAAAAATAAGATTAAATTTCGATATTCGTGTCTTGATTGCCGAAGATTTCAGATATTTTACGAACAGGAAATATCACGAATACGGCAAAAACACACTCGATCATGATGTTATTCTCAGAACATAATTTACTTCGCGGAACACGTACTGTGGGCAGTATTGAAGTAATCTGTGGATCTATGTTTTCAGGAAAGACTGAAGAACTCATACGTCGGTTGCGCCGGGCTCAATTCGCCAAGCTTGCTGTAGAAATTTTCAAACCAGAAATGGACATTCGCTACGATGCGGAAGAAGTGGTGTCACACGATAGCAATTCCATTTCGTCCACACCTGTGTCACATTCTTCGGCCATTTTATTACTCAGCGCGGACACACAAGTGGTCGGCATTGATGAAGCCCAGTTCTTCGACGATGGGTTACCGGAGGTATGTATTGAACTGGCAAATCGCGGCTTACGTGTGATTGTCGCGGGATTAGATATGGATTATCAGGGTCAGCCATTCGGCCCGGTTCCCGCTTTGATGGCTATTGCCGAAGAGGTCACGAAAGTGCACGCCGTTTGCGTATGTTGCGGCGCTCCGGCAAATTATTCGTATCGTTTGTCTCCTAGTGAGGATCGCGTGCTGCTCGGGGAAAAAGAAAGCTATGAGCCGCGCTGTAGAAACTGTTATTACCAGTTAAACATCAACCCGTCCTCATAGCGTCAATCCCGCTATATTTCAGAGAGAATAGTCTTGTCAAGCGGGCTGGTTTTTGAACGATAACGGTGGGTGAGCTTCCCATCTGCATCGATCAGAAACTTCTCAAAGTTCCACTTTATCTCGCCCGTGAAGTCTGGATTTTCAGCTTGGGTGAGATACGAAAAAAGCGGATCGATGTCCTCTCCTTTCACATTGATTTTTTCGGACAGCAGAAAAGTAACACCAAAATTCTTTTCGCAGAATTCCGCAATCTCTTCATTATTATCGAATTCTTGTCCGCCGAAGTTATCGGAGGGGAAACCGATAACAACTAAATCCTCACCGTATTGCTCATGCAGTTGCTGTAACTCCTCGTACTGCTTCGTAAACCCACATTTTGACGCGGTATTTACGAGCAACATCGGCTTGCCTTTAAAGGCACTTAGCTCTTTTTTTTCTCCGTCCAGCGTGGTAAATGAAAAGTCATAGACAGACGGCTTCTGAAAGACCACACTACAGAGGATGATCATTGTTGTCATTACATTCATTGTGTTTTGATTTAAATATTTACATTTAATTCTCGATCGACCACAAAATCGTAGAGTTCTTCGATTGGATTTTTAAGAATCTTTCCAACTTTCACTCCGTGTAAGGAACAAATTTCTCTGAGATGCAAATCGAAGTAGAAAGCGATGCCGCCCACAAAGTGGCACTCATGCTCCCAAAACTCCGGGTAGGTCATGATGTTGGTACGCACAAACTCATCAAATCCGTTCCGCAATAAATTATCAATATACGGATGGGAGCGATTCTCCGCCATAAACGTAGCAAAAGAAGCCAGATAGGCATTTGGCCGATCCTTTTGGTAAACGTTTCGGATGATGATATCTTTCGTAATCGGATGTACCTCCTTGAATTTCTTCATTAAATCGCGAGGCATCGACTCATACAAATAAGCCGTAATCAGTTGCTTTCCAAACCACGCACCTGACCCCTCATCTCCCAAGACATACCCATTCCCATGCAAACTAGAGGAGAGCATTTCCCCGTTGTAGTAGCTGATATCCGATCCCGTTCCTAAGTTCGAAATCAAGCCCTTTTCATTTCCGAAAGTCGCGTATGCCGACCCCAGCAAATCACTCTCGACCGCAATAAATGAAGCTGGGAAAATCTGCGTCAGTGCGTTCGACACAATTTCTCTACGGTCCGGTGTGGAACAACCTGCCCCAAAAAAATAAACTTCGTGCACTTCCTTTACATAGGGAATGATTTCTGGCACGCCGGATAGAACCGCCGTGATCTCTTTCTCATTGACAAAAAAGGGATTGAGGCCCTTCGTTCTAAATTGTAAAGGTTTACTATCGGGAAGATGAAGCATCCAATCTGACCGTGAAGATCCGCTATCTGCAACTAAAATCATAGGGTTTAATTATCACTCAAATATACTAAATTATGCGAATCTTTGAAACCAGGTGCATACCGGTATGGATACGCTAAAGAAACGAATCGGTGGTTATTTTTTTAAAGCAGCTTGCAAAAGGTCCGTATAAAATGTAGTCTCTGTCATACCAGCCGCGCGGACTTGCTGCGGGATAAAACTCTGTTCGGTTTGTCCAGGAACCGTGTTTATTTCGATAAAATAAAAATGATCCGTTCCTTGCTGGAGGAAGAAATCTACGCGCACCATACCTTTACAATTCAATGTTTGGTAAATCTGCGTGATCATTTGGTCAGCGTTTTGCTTTTGGGCCGCTGTTAGCTCCGCCGGCGTAATCTCTTGAGTAAGGCCAGGTGTATATTTCGCTTCGAAATCAAAAAACTCACGCGTCGTTTTAATTTCGCTAGCAGGCAAGACGCGAATATGGCCCTGGGCGTCTTTATAAATGCCTTGAGAGAATTCACGTCCCTGGACGAACTCTTCAACCAGCACTTGATTGCCGGTGTTTTCCGCATCGAACGCTTTTTCTAATGCGGCATCCAGATCTTCCCAGCCACTGA
>DXCW01000115.1 GCA_019115805.1 Candidatus Sphingobacterium stercorigallinarum
GATCTGATTCTGCTCAACGTAACTTGCGATATACCTAGATAAGAGGCGATATGTCCCAATTTAATTCGAAGAATAAGATCAGGTGCTTTTTCCAGTAATTCTTGGTAGCTTTCTTTTGCTGATTTAAATAAACGAAGCATCAGCCGGTCTTCAATTTTAAGTGCTTCCAGCTCTGCTAGCTTCCGTCCCCAATTGGCTATATCGGTGTGGCAATCGAAAAGATCTTGTAAGGGCCCGATGGGAATACGATAAAGAGTAGAGTTTTCGAGGGTTTCAATGGTTTCATATCCAGATTCACCATGTGCATAGTAATTTAGAGATAATAATACGTCACCAGGAAATGTAAAACCCAGTACAACTTCTTTTATGCCCGCATAGTAAAATATCCTACAGATCCCTTTTTTTTGAAAATAGATGTAGGGCATCGGTCTATCGGTTTCCGTAATTTTGTGATGTTTCGGTAAGTCGATTTCCTCCGTAATCTCTTGAATGAGTAGACGCTGCTGTTCGGGTAAGCGCTTGATGGAATCGATTATCTGGTGAAGTTCCATTGTTCGAGTTTTAGTTCCTGCCCATCCCAAACCGCATAACTTTGATAATTAATCCATTCGCCTAGATTGATGATCTGGCTATTCTTGCCCAGTTTTTGCTCGTATGGTAAATGTCTATGCCCGAAAATGAAATAATCGAAATGTTCTTTTTGCAGTACCTCTTTCGCGTACACAATAAGCCATTCTTTATCCTCACCTAAAAACTTCTCCTCGGTTCCGCTAGCGATTCGACTATGTTTAGACCATTGTCTGGCAATGGCAATGCCTAGATTGGGATGGATCCGTGCGAATAACCATTGACATAGGCTGCTTCTAAATATCTTTTTTAACCATTTATAGCGTCGATCACCGGGGCCAAGACCATCCCCGTGATGTACAAAGAACTTTTTTCCATCTAGGCACAAATGTTTTTCATTGCTTACGATTTTTGCATTGAGTTCCTTGGTTAGGTAACCAAACATCCACATGTCGTGATTCCCTTTGAATAATGTGATTTCCACACCAAGGTCTGCTAATTCTGCCAGTTTCCCTAAAAACCTCACATAGCCCTTTGGAACGACACTTTGATATTCGAACCAAAAATCGAAAATGTCGCCTACCAGGTATAAGGCCGACGCATCGTGCTTGATAGCGTCGAGCCAGGAGACGATTTGCTTTTCCCGCTCTGTTGAAGAATCATAAGGAAAAGATCCCAAATGGAAGTCGGATGCGAAATAAACTTTGGTGCGTGAGGACATTCTATTCAAAACTACTACATAATTATCTATAATCAAATGCTTCATTTCGTGAAGCCATTTATTTGATTAGTTTTGTGTGGACTAATTTTTAAACACATGATGAAATATCTCGGTTTGGGCATATTAGCAGTCGGTTTGGTTGCCTGCCAGCAAGAAAACAAAATTGAATCTAAAACTGATATTATCGTGAAACCCTATCCAGAAACAAAAAAAGTAGAACAAAAAGATGAGTTTTTCGGAACGGTAGTCGAAGATCCATACCGTTGGTTGGAAGACGATCTATCCAGTGAGACCAAAGCGTGGGTCAAAGCGGAAAATGAGGTCACAGAGGATTACCTGAATCAAATACCATTCCGTGAGGAGATTCGTCAGCGTTTAGAGCATCTTTGGAATTATGAGAAAGAATCGGCTCCATTTAAGGAAGGCGATTATACTTACTTTTACAAGAACGACGGATTGCAAAATCAATACGTATTGTATAGAAAAAAAGGTGAAGAGGGAGCAGAAGAAGTCTTTTTAGACCCGAATCAATTTTCTGAGGACGGAACCACATCTTTAGCTGGTGTGTCGTTTAGTAAAGACGGATCCTTAGTGGCTTATCAAATATCGGAGGGAGGATCAGATTGGACCAAGGTGATTATCCTTAAAGCCGATGATAAAAGCGTGATTGGGGATACCTTGCAGAATGTCAAATTTAGCGGACTCGCTTGGCAGGGGAATGAAGGGATTTACTATAGTTCGTACGACCAGCCAGAGGACGGATCGGCCTTGTCGGCCATGACGGACCAGCATAAATTATATTTCCACGCAATCAACACGCCGCAAAGTGATGACGAGTTAATCTTTGGTGGTGCAGCGACACCACGCCGTTACATCGGTGCGGGTTTGACTGAAGATGAACGGTTTTTAGTGGTGACAGCAGCCAATGCTACTTCTGGTAACGAGTTGTATGTGAAGGACCTATCTAAAGAGGGTGGTGATTTTATCACCGTAGTAGATAATATGGATAAAAACCATTATCTACTCGATAATGACGGAGATCGTCTGCTGATTTACACCGAGCTGGATGCGGCGAACGGTAGAGTCGTTGAAACATCTATAGCAGACCCGAGGCCAAGTACATGGAAAGATGTGATTCCTGAAACGGAACACGTGCTGAGTCCATCTTTAGGAGGCGGGAAGATATTTGCTAATTATTTGAAAGATGCCACCTCTCAAATAAAACAGTTTGATCGCCAAGGGAAGCTCGAACGAGAAATAGAGTTGCCGAGCATCGGTTCAGCTGGAGGGTTCTCGGCAAAAAAGGACGATACGCAATTGTATTATTCCTTCACTAATTATGTGAATCCCGGAACGATTTATAAATATGATATTGCCACTGGCGAGTCAGTCGTTTATAAGAAGCCAGCAGTGGACTTTGATCCGACTCAATACGAGTCTAAACAGGTGTTTTACACTTCAAAAGACGGGACGAAAGTGCCGATGATGATTACCTATAAAAAAGGAATTGAACTTGATGGGAGTAACCCTACGATGCTTTATGGATATGGTGGGTTTAATATTAGTTTGACGCCGTCTTTCAGTGTAAGTAACTTGATCTTATTAGAGCAAGGTGGCGTATTCGCGGTACCAAATCTACGAGGCGGCGGCGAGTATGGTGAGCGTTGGCATCTGGCAGGAACCAAGCTTCAAAAGCAAAACGTATTTGATGATTTCATTGCGGCAGCGGAATATTTAATCGATGAAAAATATACGTCCAGCGAGAAGTTAGCGATTTCGGGCGGGTCCAACGGAGGACTTCTCGTTGGTGCTTGCATGACGCAACGACCGGAGCTCTATAAAGTAGCGTTCCCTGCTGTTGGCGTACTCGATATGCTCCGTTACCACAAGTTCACCGCGGGTGCGGGTTGGGCGTTCGACTATGGTACTGCAGATGATAGTCAAGAGATGTTTGAGTATTTACACACGTATTCCCCTTACCATGCGTTACAGCCGGATACGGCCTATCCGGCCACCATGGTGACCACGGCCGACCACGATGATCGCGTCGTTCCTGCGCACTCATTTAAGTTTGCCGCTCGCTTACAAGAATACCATAGCGGAGAGAACCCTGTGTTGATACGCATCGATACCAAGGCAGGGCATGGTGCCGGTAAATCTACCGAGATGGTGATCGCAGAACAAACCGACAAGTGGTCCTTTATGTTTCAAAACCTAGCAACGGGTTATCAGGTCATCAAATAATCGATCACACCTACGCATAAAAAATGGGGTTAGCTTATCGTTAACCCCATTTTTTCATGCGATGGACCAATTTATAATCCGAGCTTTCCTTTCATGTCTTTTGTTAGACCGTCTTTGTGAAGCAATAACGATATGGTTTTATACTTCACGAATTCTTTGGTCGCGTACATATATCCTTGATAGTCATTCGTCTCGCCCCAAGAGTTTTTGACAATATAATACTCTTTTCCGTTTTGATCCTTTACGGTACCAACAATATGCATTCCGTGATCGTCGGTCGTTTGGAAATTGTCGAAAGCCGCCTGACGCTGATCTTCGGTGATTTGTGCCTCTTTCTTAGGGCCGTTAAACAAATCGTCCAGTTCTGTTGAGGACATAGTCTCAATCGGCTTTTCAGGAACGTATGCAACGCCATTTTTCCAACTGAAACTTTTCTCAGAAACATCTGTCGCCCAAGCGACCGTGAATCCTTTTTGCAGCGCTTGGTCTATAATATCCGTTAAGTCTTGCATTTGGACGTTATAAAAGCTTTCAAACGACCAGTTATCGGGTATAAGCAAAACAAATGTGTCGTAGTAGCGGTGTTCTTTGAACGAAGAAATCCCTACATAATCGTCCGGATTAATCCCGACAACTTCATCAGCGAACGTACGGGGCGTATAGGTTTGTCCGCGATATTCGAAGGATTCCGGCACCTCTCCTAAATACGAATCCATAGCAGCAGTAAAAGCGTTAATCCAATTCGATGTGGGCTTTTTGCTTTTAGCTACCGAGGAGGTGATGGACTGAAGGATTGGGCTCATTTCGCTAAAATTGTTTCGATTCTGCCCCTCTGCAAGTCCGGTGTAAGCGTCATAAGGAACGGCACCATATTTTTTAAAGATCGTTAACACATCGTGCAGTTGGCCGCCGTCACCTTGCGCTTGATTTCCATGGAGACGCACGTAATTTTTTGCTTTTTCTATATAGGTGTTCCTAGCGGTAAATATGGAAGAAATTTCCACAGGATCTTTCCCCATACGAATCATCTCTGATTCTAAAAAGGAATTTCCGGAATATGACCAGCAGGTACCCGAAGAACCCTGGTCTTTTATGGAAGTTCTCCCTAGGTTAATGACTTCTGTAAACGTAAAGCCCTCTTTACTGTTGTCACTTGTGTTGTTTTTAAGCGAATTGATCAGGTTGTCCTGCGCATACAGCGAGACCGAGCTCAACAAAAACGCACCCGCTACTATTGATTTATACCAGTTCATATAATTTGTTTATGTGAAATTTGAGGACGAATTTATAAAAAATGTCCAGCAATTTCGGCCTTCACTTGTGTAAAATTGCTGCCACTAAAAAAGGGAGACGCCTTTGACGAGCGTCTCCCTTTGTGATTTATTCGATTGCACTACTCTTACGATAGCTCAGTCTTTTTCGGAAACACGAGCGAGGCAACTATGCTGATTACCAATATACCTAAGATGACCAATAGCGAATGGCTGGTGGTGAATCCCCATTGTGTCAACCAGTCGTGTAGCAGCATTTTTAATCCAATAAAGACCAAAAGGAAAGCTAAGCCGACTTTTAAATAATGGAATTTGTGAATGATATTTACCAATAAAAAGAACATGGACCGCAGACCTAGTATTGCAAAGATATTGGAAAAGAAGACAATATAGGGGTCCTTGGTAATCGAGAAAATTGCTGGGATCGAATCGACAGCAAAAACCAGATCAGTAAATTCAATAACCAATAACACCAAAAACAACGGTGTCATATATCTTTCTCCATTTTCGATGTGGAAGAACTTACCTTGATCAAGTTTGTGCGTCACTTTAAATCGTTTGGATGCAAACTTGACCACAGGGTGGTTTTGCGGGTCCACATCTTCTTCCTTATTCCGGTTGAGGTACATATTGATTCCTGTGTAGACTAAGAATGCACCGAAAACGTACAGGATCCATCCGAACTTTGTGATGAGGGCAGCGCCCACAAAAATGAAGATACAGCGCATAATAATGGCGCCTAAGATTCCCCATACCAGTACTTTGTGGTAATATTTTTCAGGAATTCCAAAGGATCCGAAGAGCAACACCATCACGAAAATATTGTCTACCGAGAGTGCGTACTCTACGACATAACCGGTGAGGTATTCAATCGTCAAGTTTTTGTTGTAAATGTGTAGACTGGCCGCTAGATCATTCTCATCGATCGTGATGTTGTGAAAATGACTTTCAATCACTTCTTTTAAACGAGGAATATCGTGTACATTATGGAGTTCATTCCCCCAAAAATAGAGCAGGAGCGCGAAGAGTAGGGCGAATGTAACCCATATCGCACTCATAATGGCGGCGACTTTGAGTGTGACGGGCTTGTTTTCCTTGGTAAACAGTCCCAGATCAATGGCTAACATCAGAATTATAAAAATTATAAATCCGGTCATGAAAAGTGCTTCGTGGCTCATGCTTTATTTTTTTCTTTCAGTGGTAAAACGTATTAATTGTTCTAAACCCTTACGATATTCACCGCCGTTAGGTAACTCGTTTAGGATGTCAAATGCTTCGCGCTGATACTTTTGCATTTGCGAAGCGGCATAGTCAAGCCCTCCGTTCCGGCGCACAAAGTCAATGACCTCTGTCACTTTTTCTGGATCATCGTTGTGCTTCTTAACAATATTAATCATCTGGCGCTTTTGTTTTTTATCGACTACAGAGAGCGCATAGATTAATGGCAAAGTCAGTTTCTTTTCCTTAATATCGTTACCAACGGGCTTCCCAATATCGTCCAATCCAAAGTCGAATAAATCGTCTTTTATTTGAAAAGCGATCCCTACTTTCTCGCCAAATAGGCGTAGTTTTTCTATCGTTTCAGCGTTTGCACCAGCCGAGGCGGCGCCGCAGGCACAACAAGAGGCGATTAATGAAGCTGTTTTCTTTTTAATAATCTCGTAATAGATGGCTTCTTCAATATCCAAATGTCGAGCTTTTTCGATTTGCAAAAGCTCTCCCTCGCTCATTTGCTCAACGGCTTCTGACACTATTCTTAACAATTCGTATTCTTGGTTCCGAACAGAAAGCAACAATCCTTTTGCAAGCAGAAAATCGCCGACTAAAACCGCTACTTTATTTTTCCACAGCGCGTTGATCGAAAAAAAACCGCGTCGCTCGTTTGCATTGTCCACCACATCATCGTGAACCAGAGAGGCTGTGTGTAATAGTTCCACCAGTGAGGCCCCGTTATAGGTGGATTCTGTAATTCCTCCCGCTAGGCCTGCTGAGAAGAAAACAAACATAGGACGCATCTGTTTGCCTTTCTGTTTGACAACGTATCGGGTGATTCGATCAAGTAGTGGAATGGAACTCTGCATGGAACCCTTGAAGGTTTTCTCGAAGCGCTTAAGGTGTTCCTTTATAGGAAGCTGTATTTCGTCTAGCGTTAACATGTAAATGGTTTATGACCGTCCATGAGTGGCGAATCGCCGATAAAAATAAGAAAATTATGCATCCGAAGCTAGTGTGTTTTCAAGCTGTGCATACCAATCTTCCCCATATTCCCGAATAAGTGGATCCTTTAAAAACTTGTAAACAGGCACCTTGAGCTCTTCTCCAAAAGTGCAGGCATCTCGACAAATGTGCCATCGGTCATAATGTAAGACATCAAAACCGGGATAATGGGTGACACGAATCGGGTATAAATGACAGGAAATCGGCTTTTTCCAATCGACCTCACCGTGTTCAAAGGCTTTCTCAATACCGCATTTGGTGATTCCATTTTCCCAAGTGACATAGGCACATTCCTTATTGCCATCGACACATGTGGTTGTTAAATCACCATCAGCATCTACGGTGTGTGTGCCTTGTTGCTCAATAGCTTGTATCCCTTTCTCGGTTAAAAAGGGTTTCACTTTAGGATATATATCTTCTAGAATTTTCGTTTCATTTTCGGTTAGTGGTGCACCCGCGTCACCTTCTATGCAACAGATTCCTTTACATTTGCTAATATTACACACGAAATCATTGTCAATGATGTCTTCGTGAACCAGCACATTTCCTACTTCTATCATTTTACTTTGAATAACTTACTCTCTTTCCCAACGGATATTTCAATCCGTCTGCACTCACCAATTCCATGGTCACCGAGCCAATTAAAATATCTACTTGGGCTTTGACAGGAATGCGATTTCCATCATTGGTGACCCAAAGATACAAACGGCTATTCTTTTTAAAAATTCTTCCTGGTTTGATCTCAGGGCTTAGCTTAATGCATTCCAGCTCACCCAGTACGGTTTTAATTTTTTCCACGCCAATATATTCTACACTCAATTGTGCGACTTCGTCATTCAGGAAGTAGGTGATTTTAAATTTGTCTCCGGCTGCAAGTTTAGATAGGTCTAAGTTTCTGGAGAAGTAGTAAGCCGACACCAAATCAAAAGTTTGAGCAGTGGGACTCGAAAAGGTTCCTTTTTTTCCACTTACCTTTTGAGCTTTGTGGTCAAAAGTTGCATACTCTACCCGCCGATACTTATTCTCACGAATGTTTTCCGTATATAGGATGGGAAGATAGGTGGATTGATCTATATACGAATCGTATTGATTGCGGACGGTGTAAAAAGTAGAGAAAGCACCTGAGGTCTGACCAAATGCCGACAGGTGTACGGCATCTTTCACACCAAAACTGTGTTTTGATTTCTCCACAGATAGTGTGCCTGTTGCGGCAGAAATGATCCCATAACGTAGCTTATATTTCAATACCTCTCCAGCTTGGAACGTCGGTTCTTTAAGATAAGGAAGCTGTTGCGCAACAGCAGGGATGATAAATAATGCACTTAAGCAAACGAGCAATAGCAGTTTTTTCATAAAGACTTTTGACCCTAGTCCGGATAAATAGTTTAAGATTTTCGCTTGAAGACCGGAACGGTTGAACAAGGCTCCCCATACATGACGCTTTTAGCAACCTGGCTGAGCTTCACAGTAAAGGTAACGAAAGCAGACTCCGGAACCAGGATATCACCACAACCTTTTACCACTAATCGCTGATCTTGATACGCTTGGTAATCTATCGCATTGAGGGAATTCTCGAACACAATTTTACGCACATAGTCTTCGTCCCCAAAGTGTACCGATTTTGCATACGGCGCTAGTTTGTTCGCGAGTAACATATAAGCCCAAGTAGGAACGATGGCATCCGAAGAACAAATAATACCAATATGTTTTCCTTGATATTGTTGCCAGTCGTGATCTTTAATAAATGATCTAAAGTCCTTCTCTTTCAATATCAAGCCGTGAAAAAGATTGTCTTTTATGTCATATAGATCAATAGGTGCTTTGGGAGCATAATCTGCCAAGTCAATGGTGATTAGTCCGCTTTGTGCAACTTTATTTACGATGTTTTCTTGAATCTCCATTTCTTCTAATATAAAAAAAGCTGGGCAACATTATGCGGCCCAGCTACAAATTTAATTAATTCTGTATTAATAGAATCTAATCCGATTGTCAACAATTTTAGCGTTGTCCTGTAACGCTTTTAAGATGACGCTCCAAGAACGTTGGGCTTTGGTACTCGTAAGCTGCTTTTGTTGGTTTTGCAATTCCTCACCAGCTAGTGCTGATGGATTGGAAAAGCCAACTACCTGTACGGCGTAGACGCCTTGTTTTCCTTCTATAGCATCAGAAGGTTTGTTAGGTTGTAATCCGAATAACGTTCCAACTACACGACCCTCCATCGCAACTCCTGGTATTACTGGGTTCGCCAAGGCCACATTTTCTACAGATTGTACATTTTTTTGAAGCTTTTCTCCGATTTGATCGATCGATGAAGACCCGTTGATGGCATTGTTCATTTTCTCCTTTAACATCCGTGCTTTAACGAGGTTCTTAACCACAGGTTCGATCAAAGGCTTGACAGATTCCAGCGATTGAATTCCTTTCGGTTGAACCTCCGCTAGACGGGCTACAATGAAATGATTGTCAGATTCGTAGATACGTTCGCCTAATTGTCCTTTATCTGCCTGGAATGCCCAACGTATTAAATCACGTGGAACTTCTACTCCTGAGAACATATTGTCCATTGCTGTGGTACGCTCATTTTTCAAAATAGTTACATTTTGCTGTTTAGCGATCTGATCAAAATCACCTGTAGTCACGGCAGAGAAGAATTCGTTGGCTTTGCTGTATGCGGCATCGGTTGTCTCTTTACTCGGGTGAATCGCTCGATCTACTATCGCTAATTTAGCGATAGGTGAACGGCCAATTTGCCTGTTTACTTTAACGATGTGAACACCGTAATTCGTGGTGACGACTTTTACATCGCCAGTTTGACCGTCGAATAACACTTCGTCCAATTCTTCAATCATACCGCGGGTAATTGTACCGAGCTCGCCGCCGTTATCTTTGCTGCCTGGATCAGCGCTGAATTCCACAGCTAATGCGGTAAAACTTGCGCCTCCTTGAAGAAGATTAACAATCGAGTCGGCTTTCGCTTGCGCTTTGTCGACTCCACCCTCCGCAACCGGATTCAATAGAATGTGGCTTGCGTTAACGGAATCTGGACTTGTTTTTACTTGTATTACCTTCGCTATTTCATAGGTGTTGTCGTTTAAAACCGGACCAATGACGGTGCCTGCAGCTGCTGTAAATGCAACGGAGTCTAAACCAGGACTGATTTGTCCTTTACTGTAAAAACGAACAGGATATTTAGTTTCGGAGTGAATCGAAACAAAGCTGGAATCGTTTGTTGACTCAGCTAACTCTGTTTTCAATTTTTGGATCTCAGCTAACACTGAGCTGGAATCTGCTGCAGTCGGAGCCGCATCAAACAAAGTATATTCAATCGTCCGGGTCTCTTCGGGATTGGAGAATGCTTTTTTGTTTTTATCGTAATACTCTTTGTAGTCCGCGTCGGTCAAATTAATCTCTGAATCGTTTACGGACGCATAATCCAACATCACATATTTGAAGTTGGCTAATTTATTCCGGGAATTGTAATCGTATTCAGCTTCTAGAGCAGTGGTGTAAATGCTGTTGTTGATTAAATTCGTGTATTTTTGATTTAGACGCTCATCGTGGACATTGGTCAGTAAACCTTCCCACTGTGCTTGGATTTCAGGATTGCTTTTGGATTGTTCCACCACCATGTTTAAATAGTTGCGGTCGAATTGACCCGTTTCTGGATTGGTGAAGGCTTGTACGATCTGCGGAGAGGGATTATTGCCAAAAAGCATACTGTTCAACTCATCTTTACCGACCTGCAAGCCGATCTTACTCACTTCTTGATTCAGTAAGTTTTGCGTCAAGTACTGATTCCATACTTGTTGCACAGCGAATCCACGCATCTGAGGAGAAACAGTGCCACCCATTTGTTGTTGGTACATGGCATTGGTTTGGTCCACTTGGGCATTGAACGTTTGGTAATCGATGGATTCGCCATTGACGCTTCCGACTTCATTTTGGCTGCTCTGCCAGAACGGAGTGCCAACGTTGATGATATCCCCCAATAAGAACGCAATAATTGCTAAACCAATCACGAAGATCACTAATCCGGCACGGTTTCGCAATGAGGTCATTAATCCCATAACTGTATTTCTAAATTTATATTTTGCTAATCTATAGTTACTTAATTGTCGTGTTCTAAAAACAAGGCGCAAGATACAACTTTTATGAAAAAAATTGTAAAAATTTATTTTTCCCAGATCTATGTGTGGGGGGCGTAGTCGCGTTTAACGTCCGATAGAGGGGAATTGAGCATCCGATTCAGGATGATGCAAAGCGGTTCCATTATGGAATATGATGTTGTTAAATTGACCATCTGAGGTGAATGATGTGCCCTGAGCGGTTGTGCGGCCATGATTGGACTCCACGGTTATCGGCTGACTGCCGTAGTAGCGATCCTCCTCTTCTAGATAAATGAGTTCGTTCGTTTTTACGATCATTCCATCATTGCGGGTGATTACCACATCGTCTCTAAATTCAACAATTCCTTCATCAGCGCGCTGAATAGCGTATTTCGAGGTGATCCGTTGCATCTCCTCTGTGTCCTCATCGTAAAAAATGATTAATACGCCTTGCGTGAACTCATTAGCCCCCGTGCTGTCGTGATATACACGCATTTCTGGTGCGGTCAACTGGGCTTTTACACGGGCCGAGTCACTGTATATAACGGTAACATTTTTCGAAATATCTACTGCTTCCTCAGGGGTAATGTTGGCTAAGCGATCGATATCTTCAGCCGTGTTTTCACAGCCAAATGAAAGCAGTGCCCCGATCAAAATTAATGAAAGGGGCAGTGTACGTAGTGTTTTTATCGCTAATCCTGGTATCATACGTTAATCGTAACTTCGTCTTATAAACCAGGCATCGTTGATGGTAAAGCCGAAATGGATATTGATATAACGCTCGCGAATAAGATTATTGTTTAGTGTGCCCTGCTGGCCGAACTCCGCGGAGATATTGATGTTGGAAAATGTTCTGCCAAAACCGGACTCGGGCAACGGAAGCCCAAAACCGACAGTTACGGCCATATCGTTAATGCGTTCGTTATTGACGGTCATATGCGTTTTGTTGTAGCGGAATCCTAACCTATAGTCCACGACTTTAAGGTAATTCAGTGAGGTGGGATCCGGTTTGATCTGCCCGCCTACAGCGATTCCGATATTCTTGCCCAATTTGTCCTCGCCCTGCATGGTTTGGAAATTAGACCAATCTGCGTAATTAAAGTCTGCACCTACCATCCAATTGATGCCTTTGCTTAGCGTGAAACCTACGTTGTGTCTCAGCGGTAAGTTGATCTTCCGGTCTGATAAGAGGTTGGTGGAAGAGGTGTCGATGGGAACTTGTTCGGTCACATCGGACGAATAGTCCGTCTGTGTCCGTGTTACCATAGAGGTAACCTGACTGTTTACCGCGTTGTTTAATGATCCCGAATATCCGATCGTTATATTTGTGCGGTTTCCTAAAGGGAGTAAATATTGTGCGCCATAGTCGACCGTTAGTCCCGTGACACGCCTGGTATTGGTTTGAGACGTATTGTAGAAACCATGACCTTGCGGGAATTCGATTACCGACTTATTGTAGAGGTTGCCAAATAAAAACCCTACGTTCGCCCCAACGCTGAAGTTTTTGAACGGCGATACGCCATAGCCTACATATGCTTTATTTAGGCCGCCCTCGCCGACTAAACTCGTCGTGTACGGCGTATTGTCGATTTGCCGCGACGCGTTCGTATGGTAGCCTACATCTGAGTAGGGCATTAGTCCAAACGAAATACCGCCCACTTTCGGCCCATTGGTTCTATTGAGCGAAAAACCAAAAGCAAAATGGCTAAAAGCAAAATCCGCCGTATTTCCCGCTAGGCTTCCTTTTTCCAATTGCGTGATATTACCGTAAAGACCCGCGTCTAAAATGGTCCGGTTAAAACCAGAATAGCTTGCTGGGTTACTGATGTTTAGCGTGGGCAGACCACCTTGGAGACGTACCGCAGTAGAAATACCTCCCATTGCTCGCATTTGTGGTAAGAGATCACCACGCATCTGTCCTAACCCAAATTGTGAGTACGGTGAATGAGACGAAGAACTTTGAGCGTGAGCGTTGACGCTAAACAATAAGCCGATTCCCACCAGTATAAGAATGTGCGGATTTGCGTAAAATAGTTTCAATGGTCTTAACATATTGATATTATGGCCATCGGCGAGATGAGACACTTTAATAAGTGGCACGAACAAACGGCGATGATTTTAAGCTTTTTTCGATTGTATTTTATTGAATTTTTGCTACAAAACTATCTATTTTTTAAATAGGACAAGGCTTTTAGTTGTTAAAAAAGGTTAAAGACCTATTTTTCAATCGCTTAGAAAAACTGTAGGTAAACAATAGTCAGTAAAATTACGATGTAGAGTGTTTCATAGAACCATTTGATTTTTGCATGCGTGAAAAAGTAGGCTAAATATATAGATAGCGGTGGCACGCAGAGTAAGAAATGGTTGATCGATTTGGTTTCGTTGAGATAGAACGACGCAAAAATTAGAACTAACATGACAAACAAAAGCTGGAAGCTCTTGCGTACGTGTACTACACTTTTGAAGAAGTTATCTTTTAAAATAAGTAGAAAACCAATCAGTGCAAGGATTATGGGTATGAGTACCAAATAATCGAGGATATCGATTTGTAGGTCCGTATTGAAGGCATAGGTGAACGGGATAAATATTTGATAGAATTCACTCATCCGGTCAAGCCAGAAATAACATACGGCTAATAAGAAGTATACCGTAATGCAGCCCAATAAGGGAGTGATCCATTCTCTCCACGCAAACGGCCGGAAGGTAATTAGACTCGCCCAGATCAATATAAGCATTACAATAAAAGGAAAGTAAATTAAACTCCCCGCAGCCACCAACAGCCCCAAATCGAACATAATTCCGGTAATATCGGTGTGTTTGTAAATGTTAAACAGCTTCTGTAGCATCCAGATTGTGATGAAATTACAGATCAGTGTGGGAGATAATACTAAAAAAGGCAAAAACGTACTGACTAGTGTGATGAACATCAAAGAGGTCAGGAAGTTCGGTTTTCCCAGTAAATTAAAATGATTAACGAGCTGATTCAAATAGAACGCCTGGATAAGCGTCAATACCAAGGTGAGTAGGACGTTGAAAGAAGGGGAAAACTTGCTGCCCAGCTGCAGATCTAAAAGGCGGTCAAGTCCAGGTTCAAAAAAGACGGGAGTCAATGAATCGGGAAGGTGTAAATACACCCCCAGGCAGAGGGCAATTCCCACTACTATAACCAAAAAAACATTCAGTCCTGAGAGTGTCCGGTGCTGCTCGATCAACATGCTTGAGAACTATTGTTTGTTGTCGTTTTCTAGCTTCTTAATTCTCCGATCAATCGTAAATAAATAAACAGCTACCGCTAAGAAAATGACGAGCATGACAAGAACCACCACGTAAATCTTGCCCTCGGCTCGTAAACCGTCTGCCATTGCCACTTGATCCTGAGCGGAAACTTGTAAACACATTAAAAGGAATGCAAATACACTAAAGCTTAACTTTTTCATAGTAATGGGATTTCGATTCCAGACGAATAGCCCTTCGTCTGTCCTAGATGTTTATTAACGTATTAGGGTCTTTATTCTCAATTATTCTATTTTGTTTTTTCCAATTAACTGCCTATTGGTCTTGTTGACGATCTTCCAACATACGCAAGCGATAACGTAAACTCGCGATCCAAGTGCCGATCAGGATCCATCCGATTGCGGCTGAGTAGAAAACTGGACGCATGTTGTTATCCATGTCCAAGTCGCCAAACGTAGAATTTCCACCACTTCCAGGATGTAATGAGTCGGTCATCTTGGGGAGTATGTACAATAGGACAATCATAATGGGGAAAGCAAAGATGTTATACACGGCGGATATTTTCGCACGTTTCTGTTCTTCTTCCAATGCATTTCGCAGAACCAGATAAGCTAAATACATTAATGTAGCTATCGCTGCGCTATTGAGTTGCGGATCATTAGGCCAGGGTTCTCCCCAGGTAAAGTTAGCCCAAAGCATGCCCGATAACAGACCACAGACACAAAAAAGCACCCCCACATTGACCGTTTCGACGGCCATCAAGTCGTGTTTGCGTTGGCCGCTATTTAAGTACTTAATGCTGTATATAACCGACAGTAAATAAAGGAAAACCATCGTGAACCACATGGGTACGTGAAAGTAGACATTTCGGATGGTTTCATTCAAAATAGGAAGTACGGGAACCGGTCCTAAAAGACCCCCGATAATTGTTCCAGAGATCACTATGACCGCCAAAATTTTCCACCACATCTTTTTCATAAAGCAATGAGTCAATCTCGCCAAAGGTACGGAAATAACAGCAAAGAAATGGCAATGGTTACTATATTAATTGCTAGTAAAACGCCTACATCGCCCCGGCTTTCGGTGAGCGCTTCTCCTGCGACAGCCTGTTGGGAAAGCTGAATGAGCACGATTAATAAAGGAATAACTACCGGAAAGCTCAGGATCGCCATAATGGTGCTGTTGTTTCCTGCTTTAGCACTGATTCCTGCTACCATCGTAAAAACCGTCGCGAAGCTCATGCTTCCTAGGAAAATAGCCAACAAATAGGCTCCGGTGTTAGCGGCTTGATTTTGGAATATTAAAGCGTAAATCAGAAAGGCGGTTCCTGATAATATCAACATCAATAAACTGTTGTAGATTATTTTGGCCAGTATAATGGCTCGCGGATCAATTAAATTGTAGTAGTACAGTTGGCGAGATCCTGTTTCCTGAATAAAACATCGGCTGATTGCATTTACGGCAGCGAAGAGGAGAATGATCCAATAGAGTGTGTTCCAAACCAAAGTATCCACCGATTTGAATGATTGATAACATACAAATACAGTGGATACTACGTAAAGCAAAATGCCATTGATGGCGTGTTTCGATCGCCATTCTAACAAAATGTCTTTATATATCAGTGTCTTAACTTGGGATAACAACTTCATTATCTGCAAAGATACGAATCAAAGCGTTTCTCAAGTCAAACGTCTTTCAATTAAGCATTTTTAATTTCTGATTTCGCTTTCGATGCCACATCTTCCGCTTTATCAGCTGCAGATTGTGCAGTGTCTGATGCTTTGTTTGCCCATTCACTTGCCTTAGATGACGCTTTGTCGATCGCATCTCGGCCAGCGTTTTTTGCACGGTCTGTTAACTGGTTTAAGTCTTTCTTCGCAGATTTGGCCAATTTCGCAGCCCGCTTCGCTTCTTTCTCAGATAACTCCTTGATGGATTTGGTCAAACTTTTGACTCCGTCATTTGCCCGGTCCAGTTGTTTCTTTCCATCCTCAGTACCCAATAAATAGTACGCCGCAGTTCCAACTGCTAATCCTAAAAGTGCAAATGCTAATAAGCCATTTTTATTTTTTTCCATGATTTTATGTTTGTCAGTTTTCAATTAAATCCTGTTGAATATAAACAAGTCCTGCGCCAAAAAGTTTTCTTTTCACGTGAAAAAGAGAAAATGTAGCTGTGTATCTGCGTTCTTGTAGTACGATCAACTTTGGGGGTAGTTAATTCCTTAAAAAAATCAGCGTCAGCTTTCCGTGTTTTGAAGGGATTGTAGTGTGTATAAATGGTGGTAGAGACCGCTTTTTTGCGCCATCAGTTCCTCGTGTGTACCTTGATCGGAGATGGTGCCGTTTTCCACGACGATAATCATGTCCGCATCGCGAATGGTAGACAAGCGATGTGCAATAATGATGGAGGTACGATTACGCATTAATTCTTCTAGCGCCGCTTGTACCATTCGTTCCGATTCCGAATCCAATGATGATGTGGCTTCGTCAAGAATAAGAATAGCAGGGTCGTTCAACAAAGCACGTGCAATGGCAATCCGCTGCCGCTGTCCGCCCGATAGTTTGACACCTCGTTCACCCACGACCGTTTCATAGCCTTCTGGAAAATTCATGATGAATTGGTGCGCGTTGGCGCGCCTTGCGGCTTCGATGATACTATCGGCGTCTGCGTTCAAGTTGCCATAGCTGATGTTTTCTCGTATGGTGCCTCCAAAAAGTAGCACATCCTGAGGGACGATAGCTACCTGATTTCTGATGTCCGTTAATGGTAAAGCGGATGACGGAATACCGTCATAGAGAATTTGCCCGCTACTGGGATCGTAAAATCGAAGAATAAGTGATGCAATAGTGGATTTGCCCGTGCCACTTGGGCCGACTATTGCTAATTTTTTTCCAGCTTGTACTTCGAAGGATACGTCTTTTAGAATTTCGAGATCTGGTCGGGTTGGATAAGAGAAATGGACTGTTTTGAACTGGATGCTGCCCTTTAGTGCTTGAGTAATTTCCTTATCGGTTTCGTCTACACGAATGTCTTCTTGCTGTTCTCCTAAGATCTCCAATACACGCTCGCTCGCTCCCAGTGATCGTTGCACACTGGCATAAAGCTCCGGAAAACTCCCCATAGAACCGGCGACAAATATGGAGTATAGCAGGTATGTGGTTAAATCACCGACTGATATTTCGCCTCTGGAAACAAGCGATGCGCCGTACCATATCACAATCACGACAGCCCCGAATATGGCGAAAATGATGAACGATGCGAAAATACCCCGATACGTTGCGCCACGAACAGCCAGATCGACCGCTTGGTTGAGTTTCATGCCGTACCGTTTCGACTCATAAAACTCGTTCACAAATGATTTGACATTGCTTATCCCCAATAGTGTTTCTTGTACGATCGAGTTGGAGTCTGCTAATTTATCTTGAGCTTGTCGAGAAAGATTTCGTATGAATTTGCCGAAAATCAGTGCTACAATGATGATAATGGGCAATATACAGAGATTCATTAAAGCGAGTTTCGGAGAGACCCAGATTAACAAACCTGCACCGAAAAGCAAAATGATCGTTTGTCGCAGCATTTCGGCCAGCGTAGTGGTCATGGTGTCCTGAATCTGAGATAAGTCAGACGAAAGTCGACTGTTGAGCTCACCTACGCGACGATTTGCAAAAAAATCGATAGGGAGCGTAATGAGTTTATGATAGCTGTCTTTGCGCAGGTTCGCTAAGGCCCGCTCTGCGATTTCGACAAATAAGCGGATGCGGAAAAACGAAATGATGGATTGGAAGGCTAGAACGATAAGTGTTGAGCTGCCAATAAATACAACGTCGGCAGGTAACCAAGGATGTGTTTGTCGGCCTTGCGCCGCATCAATCATTGCTCCCAGTAAAGCCGGGAGTGTCAGAATGGTCAGACTGGATAGGGCTAGAAAGATCATGCCGACAACAAACTTCCATTTAAAGGGTTTAATGTAGGAAAAGATCTTAAGGGCCTTCTTTAAGTTGTCTTTGTTCAGTTTCGGTTTGGGTAAATCTTCCGAATGTGTGTCTCCACTATTCAATCTCGGTCTAGCCATGGACTAAATTCTCATTATTTTCAGCAAAAGTACCAATATAAACAAGTCTTCTTATCAGTATACCGTCAGTTTTTCGACTTCAAGCTTCTCCGCTGGAGGAAAACCACAACGATTAAAGCAAGAATAGCAATAAGTGATACATACGAAAAGAGATGGATACCTCGGTCTGTTTTGCTTGCGTTTTCCAACTGTTGTTGAAGTTTCTCGTTTTCATTTTGCAACTTGGTGATCGTCTTCATATGAGCCGAGATTTGCTGATCGAATTCGGCGGCCAAATTCTGGTAGCGCTCACGCTGCGAGTCTTTTAGTGCGATTAACTTTTGAGTTTCTATAAAAATGTGGTTGTCACTCAAGACGATTTCTCGGAGTATATCGATCGATCGCTGCATATCCGCTTTGCGTTTAAATAAACCGAATATGCCTGTCTTCTTCTCTAGAGACTCCGTGTATTGACCGAATTTTTTGGAGCGTTGCTCCAATAAATCATTGACACGTTGGCGTTGTGATTCGTAACTCGAGGAGTCCTGAATCTGATGGTTTTTTAATTGTACACTTTCTCCCAACAAAAGGATTCCTGAATAGCATAGCAGGAAAAAGGTGATTAAGATTTGCTTCATATGCCGCATTGCGCAGTGAATTTAAGACCTGTCTTAGCAAATTCAACGCCAACTCTGCTGGTCATTTCGGTTTGTCTACTTAGGTGTTGATGAATTCGACCAGAATTGTTTCATCTTGGTAAAGACCAAGCAACTTGCTAGCGTGGCCTTTATTGATGGCAATTTCCAGGTAGTTGCTAATCCCGAACAAGCACAGCTTCTCTCCCTCAGCGACTTCATTGTAGTGCCAGCTTAAGTGGTTGATGGTTTCGTTCCGTTTAAAACGTAGGATAAAGTCTCTGCCGTTTTGAACCTGATTGAAAAGCTCCTTACTGATGTTGCTGATCACGTTGCCAAAGGAATCGATGAAAGTAACGTGCCCCTTGATACTGTCTTTCGTATATATAGGTTGAAAAGTCACTTTGCGCACAGGGTTGTCAATAGGGGCGCCGATATCGTCGAGCTTTCCTCCACTGGCAATATGACACGCAGCTTTAGCTAAGATATCGGCCAATGGGAAGTGTAGGTATCTAAGATCCTGCATCATATCAATCTCAACCAATCCATCGGCCTGGTCTTCGCCGGTAATGATGCTCAAGATGCCGTTGTCGGCCCCCACGAAATATTGTCCTTTATACGACATCGCTAAGAACCGAGCGTCCTCTTGGAACACGGTGTCAATACCAATCAAATGGACCGTTCCTTTAGGAAAGTAGGGGTAAGCGTTATTGATGACGAAAGCGGCGTGTTGAATGCTAAATGATGGTATGTTATGTGAAATGTCGACCAGTCTGACCTCGGGTAACTGCGATATAATGCTCCCTTTCAGTGCAGCCTGATAAAAATCGCGATGACCCAAATCGGTGGTTAGTGTGATGACTCCCATATTGTCCAGAAACCCTGAATCTAAAAAAATATTATTGATAATTTTAAATGCGAAATACAAAAATAGGAAAAGTAAACTGATTGCTCAATCTTATATTTACGAATAGCATTAAATGCTTTTATTCTTTTTAATTTTGTAGATCAAAAAATGAAACCCGCATTTCATACAATGATTTTTTTGCTATCTTTAAGAAGTGCCAAAAACAACGTTGTATCACGAGGCAAAAACAAAAAAAATTTGACTGAAGAATTAGAAATTAATCTCGACGGCACCAATTTGGTGACCCTGTGGGGAGCCGAAAACGAAAACTTTGAATTCCTAAAAAAGGCGTTTCCGAAACTAAGGCTTGTGGCTAGAGGTAATGTGCTTAAAGCGTTAGGAGAGGAGACTGAACGTAGGAAGTTTCAGGACGTGTTTGAAGCCATACTGGCTCACGTCGCGCAATTTCAATCGCTCTCGCTACTTAATTTAGAGAGTTTGCTAGGCTCAGGCGGTCCGGCTAATACTCCAGCGGTTATTGGAGCGGGAGATGTGACAGCACCGAAGCCACCTATAGGGAAAGGAGAGCCTATCGTGTACGGCGCAAATGGTTTGATTATTCGAGCGCGCACGCCAAACCAGCGAAGAATGGTGGACAGTATCAATAAAAACGATATCTTGTTCGCTATCGGTCCGGCGGGTACAGGTAAGACCTACACAGCGGTGGCCCTAGCCGTTCGGGCATTGCGAAACAAGGAAATTAAACGAATTATTCTCACGAGACCGGCTGTAGAAGCAGGCGAGAATCTGGGGTTTCTTCCAGGTGATTTAAAGGAAAAGGTAGACCCGTATTTGCGTCCATTATATGACGCATTGGATGATATGATACCAGCGGAAAAGCTGAAAGGATATCTCGAAAACCGTGTCATTGAAGTGGCCCCCTTAGCCTTTATGCGAGGTAGGACATTGGACAATTGTTTTGTGATCCTTGATGAAGCGCAGAATGCGACGGATATGCAGCTAAAGATGTTTTTAACGCGCATGGGTCCTACAGCCAAATTTATTGTCACGGGAGACATGACACAAGTCGATTTGCCGAAAAAGAACCAATCTGGTTTGGTCAGCGCAGTGAAATTATTAGACGGCATTGAGGGGATAGATATGATTTATTTGAGCGGTTCGGATGTGGTTCGGCATAAGCTGGTAAAGCGCATTTTGGAGGCTTACGGAGATATTTAATAGAGAGAAAATTAGCAAGCGCAGAGCGCAGAAACATGAATACAATTAAAGAAACAAATTTTAATTTTAAAGGACAAACTTCATTTTATAAAGGAAAGGTTCGTGATGTATACGGTATTGCTGATGAACATTTAGTAATGGTAGCTTCCGATCGGATTTCTGCTTTTGATGTGGTACTCCCTCGCGCTATACCGTATAAAGGCCAGGTGTTAAACCAGATCGCAGCGAAATTTTTAGAAGCCACTAGAGACATTCTTCCCAATTGGGTGGAGTCCGTGCCGGATCCGAATGTTACCATTGGAAAAAAATGTGAGCCTTTCAAAGTGGAGATGGTCATCCGTGGATATGTGTCAGGTCATCTATGGCGAACTTATAGAGATGGCGGTCGCAGCCTTTGTGGTGTGCGCTTGCCGGAGGGGCTTAAAGAGAACGATCCGCTTCCCGAACCCATTATCACACCCACAACCAAAGCCGCTGTGGGCCATGACGAGGATATTTCTAGAGAAGAAATTCTCAAACAAGGCATCGTAGAGGAGTCCGACTATACAGCTCTTGAAAGCTATGCTCACGCGTTATTTAAACGTGGGAGTGAAATCGCAAAACAACGAGGGCTTATTCTGGTGGATACGAAGTATGAATTTGGAAAGTTTAATGGTGAGATTCACTTGATTGACGAAATACACACGCCAGATTCTTCGCGATATTTTTACCTCGACGGTTACCAGGAAAGGCAGGCGAACGGCGAGGCGCAAAAGCAACTTTCCAAAGAGTTTGTAAGACAGTGGTTGATTGAAAATGGCTTTCAAGGCAAATCCGGGCAAGAAATACCGGCAATGAGTGATACGGTAGTAAGTGCGATTTCAGCGCGTTATATCGAGCTTTTTGAGCATATTACTGGCCAGACCTTTCAATACCCAGAACAAGGAGATGTGTTGAGTCGTGTCGAGCGAAATATATCGAATGCCTTAGCAAAGATTGCATAGTTTGTATATTTAAATTGGATTTGAGATGAAGTTTACGGTGGATAAGTTCGAGCGTTATGTGGTGATTGAGCCGCTTCAAGAGAAGCTAGACGGGGCAGCCGCTAGCCATTTGAAAGGTGAGTTCATGTTGCGTAATACAAGCGGGCAACGCAATATTGTGTTGGATTTGAATAAAGTACAGGAAACAGATGAGGTGGGAATAAGAATCGGCTTGTTGGCTAGACGTTTGTGTAAAGCAACAGGCGGGCTTTTTATTCTAACCAACCTGAATGCCGAGGTGTTTGCTTATATCAAATCGCTTGGATTGGATAAATACTTGATTATTGCGGAAAATATTGAAAAAGCGAAAGATTTAATATTCGGCAACGAAATCCGGCTCGACCTTCGGGAGGAACAAAGCTAGTATGTTGCGCTTTGAAGTTTTTGTGCTTGGAAATAGTTCAGCAACCCCTGTTTTCGAACGGCATCCCACCGCGCAGGTTGTGAATTACAATGAGCAATTGTTTTTAATCGATTGTGGTGAAGGCACGCAAATGCAATTGTCACGCTATGGAATAAAAAGCAATCGAATTGATCATATTTTCATTAGTCATTTGCATGGGGATCACTATCTGGGGCTTGTGGGCTTGCTATCGTCTATGCATTTGGTGGGTCGAAAATCCGATTTGCATATCTATGGGCCTGCCCCGTTAGAGGAAATTCTTGCTGTTCATTTTCGGTATTCGGAAACAACTATACGTTATCCTATACATTTTCATCCAACCAATCCTCACGAAGAAGAGTTGATTTTCGAGTCTCGCATGTTGACCGTTCGTTCTTTCCCGTTACTACATCGCATACCTTGTAACGGCTTTCGATTTGATGAAGCGGAGCGTCCGGCTACTCTTAAGGCTGAAGTTGTCGAAAATTTGGGTATCCCTAAAGCGTACTATACCAGATTAAAGAGAGGGATGGATTATACGGACCCTCAGGGAGCGGTTCATCGGGCAGTAGATCTGACCATTCCACCCCCCAAACCGCGTAGCTACGCGTACTGTTCAGATACGCGTCGTGATTCGAGCTACCTTCATAGTATTGAAGGTGCAGATTTACTCTATCACGAAAGTACTTTTGCTCACGATATGATTGATAGAGCGAAAGAAACATTTCATACCACAGCAAGAGAGGCCGCTGAGATCGCCAAGGAAGCTGATGTAAGTAAATTGCTTCTGGGCCATTATTCCGCTAGGTACCGTAATTTAGAACCTCTTTTGGCCGAAGCGAAACAATATTTTGCTTCCACTGAGCTTTCTATAGAGGGGAAATGGTTTTTGGTATAGCGATTTTGTATATTTTTCTTCATCTTTACATTTCAAAATTTTTCTGACCTTACCATGTCGTTCAACTTAGACATCCTACTTCGGGACAACATAAAAAATATGGAGCCGTATTCGTCAGCAAGAGACGAATTCAAAGGAGATGCAACTGTTTTTATGGATGCCAATGAAAACTCCTTTGGGTCTCCCATTTCGGGGAATTACAACCGGTATCCCGATCCGTTACAGCTTCGACTTAAAGAAAAGCTGACTAAAATTAAGGGAGTGCCGGAGAGCAATATTTTTTTAGGGAACGGTTCGGACGAACCTATCGACTTACTATTTCGGGCTTTTTGTAAACCGGGAGTAGATAATGTAATCTTGGTCCCGCCCACCTATGGAATGTATGAAGTTTCAGCGAATATCAATGACGTAGAAACGCGAAAGGTGCCTTTAAGTGTTGATTTTCAGTTGAATTTAGAGGGGATTGCAGACCAGTTGGATCGACACACAAAGTTGATATTCATCTGCTCTCCAAATAATCCTACAGGGAATAGTATCAATCCTCTGGATATTGAGACCCTTCTGGTGAACTTCAGTGGGATTGTGGTGGTCGATGAAGCATATATAAATTATTCCACACAAGCGTCGTTTACGCATCAACTGGTTGAGTTTCCCAATTTAGTGGTTTTACAAACTTTGTCCAAGGCTTGGGGGCTTGCAGCTTTGAGATTGGGGCTGGCCTTCGCCAGCAGAGATATTATTGCTGTGCTAAATAAAATAAAGCCGCCATATAATATTAACCAAGCTACTCAGGAAATTGTGCTTGCTGCACTGGACAATGTGGAGCAGGTGAACGAATGGATTAAGGTGACCGTGCATGAACGCCGCCGCCTTGTAGAACGGCTGTCGACATCGCCGGGAGTATTGGATATTGTCCCCTCGGACGCTAACTTTGTATTGGTTAGATTTGAGCGTGCGCGTCAGCTGTATAATCATTTGGTAGATCGGGGTATTATTGTGAGGGATCGATCGACGGTTAGTGGTTGTGAGAATGGGCTCCGATTGACGGTGGGTACCCCATCGGAAAACGATTTTTTATTAAAGGAAATTCAAACATTTTATAGTTAGCAAATGGCGGAAAAACGTACTAGACTGTTGTTTATCGACCGGGATGGCACATTAATCCTCGAACCGGAGGACGAACAGATTGATTCTTTTGAAAAACTGAAGTTTTACCCAGGAGCATTACAATATTTGCCTCGTATAGCCAATGAACTTGACTTTGAATTGGTGTTGGTTAGTAACCAGGACGGGCTGGGAACTGATGCGCATCCCGAAGCGCACTTTTGGCCAGTGCATCGTTTTATCTTAGAGACGTTTCAAGGGGAAGGAGTGAGTTTTGTTCGCGAACATATTGATCGCACTTTTCCCCACGATGGAGCAGATACTCGTAAACCGGGTGTCGGCATGTTGAAGGAGTATTTTGATGAAACGAAGTACGATTTGGCACATTCATTCGTTATTGGTGATCGGCCAAACGACGTGAAGTTGGCAGAAAATCTCGGTGCAAAGGCGATTTGGTTGCACAATAACAGCGATTTGGGTAAAGCTGAAAACTTAGTCGTTAACCCTCAAGTAGTCGGATTAGAGACCGGCGACTGGAAGGCGATTTACGAATACCTTAAATTGGGGGAACGTCGAGCGGAAATCCATCGAAAAACGAATGAGACCGATGTACGGGTGGCGGTGAATCTCGACGGAACTGGGAAATCCGAGATTGATACGGGTCTGCCTTTTTTTGATCACATGTTGGATCAATTGGCTCGTCACGGCGGATTGGACTTAACGATACAAACTAAAGGAGATCTTCATATTGATGAACACCATACTATCGAAGATACCGGAATCGCGCTGGGAGAACTTTTTCTAAAAGCTCTGGGTGACAAACGGGGGATTGAGCGATACGCCTTTACCCTTCCTATGGATGATTGCTTGGCCCAAGTTGCCTTGGATTTCGGAGGAAGAAGTTGGATTGTCTGGGATGCTCAATTTAAGAGAGAAAAGATTGGTGATATGCCTACTGAAATGTTCTTTCATTTTTTTAAGTCGTTCTCAGACGGCTCCCGTTCCAATCTAAATATACAGGCAAGCGGTGAGAATGAGCACCATAAAATAGAGGCCATCTTTAAGGCTTTTGCTAAATCGATCAAAAAGGCAGTTAAACGTGATGCCGACTACATGCAGCTTCCGAGTACGAAAGGTGTACTTTAAATAACGATTAATAAAAGGCGATATGATAGGAATAGTTAATTACGGCGCGGGGAATATTTTTTCATTGACCGCTGCGCTAGCCCGTTTGGACATCGCCTATGGAATGATTAATGAACCCCAGGATTTTGACCGATATCAACGGATCATTATCCCAGGAGTAGGACATGCTGGAACCGCCATGGCGAAGTTGGTCTCTTCAGGGTTGGCTGAATCCATTTATAGACTTACGAAGCCTGTTCTAGGCATTTGTGTCGGGATGCAACTGTTAAGTGCCCGTTCAGAGGAAGGAAGTGCAGACATGCTAGGCATCGTGCCGGTGGATACGCTACATTTTCGAGGACGAATTTCCGAAAAGGTGCCACATATGGGCTGGAACAGTGTGAATTTTTCCCCCGATTGTCCCTTGTTCAAAGGTATTTCTTTAGCGGCCTATTTTTATTTTGTGCATTCGTATTTTTTGGAGCACCACGAGCGTTATACTGTTGCGTCCACGAACTATGGAGTTCATTTTGCCGCGGCTATAAATAAAGCGAATTTCTGGGCAGTTCAATTCCATCCGGAAAAGTCCGGGGAAGTTGGGGAACAGTTATTGCGGAACTTTAACAATTTTTAATGTATTTGATCATAAGAAATTTAACACTATGTATATAATACCTGCAATTGATGTTTTGGACAAAAAGGTCGTTCGACTAAGAGAAGGAAACTATCAAGACGTCACCACTTACCCAATTAGTTTGGAGGAGCAGATAGGTAAGTATCACGCTAATGGCACTGAGATCGTACACATCATCGATTTGAATGGTGCAAAAGGTGACTTTAGTAATCAAGAATACTTGTTTGATATCCTTCAGAAAACCGAGATGAAGGTGCAGTATGGGGGAGGGGTCCGAAGTATCGAAAAAGTAAAAGAATTGGTGGACGCGGGCGTGTACCGAGTGATCGTAGGTACACAAGCAATTACCAACCCAACCTTTTTAGAAGAGTTAAGCAAATTGAATGAAGGGCGAGTAAAGTATGCTGACCACATTGTCATTGCCATCGATGTACTGGACGAGGTGATTAAATATTCCGGATGGCTGGAAAGCTCTCCAATCAAACTCATTGAATACATCGATCGATGTTTAGCCTTAGGTTTTTATCGGTTTCTGTGTACTGATATTAGCAAAGACGGGAAGCTAGGGGGGGCTGGTGTGGAATTATATAAAAAGCTATTGGCGCATTCGCCAATTATTAAATTGATTGGTTCTGGAGGCATTAGCTCAATGGGGGATGTCGAGACGTTGAACGCTTTGGGTAAAATTGAATCGGTGGTGGTAGGTAAAGCCATTTATGAGAATAGAATTTCAATAGAGGAGATTAAAGATTGGAATCTAAAAACACTAACGAGTATCTAAGATGTTAGCAAAACGAATTATCCCTTGTTTGGATGTTAAGGATGGAAGAACCGTTAAGGGCGTCAATTTTGTCGATTTGAAAGATGCCGGTGACCCCGTGGAATTGGCTTGGCAATACTCGAAACAGGGTGCTGATGAATTGGTTTTTTTAGATATTACCGCAACCCATGAGGGCCGGAAAACGACTATGGACCTGGTTAAAGAAGTGGCTAGGCAAATCAATATCCCATTTACGATTGGCGGGGGAATTAATGAGTTAGCGGATGCGGAGCGTTTACTGAACGCAGGGGCGGATAAAATATCTATTAATTCGGCTGCGGTAAAAAACCCGAATTTACTCGATGAGATGGCTAGGGCCTTTGGAGTACAGTTCGTTGTACTCGCTGTAGATACGCGATCGATCGATGGGAAAAACTATGTGCACTTACGTGGAGGGCGAGAGCGAACGGAAATAGAGACGGAGCACTGGATTGCTCAGGCCCAAGATCGAGGTGCTGGCGAGATATTGCTAACGTCAATGGACCATGATGGTACAAAGAATGGTTTTGATCTTCCCCTTTTAACTAAAATCAATCAGACGGTCCAAATCCCTGTAATTGCCTCAGGCGGAGCGGGGAATCAAGAACATTTCGTTGATGTATTTCATCAAACCGGAGTCGATGCTGCACTGGCAGCTTCGGTTTTTCATTATGGCACTATTCGCATTCCGGAGTTGAAGGAAACCTTACAAAAAAGTGGAGTGCCGATCCGTCCGGTGTTTAAATAAATAATTATGAAAATTGATTTCGAAAAATCAGGCGGGCTGGTTCCCGTCATCATACAAGATGACCAGACGCTGGAGGTACTCATGCTTGGCTATATGAATGAAGAGGCCTGGGATATGACCCTTCAGGATAAAAAAGTGACCTTTTATTCAAGGAGTAAAGATAGGCTTTGGAGAAAAGGGGAAACCAGCGGGCATTTTCTCGAAGTAAACAGTACACATATTGACTGCGATCAGGATACCATCTTAATTAAGGTTACGCCGCAGGGTCCTACTTGCCATACCGGTACGAGAAGTTGTTTTGATACAGATTTCACGCAGAACTTTCTTTTTGAATTAGAACGTATCATTCAGAATAGAATAGATTTCCCAACACAGGAATCTTATGTGAACCGTTTGCGAGGGCGAGGACTCAATAAAATCGCTCAAAAAGTGGGAGAAGAGGCAGTAGAAACGGTGATCGCTGCACTAGCCGAAAGGGAAGAAGATTTTGTAAATGAGACCTCCGATCTGTTGTTCCATTTGCTGTTACTTATTCGAGAGAAGGGATTACATGTAGCTGATATTGCCAAGAACCTAGAGGGAAGGCATCAATAGCTCAGCCGACGGGCTATGACGATGCCCGAACGTTTTTGTTTCCCGCGAAGCAATGTTATCTTTGTGAGGAAGATGGAATTGAAACCGATTGACGTAACGTTAGTGGCCACTTTAAAAGGCCATCAAAATCCAATATTTGCTTTAACACGAGACCCCCAGGAACAGCTGTTATATACAGGAGGGAATGATAAAGGTGTGGTGGAATGGGATCTCAGTACCTATTCGTTTAAACGCGTCTTATGTCAAGTGGGATCTTCTGTTTATACCCTTTTACGGATTCCAAATAGCCCCTGGCTTGCTGTTGGCCTCCGTTCAGGTGAGGTTTTGATTGTAGATGTTCATGTACAAAAATTAGTCGCACGGCTCCGTGTGCAAAGTGGTGCGGTGTTTTCTGTTCAATATATTGCATCTAAAAACGAGCTGATTGCTATTGGAGAGGAAGGAGTGGCGTACGTTTGGGATACGCAGGAATTCCAATTGCTATACCGTTTTCAGGTGGTCAAGGAAACCGTTAGGGTCATCGCTGTTGCAGCGGATGAAAAAACGCTGTCCTTTGGCGATAAACAAGGTGGGGTACACCTTTATTCCGCTTCTGATTTCCATCCCATCGCACATGAGCAAATACACAGCATGCCAGTCACTAGTATGCTTTTTAATCAAGGAGCGCTCTTATCAGGAGGGAGAGACGCGAAGATGTTCCGTCTACATGCCGAAACACTTCACGTGGAACACGAAATTGTTCCGCATATGTTCACGGTGTACGGTTTAGCGGCCGATCATAGCGGCCGGTATATTGCGTCAGCGAGCCGAGATAAAACGTGGAAAATTTGGAACGCTTCAGATTTGAGGTTGCTTAAAAATATTTCGGTTGATCGGGGGTACGATAGTCACTTATTATCGATTAACAATATCCTCTGGGAAGAAGATTGTGTGTACACCGTCAGTGACGATAAAACTATTCGTGTTTGGCAAGTGATCCTATAGCCCCATTGCTTCGCCTCTTAGAAAATTCTCTACTAAAAGACCAGATCGATGACCTGTTGCAGGTAATGCGCGTCTACCTCGTCAAATTGATTCAGTTGTTCGCTATCTACATCAAGTACACCTATACATTGCTCATCGCGTATAATAGGGATCACAATTTCCGATTGTGATTTAGAGCTACACGCGATATGACCAGGGAACGTATTGACGTTTGGAACGATCAATGTCTCTTTCGTTGCCCATGCCGTACCGCAAACCCCTCTGTTATGGGAGATCCTTGTACAAGCCACTGGCCCCTGGAATGGCCCAAGAACAAGTTGATCTGCCTCTATCAAATAGAAGCCTACCCAAAAGAAGTTGAATTGTTCTTTAAGTGCCGCACAGACATTAGCCATATTGGCTATCAGATTGGGTTCTCCATGGATTAAAGCGTTTATTTGAGGTAATAGCGTTTGATATTGTTCTGTTTTGCTTCCTGCTGCGATAGTAAGATCTTCTGCCATTCTTTTGAACTGTTAATTGTTTGAGCCTGTGTGAACGTTTGGTTATAGCCGCTTGAGCGCTAATTTAATCAGATCCTCAACGGATGACTCTTCCTGATCCGACGAGACGGCTCTTAGGGCTTTCTCTGCTTGCGGCTTGTTGAAGCCTAACATGGTCAGTGCGGCTAAAGCCTCTTCTACTGCGGAAGACTTTACAACAGGGAGTGGAATCAACGCATTTGGTCCTTGCTTTTTAAGTTTGTCTTGCAGTTCTAAAATAACGCGTTGTGCTGTTTTTGGGCCGATTCCTTTAATCCGCTGTATTACCTGAACTTGTCCTTCCACTATAGCTTGTTGGATTTCCTCCGGCGTTATCGATGATAACATCATGCGGCCGGTGTTCGGCCCGATACCAGAGACCGATATGAGGTGGTGGAACAAGTGTCTTTCTCCTTCTGTAGCGAAACCGTACAGCGTATGCGAGTCTTCTCGTACCTGAAACGAAATGTATAGCTTACACTCTTCCTGATCCTTGATCTGGCTGAACGTGGTGAGTGATATGTGGAGGTAATAACCAATGCCCCCCACCTCGAGAATGACGTGGGTGGGCGCCTTGGTTACTAGTTTTCCTTTAAAGTATTCGTACATATAGCGCTTATTGTGCTTTTGCTTCTTTTTCTCTCTCAATGGCGTCCACGACTGCGATCGTGACCATGTTTACAATTTCGCGTACGGAGCTGTCAAGTTGTAGCACGTGAACCGGTTTGTTCATGCCCAAAAGGATCGGGCCTACCGCTTCTGCATTACCGACTTCTTGAAGTAATTTATAAGCAATGTTTCCTGATTCCAACGTCGGGAATACCAACGTGTTTGCTGACGCGCCTTTGAGTGTCGAGAACGGAAAGTTGTCCTCCAGTAGCGTTTTATTAAGCGCGAAGTTGGCTTGAATTTCTCCATCAACAATCATATCGGGGTGATTGCGATGTAAGATTTTAGCGGCTGTACGAGTTTTCTCGGAAACTGCGCCGTCACTAGAACCGAAATTTGAATAAGAAAGTAAAGCCAATCGTGGTTTGATGTTAAAACGCTTTACGGCCGCATCTAACAGGACGGCAATGTCAACCAATTCTTCCGCGCTAGGATCGGCATTGACTGTGGTGTCTCCGAAGAATAAGGGGCCACGATTGGTTAACATGATGTACATACCCGCTACCTTACTTCCGGGTTTGGCTCCAATAACTTGTAAGGCCGGACGGATAGCGGAGGCATAATTGCGTGTCAACCCGGATATTAATGTGTCTGCTTCCCCAAATTCAACCATGCTTGCAGCGAAGTAGTTTCGGTTGGTCATCAATTTACGGGCATCCAACTTATTAATACCCCGACGTTGTCTCTTGTGGTATAAATGATCGACATATTTTTCAAATCGCTCGGTGCCCACTTCATCTACCGGGTCGAGTATTTGAACGCCATCTAACTCAAAGCTATATTCTTGGATGAGCTCATTGATTCTGGCTTGATTACCTAGTAAAATCGGAAAGGCAATTCCTTCTTCTTTCACGATTTGTGCAGCGCGCAACGTTTTATAATTGTCGGCTTCAGCGAAGACCACTTTTTTGGGATTCGACTTGGCTTTAGAGGTGACGGTGCGGATTAGTCGGTCATCCTTTCCAAGCCGTGTGCGTAGCTCTTCTCGGTAAGCGTCCCAGTCATCTATATGCTGGCGCGCTATTCCAGAGGCAATAGCGGCTTTTGCTACCGCCACTGACACCTCGGTAATTAAACGAGGATCAGTGGGCTTGGGGATCACATATTCATTGCCGAAACGTAAATTACTGGAGTTGTAAGCGATGTTAACCTCTTCAGGTACCGCTTGTTTTGCTAGTTCCGCGATCGCCTTTACCGCGGCAATCTTCATTTCCTCATTGATTCCTGTTGCCCGCACATCAAGTGCACCGCGGAAGATATACGGGAAACCCAATACGTTATTTACTTGGTTGGGGTAATCCGAACGACCGGTTCCCATGATGATATCGTCACGAGTAGCTACCGCTAAATCATACGCGATCTCTGGATTTGGATTGGCCATCGCTAGAACAATCGGACGCGGAGCCATTGTTTTTAACATATCGGGGGTCAATACATCTGCCGCAGAAAGACCGATGAACACATCACTATCTTGTACCGCATCAGCGAGCGTATGCAAATCTTTATCGGTGGCCCACTCGGCTTTATTGCTGCTGAGGTTATCTCGGTCCGTACGGATGACTCCTTTGCTGTCGAGCATGACGATGTTTTCCTTTTTTGCACCTACCGCTACGTACATTGCTGTGCAGGATATTGCAGCAGCACCCGCGCCATTTACGACAATTTTTACTTCCTCTATGTTTTTGTTTTGTAGTTCACAGGCGTTGATCAGTGCTGCGCCAGAGATGATCGCCGTACCGTGCTGGTCATCGTGCATGACAGGAATATTCATCTCAGCCTTCAATCGTGCCTCAATTTCGAAGCATTCTGGTGCTTTGATATCCTCAAGATTGACGCCACCGAAAGTTGGTTCTAATGCTTTGACAATATTGACAAATTCGTCCACATTTTTTGTGTCTAATTCTAGATCAAAAACGTCAATATCTGCAAATATTTTAAATAAAAGCCCCTTTCCTTCCATTACCGGCTTTCCCGCTTGCGCACCTATATCTCCTAAGCCTAGAACGGCGGAACCGTTACTGATCACGGCGACTAAATTTCCTTTTGCGGTATATTTGTATGCGTCTTCGTTGTTTGCTGCAATCGCCAAGCAGGGCTCCGCTACGCCTGGGGAATAAGCTAATGAAAGATCTCTTTGGGAGCTATGTGGTTTTGTAGGTACCACAGCGATTTTTCCAGGACGTCCCATCGCGTGGTAATGTAATGCGTCCTTTTTTCTATTGATGTTACTCATTCTGTTGTTTGTTTTTATAAGCTATCTTGCTTCAAAAGTATGTTTATTTCAAGCTATCTAAAAGACGGAACATGTGCTGCCGCATTTGGCTCGCCGACCCTTGATAGTTATTGACCAGGAGTGAAAACGTATATTCTTGACCATCGTTAGATTGCTGGTATCCGGTATAACCTAACACCCCCCCAATCGTGCCACTTTTCATTTTCGTTTTGTTGATTTGTGGCAATGACTTAAGAAAACTCTCAAACCAAGGGCGTTTTTTCGCATAGTACATAATTTTACTCATGGCATGCGTTGTCACCCTATTTTGTGGTGAAAGCCCCGAGCCATCGAAAGTACGAATTTCACTCGGTGCGATTTGGAGCTTGCCTTGCCAGTATTTTCCGACTAACTCAGCAGCGTCTTGTGTTTTAAATGTATTGGCGGAAATTCCTCCAATTGCTTTTAAAAGCGCCTCCCCATATAGGTTAATGCTTTTTTGATTGAACCAATGCACAATTTCGCCCAGGTCAGGAGATTCCACTGTGGTAATGATGGTACGTTTTTTAACAGGCAGATTTTTTTTCTCGTTCAATAGTCGTTTTGCAGTGGTCACCGTATCATGGATTTGAATGGAATCCCGTCGAAGAACATTGGCCAAATCTAATGCTAAATCAAGTGCTGGATCTGGAGAAGAGATTTCAATGGTCTTCTTCAAGTCCTGCCCATATGTCCCACGAAGATAGACAACATTTGAATACGGCGCCGTATAACCATACACATTATCTCCAGAGCCGATTGATCCGGTTTGCACTTCGTTAATAAGTTGAAAATGGGTTTCGTCTACAGGACTGATCGACGCGGGCTGTCCCGCACGCTGTGGTGTAAATCGTACGCCAAATTTGTTTTCTTTCCAGTTTAACGAAGAGAGCCCCGCCCCGTAATAGTTTCCGATGTCCGTCCACATCCATGTACCCGGCACTACATAACCGTTGTATAGATGATCGTCTGCAATTAAACGCCCCTGAATTTCCTTAATTCCTAGTTGGATAATTCCCTCTTTAAAACGATTTAAGATCACCTCCGGCTTGGTGTTCGCATAACGCTCGCTACCTAAGGTGGGATCACCGGTTCCTTCGACAATCAAATCCCCATGCAATACACCTAGGGAGTCTATTTCACCAGTGTGAGAAAGTGTGGTCTTAAATGAAAAGTCTTCTCCGAGCAGATCCAGTGCCGTAATAGCTGTAATCACTTTTAGGGTGGATGCAGTAGGTAAGCCAATCTGGCTGTGTTTTTCAAATATGACTTCCCCCGTGCTCGAATTGCGTACGGTGAACGAGCTCATGCCATTGCTCAACGCGGGGCTAGCTATAAAAGCTTCGTACGCTTTTTCAAGCTTTATTGAGATTTCTTGGGCCCGGCTAGACTGTACAGTAAATAAAAGCCATACGCCTAACAGATAGAAGGATGGAAAAATACTTCTCATAATAACAAATATCGTAATCTAGTGTACAAGTATTGCATTTAATTTTCAAAATTTCAAATGTCTGGAGTGCTCCACTTATATTGAAAGAGAGTTTTATTAACTTGCAAGGAAATTAAAAGGAATGTTATGACATATAAGGAACGATTAACGTCGATACGGACGGAGATGAGACAGCGCGGGATTGCCGCATATATTATTCCATCCTCAGACCCACATATTAGTGAATATCTTCCGGAACGTTTCAAATGTATCGCTTGGACGTCCGGTTTTACCGGGTCGGCGGGTACCTTGGTAATTACCGAGGACTTTGCTGGTTTGTGGACAGATGCGCGCTATTTCGTCCAAGCAACAGAACAGTTGGCGGGAACTGGATTTGAGTTGGTCAAGCTGCAAGTTCAAGGCAAGCCTGAATACGTGACTTGGCTAGCCGGAAAATTAAATGAAGACGATTGTGTCGCTTTTGACGGGAACTTGGCGTCCGTTGGGCTAGCACACTCGCTAGAACAGGAGCTTCATCCTTTGGGAATCCGAATTCAGGGTGATGCGGATTTGTTGGAACCGATATGGCTGGATCGCCCGGAGCTGCCTAAACAACCGGCCTATTTGATTGATACAGCAACTACCGGAAAATCTGCGGAAGACAAAATTGCTGAGATTCGGGGAATGATGAAGGAGAAAAAAAGGCAAGCGCATTTGATTTCATCTTTGGATGATTTGGCTTGGGTTTTAAATATCCGAGGGGCGGACGTGAACTGTAATCCCGTCGTTCTGGGCTTTCTACTCATTACCTTAGATGATGCGGTTCTTTTCATTGATCGGGCTAAGTTAAGCGAGTCCGATCTTCAAGAGTTGGGTCACTCTGGAATTAAGGTAGATGATTACCATCAAGTCTATGAGAAATTGGGGCAACTGAAATCGAAAAATATTTTATTAGATCCAAAGCGGACTTGCTTTGCCATTTATGATGCGGTCCCATACGACACGGAGGTACACGAGGATATGAATCCTTCGACTTGGTTGAAGGCGATAAAAAACCCAACGGAGATCTCCCACATGCGTAACGCGATGATCAAGGATGGGGTTGCACTCACCAAGTTTTTCAAATGGTTGGAAGAACAAGTGGGCACTGGAACCCTTACCGAATTATCGATTACCGAAAAATTACAAGAGTTTCGAAGTCAGCTAGATGGTTTCGTGGATATTTCTTTTGACACCATTGCGGGATATCGGGAACACGGTGCTTTACCGCATTATAAGGCTACTGAGCAAAGTAATGCCACGTTGGAGCCATCCGGCTTATTGTTAGTCGATTCTGGCGGCCAATATAATGACGGAACAACCGACATTACCCGTGTGGTGTCGTTAGGTAATATCACTCCAGCAGAATGTGACGATTATACCGTGGTGTTGAAAGGCACGATAGAAGGATCGTTGGCAGTGTTTCCTAAGGGAACGAGGGGTTACCAAATCGATGCCATTACACGCCAATCTATTTGGGAAACGTATCGGGATTATGGTCACGGTACCGGGCATGGGGTCGGCTTTTTCCTAAATGTACATGAAGGACCGCATGTGTTTAATAAGAGTGCTACCGATGTGCCTGTGGTCGATGGGATGATCTCCTCGATTGAGCCTGGATTATACCGAGAAGGTCAGTACGGCATACGGATAGAAAATTTAGTACTTAGTAAGATTGTACATGCCAATGAATTTGGAGAATTCATGGATTTCGAAACACTCACAGTCTGCTATATAGCGACTGATCTGGTCAATCGTTCGCTGTTGGATAAACGGCATATTGATTGGCTAAACAATTATAACAAATGGGTTTTTGAACAACTCTCACCTTTTTTAGATGCGGAGCACAACGCTTGGTTAGAAGAGAAAACGAAACCCATTTAACGGACTTGTCGTTTGCTTACTTAATTCAGCGAACGTAGATTAAATTGTTGCGCTTGGCTTTGCTGCTGTACTCGATTCCTCGTGTTCATGGGCGGGTAGCCAAGCGCATTATCGAGCTTTTAGATTCCCCCCGTAAAAAGCTCATTCCTAAATACCAAATAACGATTACCAAGCCTGTACGGTTTAGCCTTCCAGGCAGTTTATGAAAAACGCATGCAAGTAAAAACGATACTGTTGGTTACCTTCCTTTCTTTTTTAGGAGTGAAGGGTATGGGACAATCTTATCCTTATTGGAATAGCGAATTGACTATTCAGGAACGGTTAGATGATCTGATGAGCCGAATGACACTAGACGAGAAGATCGGTCAACTGACCAAACTTCCAGGATGGAAAATGTATGAAAAAGGAGAACATGGCCATCTTTCGGTAAGTACGGAGTTTAAAGATCGGTTGAAACAGGGTGATGTTGGAAGTTTGTGGGCAACACTCCGTGCGGACCCTTGGACGCAGAAGTCTTTGTCAACAGGGCTACAACCCGCTGAAGCTGCAAAAGTAACCAACCTACTACAGCAATACGCAAGAGATAGCACCCGGCTTGGTATTCCACTATTGCTGGCAGAAGAGGCGCCGCATGGGCATATGGCCATTGGAGCCACCGTGTTTCCGACGGCGATAGGGCAGGCCAGTACATGGAACCCGGCACTTATTCGAGAGATGGCAAAGGCAATAGCGGTCGAAACAGCTGCTGTAGGAGGTAGAAATACTTATGGGCCGGTGTTGGATCTCGCACGCGAGCCCAGGTGGTCGAGAACAGAAGAAACGTATGGCGAGGATCGGTATCTGGTCGGACAGATGGGGGCGGCTATGGTAGAAGGAGTCCAAGGAACTGATGAAGAATCCGATTTAAAAATGATATCGACATTGAAGCATTTCGTCGCCTATGGGGCGTCTGAAGGTGGACACAACGGGGGGAGCGTTTCGGTCGGCGAGCGAACGCTTCGTCAACATTATCTCTACCCCTTTGCTTCAGCGGTAAAAGCGGGTGCTGGTTCCGTGATGACGGCTTATAATTCGATTGATGGTATTCCTTGTACTTCGAACCCGTGGCTTTTAAAAACAGTGTTGCGAGAGGAGTGGGGGTTTCGTGGATTTGTAGTTTCGGATTTATTGAGTATATCGGGTTTAATGGGTAGTCATCAGATAAGTTCAAGCGCGCCACGGGCCGCAGCCCAAGGACTGTCAGCGGGGGTTGATGTCGATTTAAGTGGGGAGGGGTATGGTGCTCATTTGCTTAAGGCTTTAGAGGAGGGATTGGTGGAAGAGTCTCAGATTGATACGGCTGTTAGACGGGTTTTGCAGGTTAAATTCAACTTAGGGCTTTTTGAGAACCCTTACGTCGAGGAGAATCTGGCGGGCGATGTGGTGGGAAACGCGGCTCACCGTACGTTAGCAAAGCAGATCGCTCGAGAGTCGCTTACTTTGCTGAAAAACGACAAGGGTTTATTGCCACTTTCAAAATCGATAAAACGCATTGCGGTGATTGGCCCCAATGGGGATAACGTCTATAATCAGCTAGGCGACTATACGGCTCCCCAAGCAGAGCGTAAAGTGACAACGGTGTTGCAAGGGATACGAAACAAACTCGGGAATGAGGTGCAGGTGGATTATGTAAAAGGCTGCGCTATTAGAGATCGTGCCGTCGATGAAATTCAGCAAGCTGTGAGGGCAGCCGAACGGGCTGAGGTCGTCGTGCTGGTTTTAGGTGGATCAAGCGCTCGGGATTTTAGGACCTCTTACGAAGATACGGGTGCGGCGAAGCAGAGCGATGAGCTGCAAGGGCTAAGCGATATGGAAAGCGGCGAAGGATTTGATCGGGCTACACTTGAGCTGATGGGGAATCAATTGGAATTAATGAAAGCGGTTGCAGCGGTGGGGAAACCTACTGTTCTTGTGCTCATTAAGGGTCGACCGCTTTTATTGAACCGTGCGTCGGAAAGCGTCGCCGCGATAGTGGATGCCTGGTATCCGGGGGAGCAAGGAGGTGATGCTATCGCCGATGTATTATTTGGCGACTATAACCCGGCGGGACGTTTGCCCATTTCAGTCCCCAGGTCGGTGGGGCAGTTACCGGTTTATTATAATCATGATAAGCCCAAGCGACACCATTATATCGATCTAGCTGATGGGCCACTATATCCATTCGGATATGGCCTAAGTTATTCCACATTTGTGTATTCAAATCTTCAGATGACCTCGAGTGCTGTCGCTGACTCAGTCGAATTGCACGTGCAGTTTCAAGTCAGAAATAATGGGCCATTTGACGGTGAGGAAGTCGTGCAGCTGTACCTGCGTGACACAGAGAGTTCTGTGGTAACACCCGTAAAACAACTGGTGGGATTTCAACGTGTAGCTTTGAAAAACGATGAGGAAAAAACGATTGAATTTAGATTAACCGAAGAGGATTTATCGTTATGGAATCGAGATGGTCGATGGGTGGTGGAGCCGGGATCTTTTCAGTTGGAGATTGGAAGCTCCTCGGAGGATGTTCGATTGCAGGGTACGTTTAACGTGCCCGAACTGTAGTGGGTAGAGGATACGGAATAATACATCGTGTACCGCCTACGTTGTCATGCGTCTATGTTGCTCTCGCTTGGAACGCGTAAGCGGTTGAGCTTTTGAGCGACGTTTACAGCCACAAACAGTAAAAATTAGTGACTTTAGTGGTGTGTCGTTGTGAAATTATTTATCTTAGTGTTAATACTATTGTAAATTAATAAACATTGATTATGAAAAAGTTAATATTATTATTGCTCACGATCCCTTTGTTGGTTGTTGGGCAAGAGCAGGGGATTTCCTTTGAACACAACACGACCTGGGAAGGTGTTAAAGAGAAAGCTAAAACGGAGAACAAACATATTTTCGTCGATGTGTTTACCACCTGGTGTGGTCCTTGCAAGTGGATGGCAGACAATGTTTTTCCACAACAAGAAGTGGGTGAGTTTTTCAATGAGAATTTTGTGAATTTGAAAATTCAAATGGATGAAACGGAAGCGGATAGTGAAGAAGTTAAGTCGTGGCGGGAGGAAGCCAAGCGATTTGCTAAAGATTACAAAGTTGTCGCTTACCCTACCTTTCTGATTTTCAATCCTGACGGAGAATTGGTGCATCGTATTGTAGGCGGTGGCGAAGCAGAACAATTCATCGCCTTAGCAAAAGAAGGTTTGGACCCGAACACGCAATTTGAGACATTAGCAAAAAAGTTTGACGCAAATCCGACCGATAAGGAGATTGCGAAAGCGACTGTCGTGGCAGCAAATAAGGCCTACGACCGAGATTTGTTAGCTACAGCGTTGAATGTAGTGATGGACAACTCCACTGAAGAGGAATTATTAGAAGAGGAGACCCTCGAGTTGTTAGTGAGAAATGTCGACGAACCGGAAGGAAAAATCTTTACGTTTATTCGGAGCCATAAAGCCGCGGTTGATACGCAATTAGGCGATGGGAAATCCGATCAGGTTTTAGCAGAAGCTATTCTTCGTTACGAGCTGGCGCCGGTGGTCATGCAATCAGAAACCGATATCCTTGAGGAAACTATAGCGGAGTTAGAGGGGAAATATTCCGATATATCGCTGGCGAATACCGTAGCGGGCTTCAAACCCAGTTATTATGCCAGGAAGAAGAACTGGCCAGCGTTTAAGGATGCTGTTAACGCGTTCATAGATGCGGATCCTTCCAAAATTCATCCGAGTCAACTCAATTCATTCGCTTGGGCAATTTTCGAAAATTGCGATGATCCCGCCTGTGTAGAGTCGGCACTGGTTTGGAGTAAAAAATCCTTGGAAGAGATAGAGGATGCTGCCTTTATTGATACCTATGCGAATTTGTTACACAAGCTGGGGAAGACAGAGGAAGCGATTGAATGGCAAGAGAAAGCCATTGCTGCAGTCGAGGACGTGGATAAAGCGGAGTATCAGGCGACCTTAGATAAAATGAAAAAAGGTGAGCCTACTTGGATCGACTAAGCGAGTTT